>DASSHB010000080.1:0-49307 GCA_035693125.1 Candidatus Limnocylindrales bacterium | reverse complement strand
CCGCGATCGACGCGCCGGCCGACCCGTCCGGCCCCGTGACGACGTTCAGGACGCCGGCCGGGATGCCGGCCTCCAAGGCGAGCTCGCCGAGCCGAAGGGCCGTCAGCGGCGTGTACGACGCGGGCTTGAGGATCGCCGTGTTGCCGGCGGCCAACGCCGGCGCGACCTTCCACGAGGCCATCAGGATCGGGAAGTTCCAGGGCACGATCAGGCCCACGACCCCGATCGGCTCGCGGAGCGTGAGGTCGAGCCCGGGCTTCGAGACCGGGATCGTCTGGCCGAAGACCTTGTTCGCGGCACCGGCGTAGTAGTCGAAGACGAGGCTCGCCCCGATCACCTCGCCGCGCGCGCCGCTGATCGGCTTGCCGACGTTCCGGCTCTCGAGCCAGGCGAGCTCGTCGGAGTGCTTCTTGATCAGGTCGGCGAGCTTGGCCAGGGAGCGACCGCGCTTGCCGGCCGCCCAGTTGGCCCAGCCCTTGCGATCCTCGAACGCCTTCTGGGCCGCGGCGACGGCGCGATCCACGTCCGCTCGGCCGCCCTGAGGCGCGGTCGCGATCACGCGGCCCGTCGCCGGGTTCACGACCTCGAACGTCTGGCCGTCGGCCGCGTCGACGGGCTCACCGCCGATGATCATCCGGGCCGGCGTCGGGCTGTCGGGGGCGGCCTCGCCGGGCGCGCGCTGGTCGGTCGTCATCGGAGGATCCTCGTCGGGTTCGTCAGGATGCGGCGGGCGGCCGCGGCTCGGTCGGGCCATGGTACGCCGGGCCTCTGTGGGGAGCCCGCGGCTCGATGAGCGATTTCTGCTCATCCCGACACGCGGAGCGCGTCTCGGCCGGCTGAATCGCCCCTTCGCGTGACGAGGCGAGCGGAAGCTGCTCGCTCGGGCGTCTGAGCGTGCCGGTCTCGCCTCGTCGCCTGCTGGAATGAGCGGAATCTGCTCGTCGAGCGGGGCGCGAGGGATCAGCCGCCCTCGACGAACCGCTCGGAGGCGGCCATCGCCGCGCCCACGATCCCCGCGTCGTTGCGGAGCGACGCCGGGACGACCGGCGGCCGGACCGTCAGGCGCGGAACGAACTTGTCGGCGTTCTTGCTCACGCCGCCGCCCAGGATGATCAGGTTCGGCCAGAACAGCTTGTCGATCGCGTGGAGGTGCTCGTCGAGGTCGCTCGCCCAGGCCTTCCACGACAGGCCGCGCCGGACCCGCGCGGCGGCGGCCGAGCGCCGCTCCGCGTCCCGGCCACGGATCTCCATGTGGCCCAGCTCCGTGTTCGGGACGAGGACGCCGTCGTTGAACATCCCGGATCCCAGCCCGGTGCCCAGCGTCAGGACGAACACCACGCCGCCGTGGCCCCGACCGGCGCCGAAGCGCATCTCGGCGAGGCCGGCGGCGTCGGCATCGTTCAGGACGACGATCGGGCCGCTGAGCGGGGCCCGGAGCCGGCCTGCCAGGTCGTAGTCGACCCAGCCCGGATCGATGTTCGCGGCGGTCTTCGTCACGCCGTCGATCACGACGCTCGGCATCGTCACCCCGATGGGCACGTCCTTCGGCTCGACGCCGCCGTCCTTCAACGAGCGCTTGACGATCCGGACGATGGCGGGCACGACGGCATCGGGTGTCGAGGGCTGGGGCGTGACGACGCGCAGCCGGGTGGAGGCGAGGGTGCCGGTCGTCACGTCGACGACCGCAGCCTTGATCCCGCTCCCCCCGACATCGACACCGACCGCCAGGCGCGATTCCGTCATCGACTCGGCCTCAGAAGTAGTTGACCGTGATCCCGCCGTCGATCACGAGATTCGCCCCGTTCGTCCAGCGGCTCTCGTCGGAGGCGAGGTAGACGGCGACGTGGACGATCTCCTCGGGCTTGCCGAAGCGGCCGGACGGGTTGCGGGCGAGGCGGATCTTCTTCGCCTCCTCGTCCTTCACGAGCCAGTCCATGAGGAGCGGCGTCTCGATCGGGCCGGGCGAGATCGAGTTGCTCCGGACGCCGCGCGGGGCGAACTGGACCGCGAGGCTCTTCGTCAGGGCGAGGACCGCGCCCTTCGACGCGGTGTAGGCGTCCTGCGGGACCGAGCAGCCGAGGATCGCAACGAAGCTCGCGACGTTGATGATCGAGCCCGAGCCCTGCTCCAGCATCGGCGGGATCGCGTACTTGCAGCCGAGATAGACGCCGCGGACGTTGACCGCCATGACCTTGTCCCAGGTCTCGACGTCGGTGTCGATGACCGAGTGGTCGGCGGCGGGCATGATCCCCGCGTTGTTGTAGAGCGCGTCGACGCGCCCGTACGTGGCGATCGCGTGGTCGACCATCCGCTTCGCCTGCTCGTCCTTGCTGACGTCGGCCGCGACCGCCGTCGCCTGGCCGCCGGCCGTGATCACGTCGTTCGCCGTCGACTCGGCCATCTCCTCGGTCACGTCGACGCAGACGACCTTGGCGCCCTCGGCCGCGAACATGTGGGCCGCCGTGCGGCCCATCCCGCCGCCCGCGCCGGTGATGATCGTGACCTTGTCCTCGAGACGCACGGTCGGTCGGCCTCCAGCTCCGGGTGCCGCGTCTGGGTCCGGCACCGGATCATCGTACCCGCGGCCAGCCGCTCGACGTGACTCTGCCGGCTCGTTCAGGTGACCCCACGTCGGACGGCCCGACCGGCGGACCCACGACGCTCCCGGTTATCCAGCGGTCATCTGTTGGCTGCCGTGAACCATGCGACGGCGGGTCAGCCGCATGGCGACCGACTTTGCCGGACGCCACCCGTCGCTTGTGGGTCATGGTGAAACAGCGTCATCGGGTCGCGAGGAGGCGCTCCTCGATGATCCGGACAGCGGCGTCAAGCCTCGCGCGGTCCCTCGGGCGGACCTCGGCGAGCATCGCCTCGAGGGTCGCAACGCGCCGAGCCCGGCCGGCGACGAGGATCTCCCGGCCGCGTTCCGTCGCTTCGATCCGCTGGCTGCGCCGGTCGTCGCGGTCCGCCGTCCGGCTGACCAGGCCGTCGCGTTCGAGGGCGGCCACGAGCCGGGTCATCGTCGGCGCGCTGACGCCTTCATCACGCGCCAGCCGGCCGATCGCGCGAGGCCCGCCGAACACCAGGACCGACAGCGCGGAGAGCCGAGCGGGGCTCTGGCCGCTGGCGCGGTCCTCGCGGGCCAGCTGCCGGAGGAGGTGGAGGACGGCCGAGTGGAGCCGGGGGGCGAGCTCGTTCGCGGTCGACGGCGCCGCGGGGTCGTGGTCCTGAGGGCTTGACATCGCGGGCCCAGTGTAGTTAGTTAGCACAACTAAGTAGTTGGAGCGACGCTGATGACCGCGAGCGAGCTGTTCGACGCCATCGACCGAGGCGACCTCGAGGCGGTCCGGGCCGCGGTCGCCGCGGCGCCGGAGCTCGCGGCGGCCCGCGATCGCGACGGCATGTCCGCGACGATGCATGCCCTGTACCACGGTCGAGCGGATGCGGCCGAAACGATCGCGGCCACCCTGCCGGCGCTGGATGTCTTCGAGGCGGCCGCGCTCGGCCGGCTCGACCGGGTGCTCGAGCTCGTCGGGGCCGAGCCAGAGCTGGCGCTCGCCCGATCGGCGGACGGGTTCACCGCGCTGCACTACCCGGCGTTCTTCGGCCTCGGTGACGCGGCTGGCGTCACGCAAGCGCTCCTCGAGGCCGGCGCCGACGTGAACGCGCGATCGGCGAACGACTTCTCCGTCCTGCCGCTCCATTCGGCCGTCGCCGGGAACCACGCCGCCGTGGCCGCCCTGCTGATCGACGCGGGGGCCGACGTGAACGGGCGGCAGCGGCATGGTTGGACGCCGCTCCATGCGGCCGCGCAGAACGGGGCCGAGGACACCGTCGAGCGGCTGCTGGCTGCCGGCGCGGATCCGGCGGCGACGAACGACGATGGCGTGTCGGCGGCGGACCTTGCCGCAAAGGCCGGTCACGAGGCGTTGGCCGCGCGCCTGCGGTGAACCAGGTCCATCCGGCATCTCGGTCTCGCTCTCGGCGCCTCCCGCGCGAAGCCGATGAGGGCCTCGTGCTCATTGCGTCAGGCGAACGGGCGCTCGGGTGACGTCGCGAGCGCCACGGGCTTGGGAGGACGCTCCGGCCGGGTGGGCCGAGCGTGGCGGCGAGCACGCTCTCGGCCGCCGAGCGACGGAATGAGCAGTTCCTGCACATCCGGCGCGAGTGGCGGGTCAGCGCGACGGCGCCCGGCGCTCCCGATCGGCGAGGAGCTCGCGCCGAGCGTCGTCGAACCCGCTCGCGATCCGCTCGGCCCATTCCGCGGCCTGCGGCACCGCGCCGTTCCGGGCAGCCTCCTCCAGGGACCGGCACTGCTCGCCGAGTCGGAGCGCGCCGACGTTCAGGCTGCTCGATTTCAGCGAGTGGACGGGGCGCACGAGCTCGGCGATCGAGCCACGCGCCGCGGCATCCCGCAGCTGCTCCACGATCTGCGCGCCGTCCTCGAGGTACGTGTCGACGAGCTCGTCGACGAACTCGAGCTCGCCGCCCGTCATCTCGACGAGGCGGTCGAACGCCGCCTGGTCGATCGCGGGCTCGGTCACGAGGCCTGCTCGGCCAGGGCGTTCCCGGACTCGGCGGCATCGCCACCGACGGGATCGACGCTGAAGACGGGCATCGGCCGGCTGAACCCCTTGAGCTTCCGCTCGCCCGCCGGCACCGTCCGGACCTGACCGTCGATCGCCGCGTGGGTCCGCTGCGCGACGAGGATCTCGCCGGCGGCCGCCTCGCTCGACAGACGCGACGCGAGGATGATCGCGTTGCCCACGCCGCCGTAGTCGTAACGGCCCTCGAACCCGATCCGGCCCATCGTGGCGTAGCCCGTCGCCAGCCCGATCCCCACCTGGAGGACGTGGCCGCGCCGTCGCCACTCCTCGCTGATGTCCACGAACCGCTCGCGAATCGCCACCGCCAGTCGCGCCGCTCGCGCGGCGTGGTCCTCCTGAGGGGCCGGGTCGTTGAAGAAGATCATGATTCCGTCGCCGGCGAAGTGCTCGAGTGTGCCCTCGTGCTCGACGACGAGCGCGCCGACCGTCGCGTGGTAGCGCCGGAGGAACCCCAGGACCTCCTCGGGCTCGGCCGTCTCCGAGAAGACCGTGAAGTTGCGCAGGTCGCAGAACAGCGCCGTGATCTCCCGGCGGTGGCCGGCCAGGAGCGCCTCGCCCTCCGGGCTGGAGACCAGGTCGGCCACCTGCGGCGACAGGAACCGGGCGAGCTGGCTGCGCTGGCGCTCGATCGTCTCGAGCAGGCCGGCGTTGGCGATCCCGATGGCGGCCTGCTCGGCGAACCCGACCGCCAGCGCCCGCTCGCCCGGGCCGAAGGGCTGGACCGCGTTGCGGGTCAGCGCGAGGACGCCCTCCACGATCCCGTCGTGCTCGATCGGGACGCCGAGCAGCGTCCGATAACCGCCGACCTTCGTGCCCTCGGTGCGGGCGTACTCGGCGTCGCCCAGGACGTCCTCGACCTGGAGCGGCGTACCGATCAACGCGACGCGCCCGACGAGCGTCTCGCGGCCGGGCCGGATCGGGTGGTCGCGCTCGAACGCGTCGAGCTCGGCGTTGCCGCCCGCCGACGCCGCGACCTCGAACGCGTCGCCCCGGAGCAGGTACGCGACGCCGTAGTCCGCGCGGCACAACCGGACGGCCGCCTCGACGATCGCGCTGAGGACGACGTCCCGGTCGAAGACCGAGCGGGACATGATCGCGAGGAGCTCGTTCGTGGCCGCCTGGCGCTCCACCGCGTCACGCTCCGCGTCGTGGAGCCGCTTGCGCGCGAGCGACGAGGTGATCCGTGCCTTCAGGATCGCCGGGTCGACCGTCTTCGGGAGGTAGTCGGCCGCGCCCATCTCGAGGCAGCGGACGACGCTGTCGAGCTCGTCCACGCCGCTGATCACGATCACCGGGAGCTGGCGCAAGACCGGGTCGGCGGCGAGGGCCGCGAGGGTCTCGTAGCCGTCCATCTCGGGCATGACGATGTCGAGGAGGATGACGTCGATCGGCGCGGCGTCCGGGTCGCGCAGTCGATCCAGCGCCTCGCGGCCGTTGGCCGCCTCGACCGGCTCGTGACCGAGCCCGCGCAGGAGCCGGGCGAGGAGCTGGCGGTTGAACGGCGTGTCGTCGACGACGAGGACGCGGCCGGGGATCTCGTCGGGATCAGCGGCGGCTGCGGTCACGCGGGCCCTCCTGCGAGCGCCGGTCGGGCGCGGGCGATCGCGGTCTCGAGCTCGTCGGGCCGGATCGGCTTGCTCACGTAGTCGTCCATGCCGGCCGCGAGGCACGCCTCGCGATCACCGGCCATCGCGTTCGCGGTCAGCCCGATGATCCGGACTGCCCGCTCCGGGAACCGTGCCCGGATCTGACGGGTTGCCTCGAGTCCGTCGACCTCCGGCATCTGGACGTCCATCAGGACGACGTCGTAGGCCCCGGCCTCGACCGCCGCGACTGCGGCCGCCCCGTCGCCGACGACGTCGGCCCGGAGGCCCATCCGCTCGAGCAGACGGAGCGCGAGCTTCTGGTTCACCGCGTTGTCCTCGGCGAGCAGGATCCGGAGGTCGGCCGCGGGCGCCTCGGTTCGCGCGCCGCGATCGGGCCGGCGGGCGGCCCGTCCGGTCGTGGGGCCCGCCTCCGCCAGCGCGGGCTCGGCCGCCTCGGCGAGGAGCGCATCGGCCAGGGCGTCGTGGAGGGCCGAGGGCTTGACCGGCTTCACGAGCGTAGCCGTCACGTTCGGCGCGGACCGGCCGTGCTGGCCGATCGACGACAGGATGACGACGGGAACCGGCCGCGACCCCGTGAGCGCGGCCAGCTCCTCGGCGAGCTCGATCCCGTCCCGCTCGGGCATCAGGAAGTCGAGGATGGCCGCGTCGAACTCGCGCCCACCACGGACCCATTCGATCGCCTCGAGCGGAGATTCGGTCGCCGCGCTCTCGACGCCCCAGCGCTCGAGGAAGCTCGCGAGGATCCGCCGGTTCGTCGCGTTGTCGTCCACGACGAGGACCCGGCAGCCGCGCAGTGACCGCTCGGGCGGCGCCGGCGGCGCGTCGGGCAGTGTCGTGGCGGTCGCCGGGAGACGCAGGCAGAAGGTGGAGCCCTCGCCGGGGACGCCGCTGCTCGTCGCGGTCAGCGACCCGCCCATCGACTCGGCCAGGCGACGGCTGATCGCCAGCCCCAGGCCGGTCCCGCCGTACCGGCGCGAGATGGAGGCGTCGACCTGGCTGAACGACTGGAACAGGAGGTCCATCCGGTCGGGCGGGATCCCGATGCCGGTGTCGCGGACGTCGACGTCGATCGACCAGGGATCGGACGCCTTCTTCGGCGGAGTCGCCTCGACCGAGAGGACCACCTCTCCGGACTCGGTGAACTTGATCGCGTTGGAGAGCAGGTTGAGGACGATCTGGCGGAGCCGGCCGGGGTCGCCGATGATCGCCTCGGGCAGCTCGCCGCCCATCGCGTAGGCCAGCTCCACGCCCTTCTTCGCGGCGATCGGCGCCACCACGTCGAGGGCAGCCTCGATGGCGGACCGCAGCGAGAAGGGCTCGCTGGCAAGGTCGACCTTGCCGGCCTCGATCTTCGAAAAGTCGAGGATGTCGTTGATGATCGTCAGCAGGGCGTCGCCGGACGTCCGGATCGTGTCCGCGAAATCCCGCTGCTCCGGATCCAACTCCGTCTCCAGGAGCAGGCCGCTCATCCCGATCACCGCGTTCATCGGCGTCCGGATCTCGTGGCTCATCGCGGCGAGGAACGCGCTCTTCGCCTGGTTCGCCGCCTCGGCGGCCGCGGTCGCCTCCTGGGCCTGGCGGTAGAGGCGGGCGTTCTCGATCGCGATCGAGGCCTGGCGGGCGAGCCCGACGAGGAAGTCGAGGTCCGCCTCCACGAAGGGATCGCGCCCGGTCCGCCAGACGGCGGCGATCCCGATGACCCGGTCGCGCGACAGAAGCGGCGCCGCCATCAGGCGCTCGGTCGCCGCGTTGTCCGGCGTGCCAGGGACGTTGATCGTCCGCGGATCGGCGTCGGCGTCGTTGACGAACTCGGGCGTCCGGCGCCGGATCACATCGCCGAGGATCCCCTCGCCGGCCACGATCGTGTCGGCCCGGAGCTGCTCGGCGATCTCGCCGATCGCCAGGCGGGCCCGGTACGTGTCGTCGTCGCCCTGGGTGAGGAACAGCGCGGTGGTGTCGGCCGCGAGCAGGGTCTGGACACGCTGTCCGATCTGCTCGAGGACCGCGTCGACATCGAGCGTCGCCGAGATCTCCTGGCCGACCTCGGCGAGCGCGGCCATCTCGTCGGCGCGCCGATGCGCCTCCTGGTACAGCCGGGCGTTCTGGATCGCTACCCCGACGTTCGCCGCGATCGTCGAGAGCAGGCGCGCGTCCGCGTCGCCGAAGCGGCCATCGGTGGTCATGCTCTGGACGCTGATCGCCCCGATGGCGGTCTCGCCGACCGCGATCGGCACGCCGAGGTACGACTTGGACAGCGCGCCGACCCGACGGACACCGATCGCATCCCAGTCGGCCTGTCGATTCAGGACCAACGGCTCGCGGGTCTGGAGGATCCGGGTCGTGAGGCCCTCGCCGTAGCGCATCGACGGCTGGCTCCGCCGTTCGCCGTGCTCGTAGTAGTAGGCGAAATCGATCTCGTCGCGGGAGATGTCGTGGAGCGCGACGTAGCAGATATCCGCGTCGAACGTCCGGCGGAGCTGCTCGCCGACGAGCTCCACGAGACCGCTCAGATCGAGCTGCGCCGACAGTGCACGGCTCACCTCGTTGACGGTTGCGAGCTCCGCCAGGCGTTGCCGGGTCTCCTCGATCAGCCGGACGTTCTCGAGCGCGACCGCAAGGCTCGACGCGAGCGTTCCGAGCAGCCGCACGTCGGCCTCGGTGAAGACGTCCTCGTGGTCCAGGTTCTGGAGCGAGATCCGCCCGCGGATCTCGTCGCCGACGATCATCGGCGCGATCAGCATCGCCTTCGCCGGCTCGCCCTGGACCGGCAGTGCGGTCCCACCGCGCGCGGCGAACCACGCCGTGAGGTCCCGGTTGATCAGCACCGGACCGCGTCGCTCGAGCATCTCCTGGCTCGTGGCGCTGATCGGCGTGGGCTCATCGGGGAAACGCACGCCGCGCTCGATCGTGTACGGATAGTGGGTGAGACCCGTCTTGTAGTCGTAGATGCCGATGTCCACGACCTGCGCCTCGAAGATCTCCTGGATCTTGTCGCCGACCAGGTCGTACATCGCCTGGATGTCGAGCCGTTCGGCGAGGCCTCGCTGGACGTCGTTGATCAGGGCCAGCTCGGCCGCCCGCTCGTCCGCCTCGTGCAGCAGTCGCTTCGTCTCGTCGAACAGGCGGGCGTTGTCGAGCGCGACGCCCATGCTCGAGGCGAGCGTCGTCAAGAGCCGCTGATCGGCGTCGCTGAACGCACCGACCTCGAGCTTCTCGAGCGCGACGACGCCGGTGACGCGGTCGCCGCTCAGGATCGGCACGCCAAGGAACGACTCCGTGTCCGAACCGCCGATCTGGATCGCCCCGAGGGCCATCGCCTCGCGATCCGACCCCGCTCGAACCGGCTCGCGGGTGCGGATGATCCGGCTCGTCAGGCCGGGCCCCAGCGGTCGGGATTCCCGGGAGTCGCGCGCACCGTCATCCCACGCGAACGGGAACTCGACGATATCGGTCGCCGCATCGTAGAGGGCAATGAACATCGATAGCGGGTCGAACAGCGCCCGGACCCGCTCGCCCACGAGGTCGATGATGGCTTGGAACTCGAGCTGCATCGCGAGGCCGGCGCCGATCTCGTTGATCACCGCGAGCTCGGCCGACCGCTCGTTCGACTCGTTCAGGAGCCGTTTGGTCTCGTCGAACAGCCTGGCGTTCTCGAGCGCGACCCCCATGCTCGTGGCGAGGGTCGAGAGCAGGCGGACGTCACTCTCGTCGAAGGCGTCGGGCTTCAGGCTCTCGAGCGCGATCGTGCCGAGGACGCGATCGCCCGCAAGGATCGGCACGCCCAGCCACGACTCCGTGACGAGGCCCTGGCGGACCGCGCCGTGCGCGTCGCCCTCGCTGCTCTGGCGCAAGAGCAGCGGCGTTCGCGACCGGATGACCTGCGAGGTCAGGCCCTCGCCGAACTGGAGCGGCCTCGTCTCGAGTCGCTCGCCCTCTTCGACGATGTACGGAAAGTCGATCCGGCCCGTCGCCTCGTCGTACATCGTGATGTGGAGCGAGCGGGTCTCGAAGATCTCGCCGACCCGGTGGCCGACGAGATCGATGATCGCCTGGAAGTCGAGCTGCTGCGCGAGCGCGGCCCCGATCTCGTTGATCACCGACAGCTCGGCGGCCCGTTCGTCGGCCTCGCGGAGGAGCCGCTTGGTCTCGTCGAACAGGCGGGCGTTCTCGAGGGCGACGCCCATGCTGGAGGCGAGCGTCGCCAGCACCCGCTCGTCGGCCTCGCTGTAAGCGTGCGGCGCGGTCGACTCGAGGCTGAGCACGCCGATCGCCCGGCTCGCGCCCGTGATCGGGACGCCGAGCCACGACTGCGTCTCCGTGCCGCCGATCTGGATCGCGCCGGCGGACTCCTGCTCCGCGAGGCTGCCGACGCGGACCGGCCTCTGGGTCGTGATGACGCGCGAGAACAGGCCCGGGCCCAGCGGTCGAGGCTCGCGCTGGAACGGCGCACCCTCGTCGATGTCGTAGGGCCATGAGAGGAGGTTCGCCTCCGGGTCGTGGAGCGCGATCGACATCGACGTGGCACTGAACAGCTCGCGGACGCGGTCTCCGACGAGCTGGATGATCGAGGCGAAATCGAGCTGCTTCGCGAGCGCGTCGCCGATCTCGTTCACGAGGGCCAGCTCGGCGTTCCGCTGGCGGGTCTCCTCGATCGCCCGGACGCGAGTCAGCGCGCTGCCGACATGCTGGCCCACGAATGCGAGGAGCTCCAGATCGCCGGCCGCGTAGCGCTGATCCGGTGTGTAGGTCTGGCACACGACTACGCCGACGACGCGCCCGTCGGCGACGAGCGGTGCGCCCATCCACTCGCCGTCATTGAGGACGCCGACCAGCTCGATCTCACCGGCGGCGATCAGGTCGTGATGGGCCTTCGCGTCCAGACGCTGCGGGCGGCGCGTTCGCAGCACGTAGGCCGTGGTGCCTCGCGCGTTGCCGACACCGAACGGCTCCCACAGGTTGGGATCCGGGATGTCAAGGTCGACGGTGTCGACGTAATACGGGAAGTTGATCGCCTGGCGCGCGTCGTCGTAGAGGGCGATGAAGAAGTTCTCGGCGTGCATGAGCGTCGCGACCGTCGCGTGGACCTCGCGATAGAAGGCTTGGAGATCACTCGCCGAGGAGGCGGCTTCGGCGATCCGGTAGAGGGCCGACTGGACGCGTGCCGCCCGCTCGTGCTCGGCCTCGCGCGCCTCGAGCTCCGCGAGCCGCGCGCGCAGCGGCGCGATGTCGTCGACTGCTCCCCGGGCGGTGGGCGGCGGCTGACGCTTCGCGGCCACGCTGCTCCTCAGGCGCGCCGCGCAGGGCCGGCGCTCGTGGCTCCGAGCATACCGCCCGCGAACGGGGCTCGGCTGTCACGCCCGCGACCCGTCGCGGTCGGGCCGCAACGCCCGGCCCGTCCAGGGTCGTGCTCGTCAGCCGCGGCTACGCGCCGTCCGGGCGGCGGGTGCCGGAGCTGCGTGGGGGGCGCGATGCGCTCTTGTCGATCGACGGACGAGCGGTCGTCGTTCGATCGGCTGGTGGTCGTCCCACCAAAGACCGATGAGCCGATCGAGTCACCGCCGGGTCGGCCCCCAGGAACGATGGTGGGCCGGACCACGGCCGCACGCCGCCGAAACGAGGGCTGCAGCTAGCCAGCCCCGTGGCCCCATCAGCTCAGCTGCGCTCGAGGTACCGCTCGCGGTCCCAGTCGTGGACCATCGAGTCGTAGGTTTCCTGCTCGACCCGAGCCGCGTTCAGGTAATGGTCGACGACGTCCTGACCGAAGATCTCGACCGCCGCCTCACTCCGTTCGAGCTCGCCGATCGCCTCCCACAGCGCGCGCGGCATCCGCGACACGCCCTTGGCGATGTAGCCGTTGCCCTTGAACTCGTCGTCGAGCTCCAGCTCGTGGTCGATCCCGTACAACCCTGCGCCGATCGCCGCCGCGTACGTGAGATAGGCGTTCATGTCGCCGCCCGGGAAGCGGTTCTCGACGTGGAGCGACGGCCCGTGGCCGACGAGCCGGAAGCCCGTCGTCCGGTTGTCGCGACCCCAGACGACGTTGACCGGCGCCCACGACAGCGAGGCGTAGCGCTTGTACGAGTTGATGTTCGGGGCGATGAACGGGGCGAGCTCGCGGGAGAGCTGCATCATCCCGGCCACGAACTGGCTGAACGTCTTCGAGATCCCATACGGCCCGCCGCCGTCCGCGTCATGGGTCAGCGGTGAGCCGCCGTCCTGGTCCCAGATCGACATGTGGAGATGGCCCGACGAGCCGGTCCACGTGTGGTCCGGCTTGGCCATGAACGTGATCCCCCAGCCGTTCAGGTAGGCGATCTCCTTCGCGCCGTGCTTGAAGAGCACGCTCCGATCGGCCGACTCGAGGACGTGGTCGTAGCGGATGTTCACCTCGTGCTGGCCCGGCGCCGCCTCGCCCTTCGAGAACTCGATCGGGATCCGGGCCTCCGTCATCTGGTTCCGGAGGAGCCGATGGAGCGGCTCGGCCTTCGTCGCCTGGAGGAGGTGGTAGTCCTCGTTGTAGGTGCCGAATCGTTTCGGGATCGCGAACCCCTTGTCGGCCAGGTCCTGCCACGAATCGCGCAGGACGTAGTACTCGAACTCCGAGCCGGCCTTGACCGTGATCCCGTGGTCGGCGGCGCGGGCGACCTGGCGCTTGAGGATCGTCCGCGGCGAGACCGGGATCTCCTCGTGGCCCTCGTCGGTGAAGACGTCGCTCAGGACGAGAGCGGTCTGTTCCAGCCACGGCGGGATCCGCAGCGTGTCCCAGACCGGCTCGGCGATCCAGTCGCCATAGCCGGTCTCCCAGTTCATCAGCTTGAACCCCTCGGGCGTGTTCATCTCCATGTCCGTGCCCAGGAGGTACGTGCAGAAGTGGGCGCCGTGATCGATGACGCCGTCGAGGAAGGCCTGGGCCTGCACGCGCTTGCCCATGAGCCGGCCCTGCATGTCGGTCAACGCCACGACCAGGGTGTCGATCCGCCCATCGCGGACCATTGCCTGGAGCTCCTGGAGACGCGGGCTGGTTGTGCCGGAGTGGGCGCCGCCGTGGGCGCCGTGCTGGGCCGCTGCCATGGTCACCACCTCCGACCCGGCACCGACTGGCCGGGACGCTGCTACTTCGCGGTCATCCCGCCGTCGACGACGACGACGCTTCCCGTCCGGCGACTCCGTGGCGCCGGAGGGCCCTAATAGAGCATCGTCGTCCCGGTCGGGAACGTGAAATCGAACGCGTTCGGCGAGAGCGGGCTGTCCGGCGCGTACTCGACGACCCGTGCGTCGCGGGTCACCCGCCCGCCGATCGCCTCCTCGAGGCGGAGGATCACCCCGTCCGCACGATCCACGGCGAGTCGGATTCGGAAGTCGGGCCGGTCGGCGTTCATCTCGATCGTCCGCGGGTGATCGCACTCGACGACGATCGCCTCGCGCCCCGCGACGTCGTCCAGGCCCACGATCCGGCAGATCCCGGTCGACAGGACGTTCTGGCAGTAGCCGGCGGGATGGACGAACAGCTCGGGGAGCGTCTCCATCGGGAGCGCGGTCAGCGGCGCGTAGACCCGACTGGGTCCCGGGAGGTCCCGGGACGCCCGGCCGCTGACGCCGGCGACGGTCGGCCGGACCGGTCGCTGCGTGCCGAGCTTGTTCGGGGCGCTGTACGTCCGGACGGTCGTGCCGTCCGAGATCCAGATCTCGTAGTTCGCGCGCGTCCCCAGCTCGGGGAAGGTCGTCGTGACCCGCGCGTCGTCGGGATGGCGGAGGACGACGTCGATGACGGCGAGCTGCTCACCGGCCACGCCGAACGTCCGCTCCTCGATCTTCAGCCGGAGCTGGCCGAATCGCAGCTCGGCATCGCGCATGAACGTGAACAGCTCCGCGACGCTCGGCAACGTGTCGGCCGGGAGCGCGACGAGCTCGGGTCGTGGACGCCGGCCGACGACCGCGGGCAGGTCAGCGGCGCGATCCCAGGAACGGGTGGTGGCCATCCGCCCGATTGTAGCGGCGCGCCGCCGGGCGCCGTCCGCCGCCCCACAGCCCGGGGCGTGAGCGGACGCTCGGGCTCAGCCGCCTCCGCCGGCGCCGCTGCCCAGGCCAGGCTCGGTCATCGAGGCCGGATCGAGGAGGGCATCGAGGCGGTCCGCCGGGACGCCGCGCTCCGCGGCGAGCTCGCGGATCGACCGGCCGGTCTTCAGCGCGTCCTTGGCGATGGCGGCCGCGGCGTCGTAGCCGATCTCGGGCGCGAGGGCGGTGGCGAGCATCAGCCCCCGCTCGACGAGGGCCGGGCCGCGGTCCGTCGCCGTCAAACCGGTCACCGCCCGCTCGGCGAAGTTCCGCGCCGCGGCCGCGAGCAGCGTGATCGACTCCAGCAACGCCACCCCGGTGACCGGCAGCATGACGTTCAACTCCAGGAACGAGCCGGTCTGGCCGAACGCGACGGTCGTGTCGTTGCCGAGCACCCGGGCGACGACCATCGTCAGGCTCTCGACGATCACCGGGTTCACCTTACCCGGCATGATCGACGAGCCCGGCTGCGTCTCGGGCAGGGCGATCTCGGCAATGCCGGCCCGCGGGCCCATCCCGAGCAGCCGGACGTCCGAGCCGATCTTCCAGAGGCTCAGGGCGATCGAGCGGAGCGCGCCGTGAGCCGCGATCGCGGCGTCGAGCGTCGCCTGGGCGTGGAAGTGGTTCGTCGTCTCCTGGACTGGCAGCCCGGTGAGCTCGGCGAGGCGGGCGACCGCCCGCGGCGCGTAGTCGGGATGCGCATTGATTCCGGTGCCGACCGCCGTGCCCCCGAGCGGCACGCTCAGCAGCTCCGACTGGGCGGCCCCCGCCCGGCGGATCGCTTCCTCGACCTGTCCGGCGTAACCGCGGAACTCCTGGCCCAGCCGGATCGGTGTCGCGTCCTGGAGGTGGGTCCGGCCCGTCTTCACGATCGGCCAGAGCTCGCGGGCCTTGGCATCGAGCGCCGCGCGGAGCGTCTCGAGCGCGGGGAGCAGCGACTCCTCGATCGTCATCGCCGCCGACAGCTGGAGCGCCGTCGGGATCACGTCGTTCGAGGACTGGCACTTGTTCACGTGGTCATTCGGGTGGACCCGGCTCGACTCGCCGGGCATCGCTCCGAGCGAGCGGGTCGCGAGGTTCGCGACGACCTCGTTCATGTTCGTGTTCGTCGAGGTGCCCGAGCCGGTCTGGTAGACGTCGATCGGGAACTGGTCGTCGTGACGGCCCGCGGCGACGTCGGCCGCGGACGCCGCGATCGCCCCGGCGACGTCCGGCTCGAGCAGGCCGAGGGCCCCGTTCGTCTCGGCCGCCGCCTGCTTGATCAGAGCCAGCGCCCGGATGAAGGCGCGCGGGAAGCGCTGGCCGGAGATCGGGAAGTTCAGGACCGCCCGCTGCGTGGAGGCGCCGTACAGCGCGTTGGCCGGGACGGCCATCTCGCCCATCGAATCGCGCTCGATCCGCGTTCTCTCCGTCGGGCCGGTCGTCATGCGCCCGATTGTAGGTTCAGGGCTCGATCGTGAGGGCGTACTGGCGATGGATCGCGGCGACGTCGAAGCCCGCGGAGCGGTACAGCGCCTCCGAGGCGGCGTTCGAGCGGTGGGAGAAGACGACCGCGTCGCGGATCCCTTGCTCGCGCATCAGCCGGAGGCCCGCCCGCATGATCACGCGGCCCAGGCCGCGTCGCTGGTGGTCCGGATGCGTCCCGACCGGCTCGAACTCGCCGACCGAGCCGACCGGATCGAGCCAGCAGATCGCGAACGCGGCGATCGAGCCGTCCGGCGCCTCCAGGACGAGGTCGTGCTCGAAGCGGTAGTGGTCGAGGCCGGGCAGGAGCTCGTACTTCTCGACGGTGATCCTCGACGGTGCGAAGGCGGCCCGGTGCGCCTCGACGCGGGCCGGGAACTCCTCCGGCCCACGCACATGACGGAGGGTGTAGCCGTCGGGGACGCGCGGCGGGTCGAGATCGATGTCGAGCCGCTGGACCCATTGGCTGAGCGACGTGTCGGACGCCGTCCAGCCGAGGTCGCGCAGGATCGACTCCTCCGACGACGATTCGAGCGCCCACGCCTCCATCGACGGCGGCTCGGTTGCCGCCGTTCGCTCGGCGTCGGTCGTCGCGGTGAGGATCCGCTCCCGCCAGGCCCGAAGGGTCTGGAGGCGTTGCCAGTCCAGGATCTCCGCGCGGATCTCGGTTTCCTCGTCGTCCGAGACGTCACCGACGAACCAGTCGAGGCCACCGGGCGGGTTGAACCAGCCCCACGCGGTCGTCGTGCCGTCCCGCTCCCACAGCATGACCCGAGCCGGCCAGTCCGCGTCCGGACCGCCACCGACCGTCCACCACTCGAGGTCGCCGACCGTTCCGGGCACGACCGGCCGGCGTGGTCCGTTCCACGCGTCGGACATCAGGGCCCCCATCGCGCGGAGGTCGTGTCGTCCCTCGAACGAACGGGAGGTGAAACGGCTCGGACGCGACATCCGCGCAGGATAGCGACCGGCCCTAGACTCGATCGCGAACGAACGGGAGGCCGACCCTGCCCACGATTCGCGCCAACGGGATCGACATCGCCTACGACGTCCACGGCGCCGGACCGCCGCTCGTGATGCTCCATGGGGCGTCGTCGGTCGGCAGTCGCGACTTCGCCGCCCAGATCCCGCTCTTCTCCCGCCGGTTCCAGCTCCTCGTCCCGGATGCTCGGGGCCACGGCCGGACCCGCTGGGATGCGGCGAACGGCTTCCGCTACGACTGGCTCGTCGAGGACCTCGCGGCGTTCGTCGACGGGCTGGGGCTGGCGAGCTTCCACCTCCTGGGCTTCTCGATGGGCGCGATGACCGCCCTGATGTTCGCGATCCGCCATCCCGAGCGACTGCGGACCCTGGCGATCGTCGGGATCACGACGCAGCGGGAGCCGCGGCTCTCGGTTCTGCGCCGGCTGACGAACCTGGAGCGCATCGACCGCGAGGACCCGGCGTGGGCCCGGGAGCTGGCCGCCCGGCACGACCCGGGCCAGGGCGAGGGTGCCTGGCGGCGGCTCCTGGCGGGGATCGCCGACGACGTGGCGGTCCAGCCGCTTCTTGCGCCCGGCGACCTGCGCCGGATCGACGCGCCGGCGCTCGTCACCGTGGGTGACCGGGACCCGTTCGTGCCGGTCGACCACGCCTGGGGGATCAGCCGCCAGCTCGGCGACGGCCGGCTGTTCGTCGTGCCGGGCTGCGGCCACGAGGTGACCGCTCGCCGGCCCGGGCTGTTCAACGAGGCGCTCGGCGCGTTCTTCCGCTCGACCGAGACCGTGGCGCGGGCGCGCGCGGAGGCGCCCGCGGCCGTGCGCCCGCGACCGGCCGTCCGAGCGGTCGACAATCCGCTCGAGTCCGATCCCGACGATGTCGAGCCCGACACCGCCTGGCTGGCCGGCCCAGTTGACCCGCCATCCTGACCAGGGAGGCCCCGATGACCACGCTCCTCGTCCTGTACCGCCGGCCCGACGGCGGCGACGACGCCCTCGCCACGTTCCTCCGCCGCTACGAGGACGAGCACCTGCCGCTCGTCGCCCAGACTCCGGGCCTGCGCGCGACCCGGGTGCAGCGCGTGGCGGAAGCCCTTGGCGGCGAGACGGATGTCGTCGTCGTGACCGCGATGGACTTCGACGATCGCGCGGCGCTCGACGCCGGGCTCGCGTCCGATCCGATGCGCCAGGCGGGGCGCAACCTGCGCGAGATCGCGCCCGGGCTCGCGACGTTCCTCGTGCTGGAGGATGGGCTGCCGAGCAGCCCGACGGCCTAGGCGCGTCGCTGTCCCGAAATCCGAGGCAAGTGACCGTCGATCCCTGGCCGCGGGGCGCCGAACGGGCCTCGAGCCGACGATTGCCCCGGGATTCGCGGCATTCGGCGGCGAAACGCGGGTTCCTCGGTCGTTTGCCCCGAGATCCGGGGCGTCCGCACCGGCCCTGACTGGCGGCGGCGTTGCCTCGGAATCCGGGGCGATTGACCGTCGAAACCGCTCGTCGAGCCGCCGAACGGGCCTCGAGCCGACGATTGCCCCGGGATTCGCAACATTTGGCGGCGAAACGCGGGTTCCTCGGTCGTTTGCCCCGAGATCCGGCGCGTCCACTGCGGGACTCTTCCCGGAACGGCCCCTTCCGCCAGATCGCTCGCAGGCTCCGCCGAAATTCCAGTCACATGTGAACGGGCGGCGTCTGTCGATCGGTTGTGGGGCACTGCTACTGTGACCGCGGACGGAGGAGCCTGTGACCTTGACCGCGCCCAGCGATCGCGAGCCGACGGCCGAGCCCCAATTCCTGAGCGTCGCGTTCCCGGCCGGGTCGGCGTCCGGCCCGGTCGACGGCGTCGCGCTCGTCACGATCGAGCGGCCCGACGTCCTGAACGCGCTGAGCTTCGACCTGCTGGACGAGCTCGCCGACGCCTTCGCCGCGCTCGACGCGGACCCGGCCTGCCGGGCGATCGTCCTGACGGGATCGGGGACGCGCGCCTTCGCCGCGGGCGCCGACATCCGCGAGCTCGCCGTCCAGACGCCGGTCACCCTCCTCGTCGAGGACCGGTTCGCGGTCTGGGAGCGGATCGCCGCAACCCGCAAGCCGGTCATCGCCGCCGTTCGCGGGTTCGCCCTGGGCGGCGGCTGCGAGCTGGCCCTCGCCTGCGACCTGATCGTGGCCGGCGAGGACGCCCAGTTCGGCCAGCCCGAGATCAACCTGGGGGTCATGCCCGGCGCCGGCGGGACGCAGCGGCTGACCCGCGCGATCGGGCGGGCCCGCTCGATGGACCTGATCCTGACCGGCCGCCCCATCACGGCTCGCGAGGCGGAGGCGATGGGCCTCGTCAGCCGGGTCGTGCCGGCCGAAGAGACGCTCGAGACGGCCCTGGACCTGGCCCGGACGATCGCCGCGAAGGCACCCGTTGCCGTGCTCGCTGCGAAGGAGGCCGTCCGGCTCGCCGAGGAGCTGCCACTGGCGGCTGGCCTGCGCCACGAGCGTCGGGCATTCTTCGCCCTGTTCGCGACGGAGGACCAGACGGAGGGCATGGCCGCGTTCGTCGAGAAGCGGCCACCGGAGTGGAAGGGACGTTGACCGATGGAGCGTGACCTCGAGGGCGGCAACGACGTCGGACGCGACGAGCTCCGCGACCTGGCCGACGACGCGACCGGCGCCCTGCGCGACACCGCCCCGGATCCGCTCGCGCCGATCGACGCCTCGGCCCCGGTGTCCGGTCACGTGCCGGCGCCCGAGAGCCACGCGGCCTCCATCGCCGAGTCGCCCGAGCACGACTGGGCGGCGGCTTCCGCGATCCTCTTCCCGCTCCTCCGCCCGGCCGGGACGCAGGGCCTGGAAGTCGCCTCGATCGACGCGGCAGCCCTCGCCGCGGACTCCTCGCGGAGCCACTCCCAGCCGCTCGTCGACGAGGGGCCGGCCGGTCTGGCGGTCGTCTACGCGATGCCCGGCTCGGGCTTCGACGTGATCGTCAACGGTGACCACCTGCTCTCGTGGGGGGTGGCGGCGACCTCCGTCCAGGACGCGGCGATGCGCAACCTTGCCGCCTGGTCCACCGGCGCCGCCTGGACCGACGAGGTGTCGGGTGAGCGCCGGTTGATCTCGTCCGACACCGGCGACGGTTGGGACGCGTCGCGGATCCTGCTGCCCGAGGTTCGCCAGCGCCTGGCCTCCGAGCTCGGCGGGGACAGCCGGATCCTCATCGGCCTGCCGGAGCGGCACCTCCTCGTCGCGGGTGCGCTCCGCCCGGGCGACGACGAGTTCGCGGGCCTCTTCGCCGACTTCGTCCTGGAGGCGTCGGGCGGGGCCGACGAGCCGGTCGACCGGCGGGTGTTCGAGCTGACCGACGGCCGCCTGCTCGAGTTCCCCGGGCTGCCGACGCCGGCCTGACGCATGGCCGACCTTCGGGTCGAGACGGCCGATGCGGTCGCGACGATCACCCTGGATCGGCCCGACGCCCTCAATGCGCTGACCGTCCCGCTCAAGGACGCGCTGCTCGACGCATTCCGCGCCGTCGCCAGGGACGACGCGGTGCGGGCGGTCGTCCTGACCGGTGCCGGCCGCGCGTTCTGCGCCGGCCAGGACCTGCGCGAGCGCCTGGAGCCTGACGCCCTGCCGCTGGCCGACGAGATCCGCCGCCGCTACAACCCGATCATCCGCGCGATGCGGGAGCTGCCCAAGCCGATCGTCGGGGCGATCAACGGGGTCGCCGCGGGCGCCGGCGCGTCGCTGGCCTTCGCCTGCGACATCCGGATCGCGGCCGAGGGCGCCTCGTTCCTCCTCGCGTTCGGCCGGGTCGGGCTGATCCCGGACTCCGGCGCGACGTGGATCCTGCCGCGCCTGATCGGCTGGTCGAAGGCAGCCGAGCTGGCCCTGACGACCGATCCGCTGAGCGCGGCGGACGCCGAAGGGCTCGGGCTCGTCGCGCGGGTCGTCGCGGCGGACGAGCTGGCGAGCGCCGCCCATGCGCTGGCCGCGCGGCTGGCCTCAGGCGCGCCCCGCGCCCTGGCCCTGACGAAGGCGGCCCTCGACGCGTCGGCTGGCGCCTCGTTCGATGAGCAGTTGGAGCGGGAAGCCGACCTGCAGGGTGAGGCCGGTGCGACCGCGGATCACGCGGAAGGGATCGCCGCCTTCACGGAACGGCGGCCGCCGCGCTTCCGAGGATCGTAGGCGGCCGGTTCGTGGCGGCCGGCAGGCCGCTGAAGATGCCGAGGGGCCGGCCTCCCTCCGCGTCCAGTCGAGCGTTCTCGACGAGCCACGGATCGGCCAGGTCGACCCGCGTCACGTCGCCAATCGCGATGTCGGGGAGCTCGTCCCCAACCGTGACGGAGGCTCGTCGTCCCTCCGCCAGCGAGCCCGCGAGGTCGGGGCCGTCGAACCGGAGGGAGCCCTCGATGGCGACCGTGGTCAGCCGCTCGCGGCCGCCGCCGAGGGCGACTCGAGCGAGGTCGAATGCGGCGGCGCCGGTCGTCCAGCTGACGGTCGCGGCCCGGACCGTGAACGAGCCGGCCGTCGCCGGCGCCACGCGGTACCAGGCACGACCGGCTCGCTGGATGATGGCGACCTCGTCCGGGTCGATCCGTTCGATCTCGATGGAGGCGCCGCCGGCGAGCCGGATCTCGGACGGGCCGATCACGAGGGTGGCCGCACCGCCGGCCGCGACGGAAACCCGGTCGTCACGGACGACAGGCGATCCGATGCGGGCCGCGCCGGCGTGGCCGGCATGGGTCAGGGTCACGCCAACGACCCCCACGAGATGGGCCTGCGGCGCGGCCGGCGCGACGGGTGGGGTCGTCATCCCGATCGCGGCGAAGGCCAGGATCGAGGCGGCCGTCAGGGCCGTCCAGCGCGGCGCGGCCACCCGATCGAAGAGGCGGGCACCCGGCGGTGGCACGCTCGGGCGAAGGGGAACGAGTCCGGCGTCTGGCGGAGTCGCGGAGCCGGATGTCCCTAGCAGCAATGCGCGCAGGCTCCAAGCGAACGCCGGGTCCGGGGCGGCCCGGCGATCGGCAGCGGCGCGAGCGCGTGCCCGAGCGCCGGCGATCGCCAGCTCGGCGGACAGCGCGGCGAGATCCGGACTCAGCACCGCCGTCGCGCGAGGCCGTGGGAGCCGCGCCTCGACATCGTCCGATCCCGTCGGCGCGGGGTCGACGTCCCAGCCGCGTGCCGGCATCGCCCGCCGCGTGCCCGGCCGGCGCCGGACCCCGACCAGTCGGTGGGCATCGACCGCTCGCCGCTCAGGCCGCATCCGTCGCCTCACGTAGCGCGCCATCGGCCAGCGTGCGGAGGGCTCGCCGGAGCCGATAGGCCAGCGTCGCCCGCGAGCACTCGAGGGTCGCGCAGAGCTCATCCGGCTCGAGCCCGTCGAGGAAGCGCAGGACGAGGAGTCGCTGGTCGGCTCGGGACAGCGCGAGCAACGCACGACTGAGCTCGTTGCGGTCCAACGCGGCGGCCAGGAGGCGGGCCGCGGTGGCGTCACCGTCGGGGGCGTCGATCCAGCCCGGCTCGCCGGGCTCCGCGGGCTCGGGGGGCTCGGAGTCGTGCGCCATCGGGCCCGGTTGCGGCACGGATCGGCGGCGCACGCTCAAGATCCCTGACGCGGTCCGGTACAGCCAGGCGCCGACGGCCTCCTCGCCCAGGCCATCGCGACGGATCGTGCCGAAGACTCGTGCGAAGGTCGCGGCGGTCACGGCCTCGACGACGTGCGGATCCCAGATGCGTCGGGCGACGAATGCGTGGACGCGCGGCAGGTGGACGTCGTACAGCTCGCCGAGCGAACGAGGTCCCGGCGAGGTCGTCCGATTCCGAGGGGGCCGAGGCGCATCCATCCAGCGTCGGACGCTAGGGCTGACGCCAGCGCGAGGCCATCCATCAGCAGTACTGCCGGAGGTGGATCTGGTCCGGGCGGCGCGACGCTAGCCGGTCGCGACCGTCAGGAGGATCACCGCATCGGTGCGGGCCACGAGGCGCCAGGTGACCCGTGGCGGGAGGCCGATGAGCGTGCCGGGGGACAGCAGGGCGTCCCGGCCGTCGAGCGAGACCTGGCATTCACCCTGGATCCCCTGGATCGTGGCGGCCTCGTCGGGCTGGTCGTTGTGGACGGAGGCGCCCGCCTGCAGCGCGGTCAGGACGGCACCGAGCCGGGATGCCTGGAACAGTGACCGTGCCGCGCGCTCGCTCGCGCCCCGCCCCGCCTCCGCCGTGACGATCCCGGTGACCGTCGAGAGGTCGACGATCTCCATCCTCGGCCGGCCGGGCACCTCGTCGCGAGGCGGCCCGT
Source organism: Candidatus Limnocylindrales bacterium (assembly GCA_035693125.1). Classification (GTDB taxonomy): domain Bacteria; phylum Chloroflexota; class Limnocylindria; order Limnocylindrales; family CSP1-4; genus CF-46. The sequence continues at coordinate 26,320 of DASSHB010000080.1, read as the reverse complement.
CGCGGTGGGCCGGGGCCTTGCCGTTCCCCTCCCGGAGCTGGTCCGGCCGGTCGCTCATCGCATGACGCCGACGGACGCGCCCCGGGCGATCGCGGCCCGTCCGCCGACCCTGGAGAGGAGGAGAGCCAGGGCCAGCGAAACGAGCGCGAACGGTGAGGGCTCCAGTCGGGCGACCATCACCACGGGAGCCGCGACCGGGCACGTGCGGCCCACGGGCCGACCAGCGGTCGGGCCGATCATCGCGGAGACCGCCGGAACGGGGACGGCCACGGGGGCAGGCGTCGATCCATCGGCGGATCCTCACGGGCCGGCGCCGAAGGCCGGGCACGGCCCGAGCATCGGCCTCGCGGGCTCGGAAAAACCCGACCGGTCCTCGGACGTGGCTTGCAGGGCCATGCCAAGGGGAGGGATCAGGCAGGATCGCCGGCCGAACCTGGGTCAGCCCTTCGCGACCGGCAGGGAGAAGCCCACGTCCGCGCCGCCGTCGGCCCGATTCGCGGCCCAGATCCGGCCCGACAGCGCCTCGACGATCGAGCGCGCCACGAACAGGCCGATGCCGTTGCCGGCGGGCGCGACCAGCTCGTGCCCGCGCGCCACGCCGCGCTGGAAGAGCCCGAAGATCGCCTCCGGCGGCACCGCCGGAAACCCTGGTCCTTCGTCCAGAACGTGGAGCCGGACGTCGCCGGCCCCGTGCTCGATCCGGACCGTGATCCGGCCGGAGCCGGCGTACTTCGCGGCGTTGTCGAGGATCGCGTCGATCACCTGGGCGACGTAGCCCGACTCGCCGGCGACGAGGGGCGGCGGATCGACCGGCGCGTCGACCTCGATCGCCAGGCGCGGCCGGCGCTGCCGCCAGCGAGCCACGCGCTCACGGGCGAGATGGCCGAGGTGGGTCGGCTCGTCGGTCAGGACATCGCCGAGGGGCTGCAGGTCAGCCAGCCGGACCATCTGACCGACGAGCTCGTCCAGGCGGCGCGCCTCGCTGACCAGATCGGTCCGCAGATCCGCGCGGACCTCCGGCGGCAGGCCCGGGTCGTCCATCAGCTCCGCGGCGCCGAGGATCGAGCTGATCGGGGAGCGCAGCTCGTGGCCGACGATGTTCAGGAAGCCGTCGCGCAGCCGCTCGAGCTCGACCTGGCCCGTCTCGTCGATCGCGCTGACGACCGCCCCGACGCCATCGCGGCCACGCATGGGATGTGCAGCCAGGCGGACGACACCGGAGGATCCGTCTGCGCGGAGGATCGCCACGCGCTGGGGCGGCCACTCCACCCCGGACAGGGCCGTGGCGATCGGCCGCGGCGTGGCGGCCCCGGCGGCCCGCCACGGCCGGGATCGGTGCGTCGCGATGGGCCGCAGGCTGCGCTCGACCGCCCGGCGATCCATCGGCCGGCCCGGGCCGAAGCCCCAGATGCGACGAAACGCGTCGTTCGGGCGGTCGCCGTCGGGGATGCAGACCATGACCCCAATCGGGAGCGCGTCGATGGCGAGCTCGAGGAACGTGCCCCCAGCTTCGCCCGACCGGAAGGCGGCCGGATCGCGCTCGGCTGCAACGGCGGAGCGCGTGACTGCGGGTCGCTCCACGGTCAGCCCATCGGGAGGAGGTCCGTCGCACCGGGGGTCGCCTCGCCCACCGCCTCGGGTTCACCGTCGCGGCGTCGGCTCCGCGGCCGCCGCGGCCGACCGGCCGGGATCTCGCCGTTGACGTCGTAGGCGTAGCCGACGCCGTGGACCGTACGGATCGGCCCCTCGCTCCAGGCTGGGATACCCAGCGACCGGCGGAGGCGGCGGACCTGCTCCTGGAGGAATCCGGTGTCCCCGCGATACTCCGGCCCGAACGCCGTGCTGAGGAGCTCGTCCCGGAACAGGATCCGACCGGGATTGTCCAGGAGCGCCTCGAGCAGGCGCCAGCCGCCCCGGCCGATCGTCCCGGCCGGGCTCCCGCCGCCGCGCCGGACGATCGTCCGGTTGGCGAGATCGACGACGACGTCGCCGATCCCATGCTGCTCGCCTCGCGAGCGATGTCGCCGGCGCAGGACCGCCCGGACCCGTGCCGCCAGCTCGGCCGGCGCGAATGGCTTCGTCACGTAGTCGTCTGCGCCACGATCGAGCCCGCGCCGGATCGCCTCCGTGGTCTGCTGGCCGGTCACGACCACGACCGGCACGTCCGACCATCCCCGCAAGTCGTCCAGGACGTCCAGGCCGTCGGCGCCGGGGAGGCCCAGGTCCAGGATCACGGCATCCGGATGGTGCTCCGCGGCGAGATCGAGCGCATCCTCGCCATTCGACGCGACGCGAACGTCGAACCCTTCACGGGACAGCGACAGGCTGATCAGCCGGGCGAACGCGGGCTCGTCCTCGACGACGAGCAAACCGGGTTTCTGCATGTCCTGCAACCCTCTGTCCATGGCCGGGCATGGGGATCCGCGCCGGCCGGCATCTGCGGCGATCCTCGCCGATGCGAGATGCGGAACACGAGTCCGGGAGTCGCCCCCCGCGTCACCGTCGCGTTTCAAGTGACGCGCCCGCCTCGAAGGCTCCGATCAGGGGTCAGCGCGGCCGGGAAACGCTCGGCGATCGGGGCGGGGCGAGGGGTCGGCGCAGCCGCATCGACGCGATCGACGGCCGCGGCGCCATCCGCTCGGCCGGCGTCCGACGCTCGAGCCGGACGCGCCGGATGAGCTCCCCGGCGATCGCCAGGAGCACCGCCCCGGCGACGATCGCGAAGGCCTTGTCCCAGGTCGCGCTGGCGCCGAGAGCCACGAGCAGCGTCGTCGCCGTCGCGGGCGGATGGCTCGACCGTGTGGCCGTTGTCAGGACGACGGTGAGCGCGATGGCGATCGTCGCCGCGACGACGCGGCCGATGACGAGCTGTCCATCGAGGATCGGCGATGGGGCGGCGGCCGCACCCGCGAGGACGATTCCGGCGAAGCCGGCGGCGACCCCCAGGATGTGACCGACGATCGTGTTCCAGAGCCGCGCCTGGGGATGGGCCGGCTGAAGGGCGATGAGCGCCGCCGATGGCCCCAGGCTTGGCAGCAGCCAGGGCCGGCCGGCGACCACGCCGATCAGCCCGACCAGCAGGATCAGCCCGGCAGCCACGGCCGGTCCCCAGATCGCGTCCGGGACCGAGGCGATCGCAGCGGGTCGCTTCGGCAGGGTGGCCGCGAGCTGACCCGACCAGTCGGGAACGACCGCGATCGCGTCGGGTGCCTCGTGCTCGATCTGCGTCCGCAGCCACGAGATCTGGCGCCGCGTCTCGTCACGAGCCCGGGACGCAACGTCGAGGAGGTCGTCGTCGTGGAGCTCGTGGGCGCCCTGGACGACGATCGTCCAGGTCATCTCGACGCGCTCCGCGAGGGTCGCCAGATCACACAGGTCGTCGAGCTCGCCGACGACCCCGATCCGGGAGCCGCCCAGCAGCACGGAGCGGACGAGCTCGGCCGACTCGCTCGGCATCCGGCCATAGCGCGCCTGCTGCCGCTGCAGCAGCGCGACATGCTCGCTCGACCAGACCGCGAGGACGGTGGCGCCGCGCGCGATCTCGTAGTTCCGTTCGTGCCGCTCCGCCACGAGGATCAGCGCATCCCGGAGCTGCTCCTCGGTCGCCGTGACGACGCCGAGATAGCGGGCGACCTGCTGCCGCGCGCCTTCGGGTCCGAGCGCCGGCGGCGCCGGGGATGCCGCCCCGGCCGACTCGCCGGACGACGGCTGTGGCCGGGTCCGGTTCGGGATCCGGCGGCTCGGCTCGGTGGTCATCGCCGGCTCCTGGCCGCTTCGGTCCGTTCGCGCCGGGCAGCGAGCCGCGCGCGTCGCCCGGCCAGCTCGGAGGCGGCCGGCCTCGGGCGTTGGTCCATGGCTGCCCGGACGGGCTGCACCGAGACGGCGGCGTACTTGAAGTGGGGCTGCTTGCTGACCGGGTCCCAGCCCGACATGGTCAGCCGGTTGGCGGCGGTCGGCGGCTCCCCGGATTCGTCGCCTTCATCGCCGTAGTGGAAGGGCAGGAAGACCACGCCGGGCTCGATCCCGGACAGCCGGACCGGGACCGTGACATGGCCGCGACGGGAGCGGACCTCCACCAGCTCGCCATCGGCCAGCCCGAGCTCGTCGGCGTCGACACGGGCCATCTCCAGGAACGCCCCGGGCGCCGCCGCGTTCAGCTCGGGTGCCCGGCCTGTCTTCGTCCGGGTGTGGAAGTGGTGGACGACCCGCCCGGTCGTCAGGAAGAACGGAAACTCGGAATCCGGCTCCTCGGGCGGCGGGAACGCCTCGGCGCCCTTGATGATCGCTCGGCCCTTCGGGTCGCGCGCCGCGTATTGCTCCGGGGTCACGGCCGCTCCCGTCGCGAGATCGTGGCCGTACGTCTCGCAGGTCTCGGCGCTCGTGTTGAAGATCCCATCCTCGTACTGGCGCTCCTTGCCGAGGGGGTGCGCCTCCGTGCACGGCCACTGGATCGCGCCGTTGCTCCGGAGAAGGTCGTGGCTCATCGCGCTGTAGTCGCACGGCCGGCCCTTGCTCATCGCCCGCCACGATTCGAACGCTCCGGACGCATCGCCGAATTTCACGAGTGGGGCGCCCTCCTTGTCGCGGAAGTCCATCCGCGCCGCGTAGTCCAGGAAGATGTCGAGGTCCGAGCGGGCTTCCCCGGGCGGCTCGATCGCCTGCTCGGACAGATGGACCGTCCGATCGGCGTTCGTCGTGCAGCCGGTCTTCTCGGCCCAGATCGCGGCCGGCAGGACGACGTCGGCCAGCTGGGCGGTCTCGGTCAGGAACGCGTCGGAGACGATCACGAACAGGTCGGACTTGGCGAGGATCTTCCGGATCCGGCCTACCTCCGGCAGCGTCACCGCCGGATTCGTCGCGATGATCCACAGGAGCCGGATCGAGCCCGTCTCGGCCAGCTGGAAGATCTGCATCGCATGGGTCGGCGGCGTCCACGTCGGAAGCTTCGAGGGCTCGACGTTCCAGACCCGCGCCGTCTCCGCCACGTGCTCGGGGTTCTTCCAGTTCCGGAAGGCGATGAACTCGCCGTTCGCGCCGCATTCGCGGGTGTTCTGGGCCGTCGGCTGGCCGTTCATCTGGAACACGGTCGAGCCCGGCTTCCCGATCAGGCCTCGGATGAGGTGGAGGTTGTTGACCTGGACGGCGCTCGCCGTTGCCTGCAGCGACTGGTACACGCCCTGGAGGCAGGTCGAGACGAGCGAGGGGCTGGTCCCCAGGATCTCCGCCGCGGCGAGGAGTCGCTCGGCCGGGACGTGACACGTCGCCTCGACCCGGTCCGGCGTCCATGGATCGGTCGAGGTGACGAGCGTCTGGAAGTCGACCGTGTGGGCCTCGATGAAGGCACTGTCGATCCAGCCTCGCTCGATCAGGATCCGGAGCAGCCCGTTGAGGAGCGGCAGGTTCGTGCCGGGGCGCGGCGCGAGGTGGACGTCCGCGCGGCGGGCGGCCTGGGTCTGGCGCGGGTCGACGACGACGAGCTTCGGCGGGTTCGGTGCCGCCAGTCGATCGAGGACGCGGGCCCACAGCACGGTCTGGGTGGCGGCCATGTTGTGGCCGACGAGGAAGATTGCGTCGGTGACGTCGAAGTCGGCGTACGAGCCGGGCGCGCCATCCGTGCCGAAGGATTCGATCAGCGCGTTCGCCGCCGTCGACGTGCACAGCCGGGTGTTGCCATCGATGTGGGCCGTGCCGATGCCGGCCTCGGCGACGAGCGACAGCGTGTAGTACTCCTCGAGGAACAGCTGACCCGAGTTGTAGAACCCATGGGACCCCGGCCCGTAGCGCGCGAGGTCCGCCTTCGAGCGCTCGACGATCGCGGACATGGCCTCGTCCCAGGTCGCCGGCACGAGCCGACCCTCGCGCCGGATCAGCGGCGTCGTCAGGCGGTCGGCGCTGGCGTTCGCCTCCCAACCGTGGAGGCCCTTCGGGCCGAGCCGGCCGTGGTTCACCCGGTCGTCGCCACGGCCGCGGACGCCGACGATCCGGCCGTCCGCCACGCCGATGTCGAGGCCGCATCCGACCGAGCACAGGACGCAGACCGATTGGATCCAGCGCTCCGGCTGGGCCAGCGTGCGTTCGTCGACTCGGACGGGCCAGGTGCCGTGCGCCCCGTGCGGTGTCCGCGGGCCCCAGATGTCGTCGATGCTGTCGCGCGTCTCGGTCACCGTCTTCTCCCGCGGCTGGTCCGTGCCGTTGGCACCTCCGCCGCCTTCGCCGCCTATGCCGCCTTCTATGCCGCCTTCGCCTTGCGCTTGCGCTGGCTCCTCGAATCAGGCTCGTCCGGTCCGGTCCCGCCGGTCTCGAGCTGCTCGAGGCGCCGCTCGATCCGGGCGAGGGTCGCCTTCATCTCGTCCTCGCCGTCCTTGGACTCGTGGCTGCCCTTGTGGATCAGGTAGGCGGTCGCCACGATCAGCAGGAGCACCTCGAGGAACTCCGACTGCCAGTTCTGGAACGTCCACTCGCCGAAGTAGATGACATAGCCGTCCCAGCCCCAGAGATGCGGACTCGAGCCCTGCGCGGTCTGGTCCGCGACGTACTGCCACCAGCCGAAGATCGTGTGCAACAGGAAGGAGCCCGCGAACAGCGCGGCGACGACGATGCTCAAGCTGTAGTCGCGCCAGAGCCGGCGCCATCGGGTCATGGCCGTCCTCCTGTGGGTCGCGAGCGTCACGTGCCGCGGCTCACCTGAACTCCGCGCGACGCGGACGCGCAGTTGCGGCCAACTTGCAATTCCGGGACGGCGATCGCGCGACGGCGACCCGGCAGCCCACGGCAGGACCGAGGTCGTCGCCATTCCCGGCCCGTCGCTCGTCGGACGGCGACGGCGACGCCGACTTGACACAGGCGTGCGATGCCAGATCGGGCCGCCGAAGCCGCGCTCGTCGCGCCCGGGAGATCAGGCTCGAACCGTGCCAGCGCGGACCCCGACCGTCACCCAAGCCAACCCAACGGCTGGTGAGACGGACGCGCGTCGTCGCCGGGCGATGTCCACGCCACCGGCCGCGGATCGTCGCGATGCGAACGGCCGGGTCGTGCCCGGGGCCGCGGCCTCGGCCTCGGAACGCAAGACCCACGTCCTGAAGCAGCACACGGCGTCGCTCGTCCGGAGCATCGCGGACGCGGTCGTGATCAAGGACGACGAACCGTTCTTCCTGTGCCCGCCGGACGGTCAGATCGAGACGGGCGATGGCCACGGATTCGGCCTCTACCACCACGACACGCGCTTCCTATCGGGGTACCAGCTGGAGATCGCCGGGGCCGTCCCCAATCCGCTCGCGGCGACCGCCCTGAGCGGCGGCCGCGCCGTCATCGAGCTGACGATGCCCGCCCTGGAGCTCGGCGATGGGCGGACGATCGGGAAGGAGCGGATCACGATCCGCTGGGACCGCGCGCTCGACGGCCAGCGGGCGCAGCTCCGTGACCGGATCTCCATCCGCAATTTCGATTCGGACCGCGTCCGGCTGCCGCTGGCATTCGCGTTCGACGCCCGGTTCGACGACGTCTTCACGATCCGCGGGCTCCTCGCCGGCGATCTCGGGACGCTGGACGAGCCGGTTTGGCAGGACGACGGCCTGGTGTTCCGCTACGCCGGGAAGGACGGAATCGACCGCGAGGTCCGGATCGCGTTCGGCACCCGCGTCGAGACGCGTGACGGCGCGGCCTGCGGCCTGTGGATCGACGTTCCCGGCCGCGGCGAAGCGGATCTCGAGGTGACGATCACGATCCACGAGACGACACGCCCCGGCGCGACCCCGATCGAACGGCGGACCGCCTCGACCCGACCCGGTGCGGAACCTGGGCCGCGCGACTCGCGAGCGCAGGACGCCACGATCTCGGGCGGCGGCGAGTGGCCGGTCGAGGTGGAGACGGACAGCATCGCGTTGAACGCCGTGCTGTCGCGATCCCTCGACGACCTCCTGACCCTCCGCGGCGAGCTCGACGGGCAGCGCTACTACTCGGCAGGGATCCCGTGGTTCGCCACGCTCTTCGGCCGCGACTCGCTGATCGCCGCCTATCAGACGCTCGCGTTCGATCGGGACATCGCGGCGGAGACGCTCCGGCTGCTGGCCGGGCGCCAGGGTACGGCCCACGACGACTATCGCGACGAGGAGCCCGGCAAGATCCTCCACGAGCTTCGCGTCGGGGAGCTGGCCCGGCTCGGGAAGATCCCCCAGACGCCCTACTACGGCTCGATCGACTCGACCTTGTTGTTCCTCGTCCTGCTGGCGAGACACGCCCGCTGGAGCGGCGACCTGGGGCTGTTCCACGAGCTGCACGACAACGTCGAGCGGGCGCTGGCCTGGCTGGACGGAGATGCGGATCCGACCGGATCCGGCTACGTGGCCTACCGCTCCACGACCGATCAGGGCCTCGCCAATCAGGGCTGGAAGGACTCCGGCGACGCGATCGTCACCGCGGACGGCCGGATCGCGGAGCCGCCGATCGCGCTCGCCGAGGTCCAGGCGTACGCCTTTGCGGCCCGGCGCGAGATCGCCGACCTGTTCGAGCGCGGCGGCGATCCGGACCGCGCGGCGAGCCTGCGATCCTCGGCCGAGGACCTCCGGCAGCGGTTCGAGCGCGACTTCTGGTCCGACGACCTGGGGTCGTACGTCCTCGCCCTCCAGGGCGACGGAGCTCCCTGCGCGGTCCTGAGCTCCAACGCCGGCCAGACGCTCTGGACCGGGATCGCCTCACCGGAACGGGCCGGCCGGATCGCCCGCCGGTTGGGCGAGCCCGACATGGAATCGGGCTGGGGGATCCGGACGCTGTCCGGGCAGGCAACCGCGTTCAACCCGATCGGCTACCACCTCGGCACCGTCTGGCCGCATGACAACGGGCTGATCGCCGAGGGCTTCCGGCGCTACGGCCGGGACGGTGACGCCGAGCGGCTGTTCGCCGAGCTCGTCGAGGCCTCGACGGACTTCCCCCAGCAGCGGCTGCCGGAATGCTTCTCGGGGTATGCCCGGTCCGACTTCGGGACGCCCGTCCGCTATCCGATCGCGTGCCATCCCCAGGCCTGGGCAGCCGGTGCGATCCCACACCTGATCACGAGCATCCTGGGCCTCGAGGCGGACGCGTTCGAGCACCGCCTCGCCGTCGTCCGGCCGACGCTGCCGGCATTCGTCGGACGCCTCGAGCTGCGCGGCCTGCGCGTCGGTGACGCGTCCGCGGACCTGGCGTTCGAGCGAACCGCGGGCCGGACGACCGCCTCGGTCGGGCGAGTCGCCGGCGATCTCGACGTGGTGATCGAGCCGTGACTCGGAGCGCTCGGCCGCGGGTGATGCTCGGGTTGGCCCTTGCCGGCTTGGCGATCTCGGCCTACCTGGCGTCGTTCCAGCTCGGCTGGATCGGCAGCGTCTGGGACCCGCTGTTCGGCAACGGCTCGGAACGCGTCCTGACCTCGCGCGTGTCGGATCTCCTGCCGGTCCCCGATGCGGCCGTCGGCAGCGCCGGCTATGCGGTCGACGCCGTCCTCGCGGGGTTCATCTGGGCCGATCCCGGACGGGATCGCCTGTCGGTCCTGCTCGCCGTCGTCGCGATCGCTGGCGCGGTCGTCGGCATCGGGCTCGCGTTCAGCCAGGCGCTCGTTGTCGGCGCCTTCTGCACGTTGTGCCTGGCCTCGACGGCGATCTCGGTCGGACTCGCCTGGACGGCGGTCGGCGATGCGCTCGACCGGCGGGCGCACGGAGCAGACGAGTTGAAGGAATCGGAGGTCGGTCGATGATCGTCGTGATCACGGGGGCATCCGCCGGGCTCGGGCGGGCCGCGGCGCAGGCGTTCGCTGCGGACGGCTGGGACGTGGCCCTCCTCGCCCGAGGCGAGGCCGGCCTGGCCGGTGCGGCGTCGGACGTCCGCGCCCACGGCCGGTCGGCGCTCCCGATCGCCCTCGACGTCGCCGACGCGGACGCGGTCGAACGGGCCGCCGAGCGCGTGGAGGCGGAGCTGGGGCCGATCGACGTCTGGGTGAACGACGCGATGGAGTCGGTGTTCGCGCCCGTCGATCGCGTGACCCCCGCCGAATTCCGGCGGGTCATGGAGGTCAACTACCTCGGCGTCGTCCACGGCACGCTCGCGGCGCTGAAGCGGATGAAGGCTCGCGATCGCGGCGTGATCGTCCAAGTCGGCTCCGCGCTTGCCTATCGGTCGATTCCCCTGCAGGCGGCCTATTGCGCATCGAAGCATGCGATCGTGGGATTCACGGACTCGCTCCGCTGCGAGCTGATCCACGACCGCAGCAAGGTCCGGATCACGGCGGTCCACATGCCGGCGCTGAACACGCCGCAGTTCGACTGGGTTCGCAGCCGGCTGCCGCATCAGGCGCAGCCGGTCCCACCGATCTTCGAGCCGGAGGTGGGCGCCCGGGCGATCCTCGAGGCCGCGAAGCACCCGCGCCGGGAGCTGCTCGTCGGCTCGCCGACGTACATCGCGGTCTGGGGCCAGAAGCTCGTCCCGGGCGTCCTGGACTGGTACCTGGGCCGGACCGGCTACGACGCCCAGCAGACCGATGCGGCGCCGACGGACCGGCGTGACAACCTCGATGGGCCGCTGGACGCCGAGGTCGACCACGGCGCCCATGGCCGGTTCGACGATCGGGCTCGTGGCTGGTCGCCCGCGCTCGAGCTGGCGATCCACAGCCGGCTCGCCCTCGCCGTGACATCGGTCTCGGCCGCCGCCCTCGGGCTGGCCGGCGCACGCCTGGCGGACCGGATCCGCGCTCGCAACCGACTCGACCGGCCCAGGGCCTGAAGCGACCGAGCGTGCCTCAGCCCTAGCGAGGGCGGCGCGGCCTCGTTCCCGGTCCCTCGATGAGGGCCGGGCTCAGCGGCCGGCCGGGACTCCGAGCTCCTGCTGGGCGCTCGTCTTGCGCTCGGCCATCCGCGCGCCCAGCTCCTCGAGCTCGCGCTCGTCGAAGACCTGCCGAGCCTGGGCGAACATCTCCCCTTCCTCTTCCTCGATGTGGTGCTCGACGTTTTCCTTCATGACCGTCGCCTTGGCGCCCCAGGTCTCATCGGAGACATCGAGGCCTTCGAGCTCGGCCATGACCCCGTCGACGACGTGGTGCTCCTCGTAGGCCTCGAGGACGATGTCCTTGGCCTTCGGGTGCTCCTTGAGGGCCGGGTAGAAGATCTCTTCCTCGATCGTCTCGTGGACGGTGAGCTCGCCCTTGATCCGGGCGAAGAGCTCCTCGCGCGTCTTCACCCCGCGCTCGGTCGTCGATTCCAGCTCGTTCAGGAGCTGCTTGACCTTGTCGTGGTCGGCCTTGAGCATCGTGATCGCATTCATCGGTCGGTCTCCCCGTGGGTCGGTGGGTTCGTGGCGGGACGGGCTGTCCGGACGGGGCGGCACCAACCGCCCCGTCCTCGCGCGCAGCGGCCGCCGATCCGACGGCCGAGGTCCCGCCGGCCGATCGGCGGATCGAGCGGCGAGCCACCAGCAGTGTCGACGGGCGGCGGGTCCTCGCGGCCCGGCGCGAAGGACACCACTTCTTGCACCGCCCTTGCAGATCGCACGTCCCGGCGCGCCCACCCGCAGGACCCCGTGTGATGTCGGCGCAACGTTCCGGGGACTTCGTGTGACGCATCCGTGATTCCGTGCGCCCCGCTCGTGTGGGACCGTGATGCGGGGTGCAGACCATCCGTTCCCGTCACGAACCCGAGCTGATCACGATCCCGAGCGCGGATCAGGCATTCCGCGCCCATGTGCTCGCGATCGCGTCCGACGAGGGCGGCGCCCTCGCCGGGGACCTCGAGCGGCGCCTCCGCCGGATCTACCCCCGGCTCGTGGTGCGCGAGCGGAGCCTCGCGGGCGAGCCGCCGGCCTGGTACGTCTATCGTGACGGCGGCTGGCGCTCATCGACCGGGGCCGACTGGTGGACCGAGCCGTCGATGCCGCGTGTCGCGTTCGCGGCGGACGGCTGGCTCGTGGAGATCACCCGCACGGCGGCCGGCATCCTGGGGATCGAACCCACGGAGGCGCCGGAGCATCACTTCACCGACTTCATCGTGCCCGGAACGCTCGAGGACAACCTCGCCCTCTTCCGGGCCGTGGGCAACGGCCACGCCTTGACGGCCACCGTGTTGCTCCGGCCCGCGTCGGGCGACACGATCGCGATCGATCTTCACGCCACGCGAGAAGGGGAGCAGCTGATCGCGCTCTTTCGACTTGCCGACGACGTCGACGTGGACGAAAGCGTCGCGGCCGCGACCTCCCTCGCACCGCCGCTCGTCGCCACGACGCCGGAGACCGACGTCGCCTTCCGGTCCTATGTCCTGCGCGCCCTGGAGCGGATGCCACACCCGACGCCGGACGGCCTCGCCCTGCGCCTCCGCCGGCTCTACCCGCATGCCTCGGTGACGCTGGCCGAGAACGACGGATGGCTCGCCCGGCGCGATCCGGCGACCGCCGAGGCTGACGCAGCGTGGTGGACCGACCCCACTCTCCCAACGGTCCGCTATGACGCCCAGGCGCTGATCCTCGAGGCGAACCAGGCCGCCAGGGCGTTCCTGGGCCACGAGCTCGTCGGACGCCACTGGCAGGACTTCGTCACGCCCGGCTCCACCGAGCAGGTCAGCTTGATGCTCGAGATCCTCGCCGACGTGGGCGCGGCCGAGTCGCGCTTCCGGATGCCTCGGGCGGACGGCTCGCTCGTGGAGTTCAACTCCTACACCACGGTCCACGGCGAGGAGTTCGTGACCGTGATGCGACCACAGGTCGAATGAGCGGCCGTCTCCCGCTCAGGACACGCGCCGCAGTCGCGGCCGGTCGAAGACTGCCGACCGCTTGCCGGCCTCGGCCGTCAGGGTCATCTCATCGCCCCGGACGAACACGCGCTCGATGTGGAGCCCGCGCCAGCCACCCGGCATGACCACCGGGCGCTCGCACCAGGTGTCGGGGTCGCCGGGTCCCAGGCGGATCCCCGGATAGCCGTAGACGAGGGTCATCAGGTAGCCGCCGATGTTCGCGAACATCGGCCCGACCCGAGGCATGTCCGCTTGCGTCTTGGGGAACTCGTCGACCTCCAGCCAGGGATCGTTGACGAACTGGCCGAAGCCGCTCTCGAGGAGCTCGCCCGACAGCGAGTCGAGTCCGGCTCGGGCGGCGTACAGCGGGAGCATCGCCGAGAGCATCGGCGAACCCACGTAGCTTGGCGCCTGGTCGACGACGGCGAACCGGAACGTCGCCTTCTCGGTCCGCTCGTCGACCCGGTAGCCGGCCGGGAAGATGCCGGCGGCGGCCTCCGGGGTGCCGCCCTTTGGCTCGCTGAGCCGATAGCCGTCGTGGTTGACGAGATGGCCGCGACTCGAGCGCGGAACGACGAGCCCGTCGGCGATCTCCTTCCAGCGATGGTGGGGTTGGACGCCCAGCCGCTCGGCGAACGCGCTCGCTTCGCGGAGGAGCTGCGATGCGGCCATGTTCACGAAGGCGTTGTTGTCGACCGGCGGGCTCGTCTCGGCTGGCCCCGTCATCTCCCGGATCTCGTAGCCACGGCCCGTCCGCAGGACGCGACTCTCGAGCCACTCGCCGACGGCCTGGATGACGGGCCAGGCGAACCGGCGGAGGTAGTCGTCATCGCCGGTGGCGTGGACGTACGACGCGAACGCCAGCCCCACGTCGATCGTGGCGTGGCCCTTGAACGGCGCGGTCGCGCCCGGCGTCACCTCCTCGCCGTGCATCGGGCAGCTCTCCCACGGATACATCGCCCCGCTCCAGCCGCCGAGCCGGGCGTTCATCCGCGCTGGCTCCAGGTGGCGGAAGCGATAGTCGAGGAGCGCGCGTGCCGACTTGGGCTCGGCCAGCAGCAGCGGTGGAACGGCGAATGTCTCGATGTCCCACATCACGTGGCCGTGGTAGTAGTCGTAGTTGGGCCAGTAGGCGAGCCCGAACAGGGAGGTGCTCGCGACCGAGGCCGGATGGACCGAGGTCAGCAGATAGAACAGGCTCGCATCGGTGATCGCCTGCCAGCGGCGCGGCGCCCCATCGAGCTCGATCCGCGAGCGCCACAGCTCCTGCCACGCCGCGCGGTGCTCCTCCCGCACCGTGTCCCAGCCTTTCTGGATCGCGAGGCCGAGCATCCGCGACGCATGGTCGGCGGGATGGGGATGGACGAGGCTCGGCACGAGCGAGGTCATCTGGCGGACGCGGTACGAGCGATCGCGTCGGGCCCGGAAGCGATAGGCGGTGGACATCATCCCGGGCTCATCGTTGCGATGGAAGCCCCGCTCGGCCGCGTCGGTGCCGAGCATCTCGCTGTGGAACGCCATGCCGCACGTCGCGATCTCGCCGAAGCTGGTCCAGACGACGATCCCGTCGGGGGTGGGGTCCGTTAGCTTGCCGCTGGGTCGCTCGAGGAACTCGCCGTGGCCGGGGACGCCGCTCGGATCGATCCCGACGGAGATGGCCACGTCGGCGGCCCGGTCGGCTTGGACCCGGATCTCCTGCATGACGACCGTCGGCAGGGTGTGGCTGCACAGCTGGAGCACCTCGATCCGAGCCGTCGTCTGGCCGGCCCGGAAGTCGAGGATCGTCGTGAGCTCGGCCCGCCCGAAGTCGTAGCGCTGCTCGACGAGCTGGACCCGCTCGAGCATCCGGGACAGCCGGAGGTCGTCGATCGTGATGTCCGCGCCGAGCGCGAACGGGACGCGGGCGAAGCCTTCCAGGCCGTCGTTGACGTCCAGGCCGGCAAAGCCGTTGACCATCGCGATGCCGCCGCGGAACGGCACGCGTCCGCAGCGCAGACCGACCAGCCCATTCGCGATGTAGGCCGGGATGAACTCGGGACGGTAGTCGCGAACGGGCGGTGGGCTGAGCGGCTCGGGCATCGGACGGTCTCCTCGACGGCTTCCTCGTGGCGGCGGCCGGATCACTCTCCCGTCCTGGCCGCGGTGCTCAATCGGGCCGTGGTTCATGCCCCGTCAATTTCACGCGACAGTCGCGGTCGAGGGCGAAACGGGCGGCTGCCGGCCGACGGCCGACTGCTGCGGGCCGAGCACGAGCTCCCCGAGGCTGCCGAAATCGAACGACGCCGGCCGCCTAGCGGACCAGCCGATCGAAAAGGTGGCCCAGCTCGTCGGACGGGTCGTCGCACAGGCCGGTGTGGACCTCCGACGGTTGGATGACCGTCGACGACGGCGCCACGAGCCAATGGAAGCGCTCGCCCTGAGTCAGGGCGGCGATCGGCCCCGCGTCGGCGTCGCCGCGCGCGATCCGGACGACCCCGGCCAGGTGGCTCTCGATCGTGGCGGCGTCGACGCCCGGGGCAAGCGCCGCCAGCCGCGCTCGGTCGAGGGCCACGCGCGCCGCGAGGAACCGCTTCGGACGGCAGAGGAGGATCACGCCGGCGTTCAGGCTCTCGCCGCGCTCGACGCGCGGCACGACGCGCAGGACCGCGTACTGGAACGGATGCCCGGCCATCAGGCGGCCGCACCCGCCCCGGCGCGGGCGCGAAGCTCGTCGGCGGGCGCCACGAACGGTCGGGGCGATTCGAGCCGCCGGCACAGGTAGTTGACGTACGCCTGGCGCTGGGCGGCCGAGTCGCCCGCGATCGGATCGGACGCGAGCCAGTCATCGGGCAGCTCGGCGACCAGGTTCTCGAGGAGCGCCCGGCTCACGATCGGCGCGAGGCGCTCGTCGGCGGCGGCGATCGATGACGCGAAGGGCAGCAGCACGTGGTCGGCCAGGCGCTCGGCGTGGGATCGCCGGGCGTGCTCGGCCGGGTCCCGCCAGGTGTAGTGGATCGACAGCGACGCGCCGTGGTCGATCAGCCACGGACGGCCGTGCCACACGAGCAGATTCGGGTTCCGCGGCGAGCGATCCGGGTTCGTGACGAACCCGTCGAGCCAGATGACGGCGGCGGCCCAGTCGGGGTCGGGTCGGGCGTCGATCGCGGGGTTGAACGTCATCGAGCCAGGCAGGAAGTCGAGCCCGATGTTGCGGCCCACGCTCGCGGCGAGGAGATCGTGGATCTCCTGGTGCGGCTCGCTGTCGGCGATCGCCCGATCGAGGTCCACGGCGACGAGGTCCGGGACCAGGAGACCGAGCGCGCGGCCGATCTCGCCGGCGAGCCATTCCGCCACGAGAACGCGCGGGCCCTGGCCGGCGCCGCGGAACTTCACGACGTACAGCCCGTCGTCGTCGGCCTCGACGAGCCCCGGCAACGAACCGCCCTCGCGGAACGCGGTCACGTAGCGGGTTGCCATGACCACCCGCATCGTCACGACGCAGCACCGGCGTCCGCGCCACGTCCAGCGGTCATTCGACTTGGTGCATAACGCGTGGCTGGGACCTCTCGCCTGGCCCGCGCCCGCGCCCGCCAACGGTCATGCACCAAGCTGCATCGTGCGCGGCTGCGACATCTAGCCCGGCGCGTTCCCCGCGAAGGCCATGCACCAAGCTGCATCACCGGCGGAAGGGCGCGGGCGACGCGCGACCGGGCGGTCATCGGCTGCCGAGCCCCACGCCCTCGATCGCGGCCGCGGCCTTCGCGACCCCGTCCCGCGCCCGGATCTCGGCCCCGATGCCGGCCATCCGGGTCCGCAGGGCCACGTCGCCGAGCAGCTCGTCGATCGCGCCGCGGAGATCCGAATCCGAGAACGCGTACGTCGCCAAACGGCGGCCGAAGCCCGTTTCGTCGACCCGTTGGGCGTTGTCGTACTGGTCCCAGAAGAGGGGGAGCACGACCATCGGCTTGCCGAAGTGGAACGCCTCGGTCGTCGTGTTGTTGCCGCCGTGAGTGATCACGAGGTCAACGAGCGGCACGATCGACGTCTGGGGCAGGAACTCGGAGCCCCACATGTTCGGCGCGAGCTCGTACTCGTCGTGCTGCGGGCCCTTCGAGACGATGTAGTGATGGGGTGTGTCCGCGAGGACCGAGACCAGGCGCCGCATCAGCTCGACGTCGGCGGAGCCCAGCGATCCGAGCGACAGGTAGATGAGGGCCGAGCCGGCCCGCCGGCCGCGCAGCTCGGCGGGGAGCTCGAAGGCGGCGTCCGTCGTCCGAACCGTCGAGTCGAGCCGCTGCCAGGTGCGATCGAGCGGCCGGCGCTCGACGTAGTCGATCACCTGCGGGTACGTGTAGAGGTTCAGCCGATCCGAAGTGTGGATGAACTCCAGGTCGGGCAGGGGACCCGTGCCGTTCTCGACGCACCAGGCGCCGAATGCCTCCCAGGTGGGCCGGTGGGTCCGGTCGTAGGCCTCGCGGAACGCCGGCCACTCGGTCGGGTCGTCGGCCGGGAGACCGGAGTAGGCCGGCGGGATCGCCGCGGCGGCCTTGGGATCGACCCCGCGGATCTCCAGGGGCTGGCACGACACGATCCGGACGAAGGGCTTGCCGGCGGTCTGCAGCGCCGGGAACGAGACGACGTTGTCCTCGACGATCACGTCCGGTCCCTGCCGGGCGATGATCTCGCGGAGCTGCGGCTCGCAGTAGCGGGCGCCGTCGATCAGGGCCTGCCACGTCGGCTGCATGAAGGTCGCGAGCTGGTCGATCGTGGGCTTGCGGAACTCCGGCGCCGTGTCGCGGATGAAGTCCTTCCAGAACTGGCCGGCGTCCTGGGGCGGCGCGTCCGGAGCGGGCTCCGGGGCCGGCGCGAGGTCGACGAGGTCCTCGACGAAGCCGAGCGGCTCGAGCTTGCCGGCCCACGACGCCTCGGCGGCGAACACGACCCGGTGACCGTTCCGACGGAGGACGTTCCCGATCCCGACGCAGTTGTTCGTGGGGCCGTAGGCCGACTCGGGCATGAACAGGACGGTCAGCGGCTCCGCCATGATCTCCTCGTGACGAGCGATGGGCTGGTGACCGCATCGTACGCGGCGGACGAGGCGATCCTGGCCGAGTTGCGGGAGGCCTGGCCGCCGGGGCCGTCACCGCTCCGTGCCCGCGAGGGTCGCGGCTACGTCCCGGTCGACCTCGACGGGACGGCGCCCGCGGTGGCGATCCGGCTCTCGGATCGTTTCGCGGTGGCGTTGGTGGGAGAGCCTGACGGAGCCTTCCGCTCCGTGCCCCTCGCGGGCTTCGGTGGCCGCTGGTGGCAGGCGGCCGCGGGCGACGGCCTGTCCGCGTTCGTGGCGGGCGTCCCGGCCGCCTCCGAACGCCCCGTCGACACCGATCAGACGAACGAGACGATCGTGGTCGGCGAGCGGGTCGGGCTGAAATGGTTCCGGCGCGTCGGCCCGGGTCCGTCGCGTGCGGCGACGCTGCTGGCCCACCTCGACGCCGTCGGGTTCGAGGAGATCCCGCGGCCGCTCGGCGCGATCGCGTGGCGCCAGCCCGACGGCACGGAGCTGGCGCTCGCCCAGGGCGATGCCTGGCTGCCGGGGGCCCGCGACGGGTGGGACTGGGCGGTCGAGCGGCTGGAGCGGCACCTCGACCACGTCGATCCGGGCTGCCCGGCCGACTGCGTGGCCTGGTTCGGTGCGGACCTCGGCCGCCTGCTCGCCAGGCTGCACGCGGCGCTGCGGACGCCCTCGGCGGCGATCGCCGAGCCGGTGGAGGTCGTCGACCCCTCGCGCACCGAGGGATGGCGGGAGACCGCGGATGCGCTGCTCGCCGACGCGATCGCGCTCGCCGCCGAGCGCGACGGTGACCTCGCCTCGATCGGCGACGCGATCCGGGCCGACCTCCGGCGCCTGCCGCGCGATCGCCCGATCGAGCTCCAGCCCGTCCACGGCGATCTCCACGTCGGCCAGGTCCTCGAATGGCCTGGCGGCGTCGCCGTCATCGACTTCGACGGCAACCCGGCGCTCGGGCCGGAGGCCAACGCGATCCGCCAAGCAGCGGAGCGGGACATCGCCCAGATGGCGATGAGCCTGGATCATGTCGGCCGCATCGTGGCGCGCCGGCGCGGCGAGGCGGACGCGGGCCCGGCGATCGGGGCCTGGATCGCCTGGACGCGCCGGGACTTCCTCGCGGCCCTCGATCCCGACCCGGACCTGCTCGCCGCGTTCGAGGCCGAGCAGGAGCTGCGCGAGCTCGTCTACGCCGCGCGCTTCCTGCCGCGCTGGCGGTACGCGCCCCTGGCGACGCTGCGCGCTCGCTACGGCCCGGCGGTCGCGGACGTGCCACCATCGGCTCGATGAACCCGCTCGCGTACCTCGCCGATCTCGAGACGAAGCCGCGCTGGCTCGACCTGCTCGCGGACCGGTTCGCGTCCGGGAACCCATGGGCGGCGGTCCCGAGCGACGTCGATCGCGTGCTGTTCCTGGGCATGGGCAGCTCGGGCTTCGCCGCGGCGGACGCCGCCCACGATCTGCGCGTCGCCGGCCTCGACGCCGCGTTCGAGCCGTCGTCGGCCGACGGCGCGTGGCCGCCGGACGAGCATCTGCTCATCGTCGCGATCTCCGCATCGGGAGAGAGCGCCGAGACGATGGACGCGATCGAGCGCTACCGCGGCCGGTCGCCGATCGCCGCGCTGACGAACGACCCGTCGTCGAAGCTGGCCGCGGCCGCCGACCACGTCGTCGAGCTCGCGGCCGGCGACGAGACCGGTGGCGTCGCGTGCCGCACGTTCCAGCACACGGGGCTCCTGCTCCGCGGGCTGGAGGCGCACCTCACGGGGATCGGCGAGGATCTCGCCGTCCTGACCAGGGCGACCGCGCACGCGACCGCCGAGCTGCTCCGGACGAGTGGCGAGTGGCTGCCCGAGATCGCCGCGACCCTCGCCTCGCCGGCCGGGCTCTACCTGCTCGCTCCGGTCGAGCGTCTCGCCTCGGCGCTCCAGGGCGCGTTGATGGTCCGCGAGGGCCCGCGGATCCCGGCGGTCGCGTGCGAGACCGGGGACTGGGCGCACGTCGACGTCTACCTCACGAAGACCCTCGACTATCGGGCGATCGTCTTCCCGGGCTCACGCTGGGACGTGCAGGCAATCGACTGGCTCCAGCGCCGCAGGTCGACGTTCGTCGCGGTTGGTGCCGACGTCGCCGGCGCGGCCCGGTCCGTTCGCTACGCGGGCGACGACGACCCGGATGTCGCGCGTTACGCCGAGATCCTGATTCCTGAGCTGCTGGCCGCGGCGTGGTGGCGAGCACGGACCGGCGGCTGAGCGTGCGCCCCAGCTGTCTCAGCGCTTGACGCGGTAGTCCACGAACGTCGCGAACGGCGACTGGCGGACCCCGAGGTGCTCGAGCTCGATCCGCTCGTCGAACCCGTCGAACAACCGCTTCCCCGCGCCCAGCGTGATCGGCGCGAGGATGATCGTCAGCTCGTCGACCTGGCCGCCGCGCAACCCCTGGCGGATCGTCTCCCCGCCACCCATCAGCGAGACGTCCCGGTCGCCGGCCGCGGACCGCGCCCGCTCGATCGCCTCGTCGAGGGAGCCGACGAACTGGAACCCGCCGTCGGCCGGCTCGTCCTCGGGCCGGTGGGTCACGATGAACAGCGGCACGGTCCACGGGTTCGATCCACCCCAATGGTCCGCGGCCTCGTACGTCCCGCGACCGGCGATGACCGCTCCGATGCGATCGTTCATCGCGTCCATCCACGCCTTGTCGACGCCGGTCGGCTCGCCCTTCGGGCCGCTCTCGTACGTCCACGGGTGGCCGAACACCCACGTGTGGAGCGCCTCGCCGCCCTCGCCGAGTCCCTTGCCGGGGCCGTCGTTGGGACCCACGAAATAGCCGTCGACCGACGTCGTCAGGCTGGAGATGATCTTCGTCACGGTTGACCTCCTGGAGTTCGTGCCCATTGGACGGCATCCCGCCTCACAACTGAGCGGTGGCGGCACTTGACAGGGAACGGTCGCGCGACGACCATGCCCTAACGATCGTGAGGTAGGAGGATCCGCGTGATCGAGACGAGGACGCGGAGGCGCGAGATCGATGCCGTCGCCAGCGGCCTGTTCCGGGCGAACGGCTATGCCGCGACGAGCGTCCGCGACATCGCCAAGGCGCTCGACATCCAGGCGGCCAGCATGTACGCCCACGTCGCCTCGAAGGAGGACGTCCTCTGGTCGATCGTCGACGAGGCGGCCACGACGTTCGAGCGCGCCGCGGACGCGGCCGAGGCCGATGCCGCCGACCCGGTCGACCGGCTCGCCGCGCTCGTCGAGGCCCACGTCGAAGTCGTCACGGCGGATCCCGAGCGCTCGAGCGTGTTCGTCACGGAGTGGCGCCACCTCGGCGGCGAGCGGCGCCCTGCGATCGCCGCCCGGCGCGATGCCTACGAAGCCCGGTTCCGCGGTGCGATCGGCGACGGGATCGCGGTTGGCGCATTCCGTCCGACGGACCCCGCGCTCGCCGCCGCGTTCGTGCTCACC
The DNA here is from genome assembly GCA_035693125.1 of Candidatus Limnocylindrales bacterium. GTDB lineage: Bacteria > Chloroflexota > Limnocylindria > Limnocylindrales > CSP1-4 > CF-46. Next base: position 5,072 of record DASSHB010000080.1, on the reverse strand, counting down.
GCCCTGAACGGCATCGCGACCTGGTACCGGGCCGACGGCCGTCTCAGCCCGGACCGGATCGCCGATCACTACGTCGAGCTCGTCCTCGGCGCGCTCACGGAGGCCACCCGATGACCGATCCCCTCGCGCTCGATCCCGTCCTGCCCGCTCGCGAGCGGAGCCGGCTCCCGTTCAACGACGAGGGGCTCGATCACGACGAGCGCTACCGGCATTTCGAGGAGCACGTGACCGCCGGCGGCAAGGTGGAAGCCAGCGACTGGATGCCCGACGAGTACCGGACCCAGGTCCTCCGCTTCGTCGAGATGCACGCGAACAGCGAGCTGATGGGCGTGCTCCCGGAGCGCGAGTGGATCATGCGCGCGCCGACGCTCCGCCGGAAGCTCGCCCTCACCGCGAAGGTCCAGGACGAGGTGGGCCACGCCCAGCTGCTCTACCGCGTGGCCGAAGACCTCGGCAAGACGCGCGAGGCGATGATCGGCGACCTGCTCGACGGCAAGACGAAGTTCCACAACGTCTTCCACTACCCGACGTTCGCCTGGGCCGACATCGGGATCATCGCCTGGCTGGTGGACGCCGCCGCCATCGTCGCCCAGCAGGCGCTCCGCGACTCGAGCTACGCGCCGTACGCCCGGACGATGCGCAAGATCTGCTGGGAGGAGAGCGTCCACATCATGCACGGCCGCGACGTCGTGGTGACGATGGTGACCGGGACGTCCGCCCAGCGCGAGTCGATCCAGGACGCGCTGAACCGCTGGTGGGGTCCGCTGATGCAGATGCACGGCCCGCGCAGCGACCGCGCCAAGGACCGCGACATCCACTGGAAGATCAAGGCGAAGACGTCGGAGGAGCTGCGCCAGGAGTTCCTCGGGATCTACGTGCCGCGGATCTGGGAGCTGGGCCTGACCCTGCCCGACCCGGAGCTGGGCCTGGACCCGAGCACCGGCGACTGGCGCTACACCGAGCCCGACTGGAACGAGCTCCGAACGGTCGTCACGAACCACGGACCCAAATCCGAGGAACGGCTCCAGTTCCGGCGCGATCGATGGGCCGACACGCAATGGGTCCGCGACACGATCCTCGCGGCGCCCCGCTCGGTGGCGGTGGCCTGATGGGCGAGGCAGCCGGCGCGGTCGAGGGCAGCGAGCCCGCGGGCACGCTCGAGCCCTGGGAAGTCTTCCGCCAGGAGAAGGACGGCGACCCGATGCGCCACGGCGGCTCGGTCATGGCCCCCGACGCGACGCTGGCCCTGCACTACGCCCGGGAGATGTACTCGCGCCGCCAGGAGAGCGTCCACCTCTGGGTGGTCCGCCGAGCCGACATCCACGACTTGGCCGACCCGGACCTCCTCCAGCCGCCGCTCGATCGCTCGTTCAAGAAGCCGGGTGGCTACGTGATGCGGGACAAGCTCGCCGCCGCGCGCCAGATCAGCGGTGGGGAGAAGCCGAAGGCCAAGGCGCGATGAGCCTCGATGGCCTCGACGGCCTCGAGCCGATGGCCATGGATCTCTCGGGCGGCGGTGACGGCCGCGAGCGGGCGCTCGCCCTGCTCCTGCTGTCGATGGCCGACGACGAGTTCGTCATCGGCTTCAGCGACAGCGAATGGACCGGGATCGGGCCGATCCTCGAGGAGGACGTCGCGATCAGCTCGCTCGCCCAGGACGAGCTGGGTCACGCCCAGGCGCTGTACGGCCTGTTCGTCGGCGTTGTCGCCGATGGCCGCGACGCGGACTCGGTCGCCTACGACCGGCCACCCGAGGGCTACCTCCATGCGCGCTTGCTCGACCATCCGCGCGGCGACTGGGCGTCGACGATCGCCCGGCGCTGGATCTACGAGACGGCCGACGCCGCCCGCCTGGAGGCGCTCGCCGACAGCTCGCACGGCCCGCTCCGGGAGCTCGTGGCGAAGCTCCGGCGGGAGGAGCGCTACCACCTGATGCATGTCGAGGCCTGGCTGGAGCGGCTCGCAAACGGGGGGCCTGAGCCGCGCCGCCGGCTGATCGAGGCACTTGCCGCGATGGGCCCGGACGCGGGCACCGTGCTCGCGCCGCTGCCGGGCGAGACGGCCCTCGTCCGGCATGGAATCCTCGCTGAGCCGTTCGGCGCGATCGAGGCGCGCTGGCGAGCCCTGACGAGCACGCGCCTCCTGGCACTCGGCCTGGAGGCGCTGCCGGCCACGCGGCAGGCCGATCGAGCCCGAACGGACCATTCCGCGGCGTTCCGCGCCCTCCACGCGGAGTTCACGATCGTCCGCCGGTCCGAGGTCGGCGCCACGTGGTGACCCAGCTGAGAGACCGCGCGCTCGGCCGGATCCCGGCGCCGGATCCGACGATCGCCCTCGTCCGAGCGCGCCTCCGGACGGTCCAGGACCCGGAGATCCCGACCGTGTCGATCGTCGATCTCGGGCTCGTCCACGACGTCCGGGTCGGCGCGGACGGCAGCGTCGCGATCGAGCTCCTCCCGACGTTCGTGGCCTGCCCGGCGCTGGAGGTGATCCGCGCGGCGGTGACGGACGCCGTGGCCGACCTCGGCCGCCCGGTGGTCGTGTCCTTCACGTTCGTGGTGCCGTGGACGACCGAGCGCCTGACGCCCGCCGGGCGAGCCGGCCTCGCTGCGGCCGGGATCGCGCCGCCGTCGGCCCTCGAGGACGTCCGGTGCCCGTACTGCTCGTCGTCCCGAGTTGCCATGGACAGCGCCTTCGGGCCCACGCTCTGCCGCTCGCTCTTCTACTGCCGGGACTGCCGCAACCCGTTCGAGGCGTTCAAGGCCGTCTGAGGTCCGGCACGACCGGGTCTCTGGATCGAACCCGTCCCAACTGGACGGTCCAATGTCGTGCTTGGCCGCACCGGGACCCACCCAGGACCATTGTCATGCCCCTTCTACGTTTCTACGATCGGAAGCAGCGCGGACCGGGGTCGCGCGGAGGTTTCCTTGTCGTGCGGAATCGCGCGACGGAGCACCCAGGACCGTCGGAATGCGCGATGTCTTCATCGCTCCGGTCCTGGAGGAACTACCCGATGTCTCGTCGATTGCTCGCGCTGGTAGGCGCAGGGCTCCTGAGTCTGTGGGTCGCCACGGGCGCGTTCGCCAAGGTCCCGCCCGGAACCGTTTCCGTCGAGACGACCGGCTGCTCGTTCATGGTCCACATCGCGTGGGAGCAGGCCCAGCCCGTCACCACGTGGAAGGTCAAGGTCTTCGACGCCGCCAACTGGAAGGACGGCGAGACGCTGATCAAGGACCAGGCCCTCGACGATGCCGACGGCAAGATCGACGGCGGCCCGTACACCCTGCCCGAGGGCCACTACAACGTCGCCGTGGACAACGAAGCCACGGTCGACGGATCCTCCATCGTCGTCGACTTCGTCCTGACCTGCCCGACCACTGCCCCGTCGACATCGCCGAGCGGCGAGGAGCTCCCTGCCGGGGGCACGCCCAGCACGTCGCCGAGCGGCCAGGAGCTGCCGGCGGAAGGGACGCCGAGCACCTCGCCGACCGGCGAGGAGCTGCCCGCCGTCGGTGCCGGTCAGATCACGCCACCACCGACCGATACGGCCGCGACGGCCGGTGCGACGGGGAACGGCACGTCTGGCGCCTGGCTGACGCTCGCCGCCCTTTCCGCGCTCGCGCTGGTCGTCCTGACCGCGTCGACGCGCCGCCTCGGCGCGGCTCGGTCGGTCAAGGTCGAGACGGGCCGCCGGCGCTAACCGCGCCCGTTCCGAGACCGGGCACGAACGCCGTGCCCGGTCTCCGCACGTCCGGCGCGGCCGGGCCCTGGCGTGTTCAGTCCGGGTAGGCTCACCGGGTGACGGACTCGACGACGCCGGGCGCGGCCACGGAGCCGCTCGCCGTGATCGGGGTCGTGGGCGCGGGTGTCATGGGCGGCGGGATCGCCCAGCTCGCGCTCGAGGCGGGCCACGAGGTCGTCCTGCACGACGTGGACGATGCGGCCCTCGACCACGGGGCGGACCGGATCGCCGACGGGCTGGCCCGTCGAGCGGCCAAGCTCCTCGCGGATCCGGACTCGATCGATGACTGGGTCGACGGGCGCATGGAGCGCCTGCGGCGGACCGACGTCCTCGAGACGCTCGGCGACGAGGCCGAGGTCGTCATCGAGGCCGCGCTCGAGTCACTGGAGCTCAAGCGGACGATCTTCGGCACGCTCGACGCAGCCGCCGATCCGAGCGTGATCCTGGCGACGAACACGAGCGCCCTGTCGATCGGGGCGATCGCGGCCGCCACCGCGCACCCGGACCGGGTCGTCGGGCTCCACTTCTTCAACCCGGCGCCGGTCATGCGCCTCGTCGAGGTCGTCGCCGGACCCCGCACGGACCTTGCGATTGCCGATCGGGCGGCCGCGCTCGTCGAATCATGGGGTCGGACACCGGTCCGCGCGGCGGACGCGCCGGGGTTCATCGTCAATCGGGTGAACCGGCCGTTCACGATCGAGGCGCTCCGAATCCTCGAGGAAGGCGCCGCCAGCGTCGACCAGATCGATGTGGCGATGCGCACGGCGGGCTATCCGCTCGGCCCGTTCGAGCTCCAGGACCTCACCGGGATCGACGTGACCCACGCCGCGGCGACGGCGATCTGGGAGGGCCTGGGCCGGCCCGAGCGGCTGCGTCCCTCGCCGATCCAGGCGTCCAGGATGGAGGCCGGTGCGCTCGGTCGGAAGACCGGCGCCGGCTTCCACCGCTACGACGGCGCTCGCCGGCTCGGTCCGGCCGAGCCCTTCGACTCGGCGCCCAGCGAGATGACCGACGAGGCGATCCGGGGCCGGATCGAAGGCGCGATCGCCGCCGAGGCGCGGCGTGCCGTCGACGAGGGCGTGGCGTCCGAGTTCGACGTGGATCTCGCGCTCCGCCTCGGGGCTGGTCACCCGCGCGGCGTCTTCGGCCGCGACTGAGCGCGGCGCCCGGGGCCTAGCCGGGGATCGGCCGGGCCGCCAGCTTGTCGTGCTCGCGCCGGTGGAGGACCACATCGATCGCGGTCTTCAGCACGACGAGCACGAGCACCGCGCCGATCGGGCTGCCGATCGCCAGGCTCACGAACCCGCCGAACAGGATCGCCAGGTGGAGG
>DASSHB010000079.1:0-2813 GCA_035693125.1 Candidatus Limnocylindrales bacterium | reverse complement strand
GCCTCGCGCCCGAACCGGATCGCCGCGGCAACGTCGTCGGGATCCAGGGGTCGGACGATCAGCGCCGGCCGGCGGTCCCACATCGCGTTCCAGACGCGCCGGCCGCCCTCGTAGCCGGGGTCGTCCGGGGTCACGATCTCGCCGCGAAACCGGTCGCGGAACGCGCGGAACGCGCGGAACGCCGCGGCGGGAAGGGGCGTGGTCGGTCTGGTCGCTTCGACCATCGGCTTGGCCTCCTCCTGCTCGTCGCTTCGTGAAGGGCCGACGCGCCGCTGCGCATTCCGACCCGCTGAGCGTCGGGCGACGATACGAGCGGCTCGGCGATCGATCAACCGTGTCGTTTCCGTCGCGCGGCTAGGCTGGCGCGGTGATGAGTGAGGGCGAGCATCCCGGCGAGCACCAGCATCCCGGCGAGCACGAGCATCCCGGCGAGCACGAGCATGGTCGCGAGCAGCACCACGAGCACGTGCCCTACCCCGACGCGGTCCGGGCCTATCGATCGCAGAAGGACGACGCCTTCCGCCTCGATCCCAACAGCCCGATCCCGCCGGCCGATCGCGAATCCTTCGAAGGATTGCCCTATTTCGAGGTCGATCCCGCGCTGCGGATCGAGGGCTTGCCGCTCGAGCCCTACCGCGGCGACGAGCCGACGAGCTTCCAGATCCCGACCACGGATGGAAACCTCCGACCCGCGGAACGCGCCGGAACGTTCCGATTCGACGTCCAGGGCCGGAGCTGCCACCTGACGGCCTACGTCTTCGCCGGCACGCACTCCCACGAGCTGTTCGTGCCGTTCCAGGACGCGACGACCGGCACCGAGACCTATGGCACCGGCCGCTACCTCGACCTCGAGCCCGAGGCCGACGGCAGCTACAGCCTCGACTTCAACCTCGCCTACCACCCGTACTGCGTCTACGACGCGCGCTACTCGTGCCCGCTGACGCCACCGGAGAACCGCCTGGCCGTCCGGATCGAGGCCGGCGAGCGGCTGTGACGGACGCGGCGCCCGGCTGAGGCCGGCCGGGCACCGCCGAGGCACACTGCGCGCCTTGAGGCAAGCCGCCGCCGCTGAGGGCGGCTAGTTCGCGCCCGGTCGATCGAGCCGCCGGCGAGCTCGATCGGCCACCTCGGTTGCGACGTCGTCGGCACGGGCGGCGGCGTCGGCCGTCTCCCGAGGACGCACCTCGCCCGGGCCGTGGATCGCCGCGAGCGCGGCGGTCAGCTCGGCGCCCAGGAGCAGCAGCGCCGCGGTCACGTAGAACCACGTCAGCAGGACGATCACGCCGCCAAGCGAGCCGTACGTCGCGCCGTAGTTCGCGAACCGCTCGACGTACAGGCCCAGCAGCGCGGTCGCGACGAGCCAGGCGAGGGCGAAGCTCACGCTGCCGGCGAGGATCCAGCGCCACGGGACGACCACGTTCGGGGCGAAGCGGTACATGACCGTGACCGCGACGGTCAGGATGACGAAGACCGCCGGCCAGCGAAGCAGCTGGATGGCGTCCCAGCCCGCGCCACCGAGGCCGAGGTGCGCCGCGGCCTTCGTCGTGAGCAGCGCGCCGCCGATGATCGTGACGAACGAGACGAGCACGCCGACGGCCCCCAGGAGGGTCAGGCCCAGGGCCGTGGCGTAGCGCAGCACGAGCGGCCGCGTCTCGGGCACGCCGTACGCCCGGTGCATGCCCTTGATCAGGGCGTTCGTGCCGCCGGTCGCCGTCACGAGGGCCACCAGCGCGCCGAGCCCGATCGCGGCCCCGCTCGGTTGGTCGAGCAGCCGCTGCAGCTCCGGCTTGATCGTCGCGGCGATCGACGGCGGGAGGTTGTCCCCGATGCCGCTCATCACCTGGCCGGCCGGATTCGCGACGTGGAGCAGGCCCGCGACCAGCGCGCCGAGGGCGACGACGAACAGTCCGAACGGGAAGAGAGCGAACAGGAAGCGATACGCGATCTCCGCGGCCAGCCCGCCGAGATCGTTGCGAACGGCGTTGGCGATCACGCGACGGAGGACGTCCATCCCGGGATTCTCCTGCCCGACGAGGGGTCGATCGCGCCCCAGCACCGGTCACGGGCGTTGCAGTCATGGCCCGTCGGCCAGGACGCACTCGGTATGATCGTCCTGAAACCGCGTGCGTGGCCGGGGCGCGATCGGCGGCCGTCGAGGGGGCGAGGAGGGAGCCGCCGATGGGTGGTCTGGGCGTGTATCGCGAGCTGCTGCGCAACGGCCCCCTGACGCGGTTGCTCCTCGGCGAGTTCATCAGCGGGATCGGCGACTGGCTCTACATCGTCGCGATCTTCGTCGTGATCTACAACGAATCCGGCGACCCGGCGCTCGTGGGCGCGTTCGGCGCGATCCGGCTCCTGCCGTACGTGATCCTGTCCGTGCCGGCGGGCTTCATCGCGGACCGCTTCGACCGCCGGATGGTCCTCCTCGCATCGGACCTGTGGCGGATGTCCCTGATGATCGTGATGGCGATCCTCGTCGCGAACGGCGGATCGACCCTCCTGATCGCCGCGCTCGCCATTCTCGCCGCGTGCGGCTCGTCGTTCTTCTACCCGGCGATGGGCGCGTACGTGCCGGCCCTCGCCCACGACGAGCGCCAGCTGGGACCCGCGAACAGCGTGTGGTCGAGCCTCCAGAACGTCAGCTTCATCATCGGCCCAGCCATCGGCGGAATCGTGCTCGCCCTCGGCGACGTGACGAGCGCGTTCGTCATCAACGCCCTGACCTTCGTCGTGATCGCGGTTATTTTGTGGACGCTGCCGTCGTCGCGAGCCAGCCACCACCAGATCGGGGCGGCTGCCGTCCCGCCGGATGA
>DASSHB010000078.1:0-10054 GCA_035693125.1 Candidatus Limnocylindrales bacterium | reverse complement strand
CGGTCGCCGGATCGATGTCGATCTGGGCCGCGTTGAAGATCACCGGCCCGTCGCCGACCTCGAACCGCGTCGGCAGGGCATTGATGAACCGCGGCAGGACGGTCGCCGGGTTGAACCCGATGACGCTCCAAATCGGGCCGGTCATCCCGAGGTCCGTCTGGTACGCCGTGCCGCCGGGCAGGATCCGCTCGTCGCCGGTGACCACGTGCGTGTGCGTGCCCATCACGGCACTCACGCGTCCGTCGAGGTGGAGGCCCATCGCGTTCTTCTCACTCGTGAGCTCGCAGTGGAAGTCGACGAGGCGGACGGGCGGCAGCGGCTCGGAGCTCTCGTCGAGCAGCGCGTCGGCGTCGGTGAACGGGTTCTCGATCTGCTGCATATACGTCCGGCCCTGGAGGTTGATCACCGCCACGTCGGTGCCGTCGAGCGCCTGGTGGGTCGTCCAGCCGCGGCCGGGGACGCCGTTCGTGCCGTAGTTCAGCGGACGGAGGACGCGGTCGCTCGTCTCGAGGAACGGATAGATCTCGCGCTTGTCCCAGATGTGGTTGCCGCTCGTGATCACGTCAACGCCGGCGCCGAACATGGCCTCGGCCGTGCTGGGGGTCAGGCCCATGCCGCCGGCGACGTTCTCGCCGTTGGCGGTGACGAAGTCGATCCCACGCTCGTCGCGCAGACCCGGGAGGACCTGCTCGACGGCGACCCGGCCGGGCTTGCCGATCAGGTCGCCGATCATCAGGACGCGACAGGCGCCGCGGGGGCGGGGCGCGTCCCCATTCGGGGGGTTGCCAGGCCGGGTCCTGCCGATCGAGGGGTTGGTCGCTGGCTCCGTCACGCGTTCGACGATACCGGACGGAAGGCCGGACGCGCCGAGCCGGGTGCCACGGCCTGTTTCACCAGGACCCACAAGCGGCGTGTGGAGGGCCCCGACCTGGCCAGTCAGGGCCGTCTGGCGGCCGTGTGTTTCATCCCGACCCACGGATGACAGCCAGCGGACTTGCGGCCGGGCGCCAACCGCCAGATGTGGGGCTGGGTGAAACGGCCGCTGGTTCTCAGACGGTCAGCGCTCCTCGGCCACGAGCCCGTCCCACGACCAGCGCGGGATCGTCATGCCCGCGGGCACGTCGTCGGCCGACTCGTGGTAGCGGGCCATCGTCTCGGTCGTCGCCCAGGCGAAGTAGTCGTGAAGCGCGCCCCGCAGCCGATCGTCGCCGGCGAGCCCCGCATCCTCGAGCGCCAGGTCGAAGGCGGCGATCGCCCGCCGGTTCATCTCGTCGTGCTCGCCATTCCCGCTGTGGAGCCGGACGACGAATGACTCGTCACCGAACCGGCTCGAGTATTCCGCGGGCCCGCCGAGCGCCTCGGCCCAGTACGCCGCCAGTCGCTCGGTGTGATCCGGACGTGCACCGCCGTGGAACGCGTGACCCACGACCTCGTCGACGAGGACCCGCGCGTGCCAGGCGGCCGCGAGCCGGTGGAGCGCGGGCATCCCACCGGCCGCCTCGAACAGGGTCGTCAAGATCGGTGCATGGCGCGCCAGCTCGTCAAGCCGCGCTCCGGATCGGCCCGGACGATCCGGACCATCCAGGCGAGCCCGGCAACGTGAATCAGAATGCCGACGGCCGGGAGACTCCAGATGAGTGGCGAAGGAGGTTCGGCCGTCATCGGCCCGATGAAGCTGGGTCCCGGCACCCGGAGCAAGACCAGGAAGACATCCGCCGCGATCGTCGCGAACAGCATGAGCTGCGCGTAGCGTCGCCCGCGGAGTCCTCGTCCAGTCACCTGCTCCGAGCCTCCCGCTACTTCGCGTACTCGACGGCGCGCGTCTCGCGGATCACGGTCACCTTGATCTGGCCCGGATACGTGAGCTGCTCTTCGATCTTCCGGACGATGTCCCGGGCGAGACGCGTCGACGCCAGGTCGTCGATCTCCTCGGGCCGAACGAGGATCCGGACCTCGCGACCCGCCTGCACGGCGAACGAGCGCTCGACCCCCTGGAACGAGTCGGCGATCGCCTGGAGGTCCTCGAGCCGCTTCACGTAGGCGTCCATCGTCTCGCCGCGGGCGCCCGGCCGGGACGCGCTGATCGCGTCGGCGATCTGGACGATCGGCGACTCGATGCAGGTGTACTCCACCTCCTGGTGGTGGGCCGCGATCCCGTTCACGATCTTCGCCGACAGGTTGTTGCGCTGCGCGATCTGCGCCCCGATTGCCGCGTGCGGTCCCTCGATCTCGTGGTCGACGGCCTTGCCGATGTCGTGGAGCAGACCGCCGGTCTTCGCGATCTGGACGTCGGCGCCGACCTCGGCCGCGATCACCGCGGCGAGCCGCGACGTCTCGATCACGTGGTTCAGCACGTTCTGGCCGTACGAGGTCCGGTACTTCAGCCGGCCCAGGAGCTTGATCAGCTCCGGCGGCAGCCCGGGCACTCCGACTTCGTATGCGGCCGCCTCGCCGGCCTGGCGGATGATCAGGTCGACCTCCGCGCGGGCCTTCGACACGACCTCCTCGATCCGGCCCGGGTGGATCCGGCCGTCGCCGATCAGCTTCGTGAGCGCGACCCGGGCGACCTCGCGCCGAACAGGATCGAACCCCGACAGGACGACCGACTCGGGCGTGTCGTCGATGATCAGGTCGACCCCGGTCGCCTGCTCGAGCGCCCGGATGTTGCGCCCCTCGCGGCCGATGATCCGGCCCTTCATCTCGTCGTTGGGGAGGTGAACGACCGTGACCGTGTGCTCGGCCGTGTGGTCGGCGGCGACGCGCTGGATCGCCGTGACGACGACGTCCCGGGCCTTCTCGTCGGCCTCCTCCCGGGCCCGGCGCTCGATCGAGCGGGCCAGCTTGACGGCGTCGTGCTCCGCTTCGTCGCGGACGGCCTCGAGGAGCAGGGCCTTCGCCTCGTCGGCGGAGACGCCGCTCACTCGCTCGAGCGCGGCGACGTGCTCCTGGGCCGCGCGGGCGAGATCCTCGCGGGTCTTGTCGAGCTCGCGATCGCGCTCCAGGAGCTTCCGATCGCGCCCCTCGAGCATCTCCGTTCGCTGGTCGAGGGCCTCGTCGCGCTGCTGGAGCCGGCGCTCGCGGGCATCGAGCTCGTTGCGGCGGGCACGTGCTTCGTCCTCGGCCTCGCGCTGGAGCCGGAGCTTCTCGTCCTTCGCCTCGAGGATCAGCTCCTTCTGGCGGGCGCGCGCCTCGGCCTCGATCCGGCGCGCCTCGGACTGCGCCGCCTTCATCGACTGCGAAGCGAACATGCCGCGGATCACCACGCCGAGCACGGCGCCGACCACGACACCAACGACCGCCACGATCACGGTCAGCGTGTCCATCTGTACCTCCCGTCCGGCGCCGGGCGCCGGAGGTCACGTGCGAATCGGACGGGGTTCGGCACGCCGGGTGCGGCGACATCGACCGATGGGCCGGTCGGGGCGGTGACGAACGCCGGGTCTGCTGGGCTGCGCCACTCGTCGCGGCGCGTTGAGATCTGCCTCGTAGCCTACACCGGTCGGCGACGGACGCGGTGCAGCCCGTGGCACGATGCCACGATGACCGCGCGATCCGTCGAGACCGTCGTCGTTGGGGCCGGCCAGTCCGGGCTCCTGATGAGCGACCTCCTCCGTCAGGCCGGCCGCGAGCACGTCCTGCTCGACCGTCGATCCGCCCTGGGTGGTGGCTGGCAGGACCGCTGGGACGCCTTCCAGCTGGTGGGGCCGAACTGGACGACCTCGATGCCGAGCCACCCGTACGACGGCGACGATCCTGACGGATTCATGACCCGGGAGGAGCTGATCGCGTACTTCCGCCGGTATGGCGCCGCGATCGATGCGCCGGTCGAGCTCGACACCGAGGTGCAGCGTCTCCGGGCCGGCGAGGGGGGCGCGAACCGCGCGGCGCGCTTCCGGCTGACCACATCACGCGGCGAGGTCGAGGCTCGCGACGTCGTCGTGGCCAGCGGCCCGTTCCAGGTCCCGCACATCCCGGCGGTGGCGACCGGCGTCGACCCCTCGATCCACCAGGTCCACGCCCATACGTACCGCAACCCGGAGGCGCTCGAGCCGGGCGGCGTCCTCGTAGTTGGGACCGGCCAGTCGGGCGTGCAGCTCGCGGAGGAGCTCGTCGAAGCCGGCCGGCGGGTGACGCTCGCGGTCGGCCACTGCTGGCGGGGACCGCGTCGGTACCGGACCAAGGACATCTTCTGGTGGCTGCGGATGCTCGCGACGCGTGGTCGCGAGATCGGTGTCGCGCTTCCGTCGGTCGAGCAGCTCCCCGACCCGCGGGCTCGGTTCGCGTGCAACCCGCATGTGTCCGGTCACGGCGGCGGCCACGACACGAACCTCCGGAAGATGGGTGCCGAGGGAGTCCGACTGGTCGGTCGACTGTCGGCCGCCGAGGGGACGAAGGTCCGGTTCGCACCGGATCTCGCCGCGAACCTCACCTACGCCGACACGTGGTTCGACGAACGGGTGAAAGGCGTCTGCGACCGGTACGCGATGGCGGACGGGCTCGACCTGCCCGACGACCAGGTGACCCAGTTCGCCTTCGATCCGCCGATCGTGGACGAGCTCGACCTTCGGGCGGAGGGCATCTCGACGGTGCTCTGGACGTCGGGCTACCGGCCGTCCTTCGACTGGATCGAGCTGCCGGTGATCGACGAGCTCGGGCTCCCGATCCAACGAGGCGGCATCAGCTCCGTCCCGGGGCTGAGGTTCCTCGGCACGCCGTGGCTGGTCGACATGACCTCGGGCAATCTCCTGGGCGTGGTCCGCGACGCCGAGGGACTCGCCGCCCGCTGGTAGCTCCCGGAATCGGAACGGCGCCGCGGACGCGGCGCCGTTCGAATGCCCGAGGTTGGCCGGAGATCAGGCCGGCTTGCCGTGATGCTTCGCCTTGTGTGCAGCCTCGCGGGCGGCCTTCGCGGCGGCTCGATCCGCGTCGCGGGCCGCCTTTGCCGCCGCGCGAGCGTCCTTCGCCGCCTGGTTCGCCTGGTGGGCGGCCTCGCTGACCGCACCGCCATGGTTGCACTGGGCTCCACCGACCGCGTCGGACTGGGCGACAGTTGACACCGCCACGCCGTGGGCGTTCGGGGCGAGGGTGTCCGGCTCCGTCGTGGTCGGTGCGGTCGTGGTCGGTGCGGTCGTGGTCGGTGCCGCGTCGCAGGTCGGCGCGGTCTCATCGGTCGTGGCGGTGGTCTCCGTCTCGGCCGTCGTGCAGTCGGCCGAGCTCTGGTCGTCCGCGGTGTCCTCGTCAGCCTGGCTCGACTCGTCGCCGCCGGCCGCTCCGTCCGTGGAGGTGGTCCCGTCCGGCGCGTCCGTTGCGTCGCACTGGGCGGTCGCCACGCCGCTGACGTAGCCACCGTGGTTGCAGTTCGTCCCGCCCGTGCGGTCGCTCTGGGCCGCCTCGCTGACCGAGACCGTCCCGTCGCCGTTCGCGTCGACGGCGGCCTCGGCCGAAGCCGCGGCGCTAGGGTCGGCGACGACATCGGTCTGACAGTCGTCATCGACGCCGTTGCCGTCCGCATCCTCGAACGTGGCGCTGGTGTCTGCGGCGGTCGTGGTGGGCGCGGCCGTAACCGTGGTCAGCGCGGTGACAACGGTCGCCGCCGCGACGACGCCGCTCAGGACGATCGTCAGCGCGAGCGCGCTACCTCCCGCCAGCCAGATCGAACGAATGCGCGCGAACATCGATTCGTAGCTCCTCGCCCCCGGAGTGATGAGTGCTTGGGCCGGCATGCGCCGGCCGGGGATGGTCCCCGCGGCGAGTCTCGCCGACGCAGCGTCGTCCGGACGAGCCGTACCTTGGTCCCGGCGCGCCACCGGGACGTGGTCGGCGCGCTGCCGAAGGGTGCGGTGCGGGGGCGTCGCGTCGAGCGGCGTGGTGACCCCGCACACCGGCAACAGGCGCTGGTCAGTCCGCCGTGTCGTCGTCCGATTCGGCGGTCATCATCTCTCGTGCCGCCTCGCGACACGTCTCGGGGTCGAAGCCGTTGCGAGCGAGGAGCGCGTAGGCGCGCTGGCGCCGCTGGCGCGGATCGCTGACCCGCTCCAGCGCCCGAGCGCCCTTGGCGAGCAGGCGGCGGGCCGCGACGAGGTCCGTCGAGCCCGCCTCTGGGTCCGCGGCATCACGCCGCTCCTCGAGCAGCTCGTCGACGGTCGTGCGGGCGACGCCCTTGAGCGTGAGCTCCCGGCGCAGCGCGATCTCCCCGCGCGGCCTGGCCCGGTCGCGCGATTCCACCCAGGCCCGCCCGAACGCTTCGTCGTCGAGGATGCCGAGCTCCGTCAGCCGCTCGATCGCGCCCTCGACGAGCTCCGGACGATAGCCCGCCCGCGTGAGGCGGCGGCGGACTTCCGTCACGGACCGTGACCGCGCCTCGAGGAACCGCGCGGCCGCCTCGAGGACGACCGCCGGGTCGTCGACGTCGGCTCGCTGCTCCCGTTGCTCGGCGGGCGAGACGCGCCGGCGCGGCCGTGCCGCCACGGCCTACTCGGCCTCTTCGATGCCCTCGACCGGCAGCTCGACCTCGTTGATCTTGCCCCGGATCCGGCTGTCGATCGTGGCCGCGATGTCCGGGTTCTGCCGGAGGAAGTCCTTGGCGGCCTCACGGCCCTGGCCCAGGCGCGTCTCCTCGAACGTGAACCAGGCGCCGGTCTTGTTGACGATGCTCATCGCCACGCCGACGTCGAGCAGGCCGCCCTCCTTCGACACGCCCTCGCCGTACATCACGTCGAACTCGGCGACGCGGAACGGCGGCGCGACCTTGTTCTTCACGACCTTGACCCGGACCCGGTTGCCGACCGATTCGGTGCCCGTCTTGATCGTCTCGATCCGGCGGATGTCGAGCCGGACGCTCGCGTAGAACTTCAGGGCACGGCCACCCGGCGTCGTCTCCGGGTTGCCGAACATCACCCCGATCTTCTCGCGCAGCTGGTTCGTGAAGATCAATGACGTGTTGGAGCGCGACACGGCACCCGTCAGCTTGCGCAGCGCCTGGCTCATCAGCCGCGCCTGGATGCCGACGAAGCTGTCGCCCATCTCGCCTTCGATCTCGGCCCGCGGCACGAGGGCGGCCACCGAGTCGACGACCACGCAGTCGATCCCACCGGACCGGATCAGCGTCTCGGTGATCTCGAGCGCCTGCTCGCCCGTGTCGGGCTGGCTGACGAGGAGCTCGTCCACGTTCACGCCGCAGGCTCGGGCGTAGCCCGGATCGAGGGCGTGCTCGACGTCGATGAACGCCGCCACGCCGCCACGGCGCTGGGCCTCGGCGATCACGTGCTGGCAGATCGTCGTCTTGCCCGACGATTCGGGGCCGAAGATCTCGGTGATCCGGCCGCGCGGGATGCCGCCCACGCCGAGGGCGAGGTCCAGCGCGATGGAGCCCGTCGGGATCGCATCGACCGCCTGCCGCTCGGCCGAGCCCAGCTTCATGATCGAGCCGGTCCCGAACTGCTTCTCGATCGCCTGGATCGCCGCGGCCACCGCCTTGCCGCGCTCCGCGGTGGCGCGATCGGCGGCCCGATCGTTGCCGTTCCGCTCGTCCGTCATCCGCTCTCCGGTCAACGCCATCGGTTCGTCACGCTCCTGTCGATGCATCGGCTCCCGACAGGTCACGCTCCCGGGCGGGACCTCGCGGGGTCAACCCTCGTCGGATTCGTCCTCGCTGACCCGCCGCGGCTTGCGCTCCTTCCGGATCAGCTCCGCCTGCATGGGCGGCGGCTCCGAAAGCGACGACAGCTTGGGCTGGCCGGACTTGTCCTTGGGCTTCTTCTTCGCTTCCTTCTTCGGACGGTCTCGCGAGGCCATCGAAGCTCCTTCGCGGTGGAATGCAGACTACCCAGCGGCCATTCACGCGGACTTTTCCGCGACTTCACTGCCACGTTGCCGGCCGGCGCGCCGAGCCAGGTCCGGCATCTGCTGAGGCAGTGTACCGGCCCGGATCGCGGCGCGGACCCTGGCCATGAAGTCCAGGCTGAAGGTCAGGTTGTGAAGGGTCGCCAGTCGGTACGCGAGCAGCTCGTTCGCCCGCAGGAGGTGCGCGAGGTAGGCCCGCGAGAAGGATCGGCAGAGGAGGCACGGGCAGTCGGCCTGGACCGGCTCCGGATCGTCGAGGAAGCGGCTGTTGCGCAGGTTCAGGCGGCCGCCCGGCACCCACAGCTGTCCGTTCCGGGCGACGCGGGCGGGCAGGACGGAATCGAACAGGTCCACTCCCCGGTGAACCGCCTCGAGCAGGTCCGCCGGCGAGCCCAGGCCCATCAGGTAGCGCGGCCGCGGGTCGGCCCGGAGCTCGGCGACGGCGAGATCGAGCGTCGCGTTGCGCTGATCGGGCGTCTCGTCGCCGGCCAGCCCGCCCAGGCAGATCCCGTCGAATGGCAGCGAGGCGATGAACCGCGCGCTCTCGGCCCGGAGATCCGGCTCGAGCCCGCCCTGGACGATCCCGAACAGGGCCTGGTCGCCGCGCGTGTGGGCGCGCAGCGAGCGCTCGGCCCAGCGGTGCGTGCGGGCCGTGGCATCGGCCACGACGGCCCGAGGCGACGACGGGAAGACCGGCTGGTCGAAGGCGACGGCGACATCCGAGCCCAGCGCCTCCTGGACCGCGATCGAATGCTCGGCAGTGAACCGGTGGGTCGACCCGTCGAGATGGCTGCGGAACGTCACGCCGTCTTCGTCGACGACCCGCAGGTCGCCCAGCGACACGACCTGGAAGCCGCCGCTGTCAGTCAGGATCGGGCCGTCCCAAGCCATGAACCGATGGAGACCGCCCAGCCGTTGGATCCGCTCGTGGCCGGGGCGCAGGTAGAGGTGGTAGGTGTTGGCGAGGATGATCGACGCGCCGACCGCCCGGATGTCGTCCGGGCTGAGGGCCTTGACGGTCGCGTTCGTGCCGACCGGCATGAACTGCGGCGTCTCCACGACGCCGTGGGTCAGCTCCAGTCGGCCGAGGCGGGCCCGTGTCGAGCCGTCGGCGGGCGGCGGGACCTCGACCGTGAAGCGGGCGGCGCCCGTCACTCGCCGGCGGGCTCCGCGGGGGCGTCCCAGAGGCTCGGCATGTCGGCGTCGCCCCGGCGCGGCGGCGGGATCTCGTAGCCGAGCTTCGCCAAGTGGGCCCGGGCCGCCTCGGTGGCGATCCGGCCCTGCGGCGTCCGATCCAGGAAGCCGAGCCGGAGGAGGAACGGCTCGTAGACGTCCTCGATCGTCTCGACCTCCTCGGCCAGGACGGCGGCGAGCGCCTGGACGCCGACCGGTCCGCTCGCGAACTTCTGGACGATCGCGGCCAGGAGCTTGCGGTCCGTCGAGTCGAGCCCCTCGTCGTCGATCTCCATCTGGCGCATCGCCGCGGTGGCCGTCGCCTCGTCGACGCGGCCGTTGCCGTGGACCTGGGCGTGGTCGCGGGTCCGCTTCAGGAGCCGGTTGACGATCCGCGGCGTCCCGCGGCCGCGACGGGCGATCGCGCGGCCGGCCGCGTCGTCGATCGGGACGTCGAGGATGCGAGCGCTGCGATCGACGATCGCGGCGAGCTCGGGCTCGTCGTAGAAGTCGAGGCGATAGGTGGCGCCGAAGCGATCGCGGAGCGGGGAGCTGATCCTCCCCGCCCGGGTCGTCGCCCCGACGACGGTGAACGGCTTCAGGTTGAGTCGCAGGGACCGTGCGCTCGGTCCCTTCCCGATCATCACGTCGAGCGCGTAGTCCTCCATCGCCGGGTAGAGGATCTCCTCGACCGCGCGGTTCAGGCGGTGGATCTCGTCGATGAAGAGGACGTCGCGCTCCTCGAGGGCCGTGAGGATCGCGGCCAGGTCGCCGGCCCGCTCGACCGCCGGCCCGCTCGTGTAGCGGACGTTCACGCCGAGCTCGCGGGCGATGATCGTCGCCAGCGTCGTCTTGCCGAGGCCGGGCGGCCCATACAGGAGGACGTGATCGGCCGCCTCTTCCCTCCCCTTCGCCGCGGCGAGGAGGACCGAGAGGTTCGCCTTGACCTCACGCTGGCCGATGTACTCGTCGAGCGTGCGCGGCCTGAGCGCCCCCTCGACCACCCGGTCCGAGTCGTCGACGAGGTCCGGCGCGAGGA
>DASSHB010000077.1:0-12595 GCA_035693125.1 Candidatus Limnocylindrales bacterium | reverse complement strand
CGACGGCCGCTGGCTGACCTTCCTCGCTCCGGTCGAGGGCAGCGTCGAGCTGTGGCGCGTCGCGACCGCCGACGGCACGGTCGAACGCCTCACGACCGGCCACCACGCGATCCGCTCGTTCGACCAGGCCGACCTCGGGCGAGGACAGACGCGGACGGCGTGGCTGCGCTCGAGCGCGACCGAGCTCAACGACGTCTGGCTGCGCGACGGGACGTCGGGCGCGCCCCGCCGCCTGACGGACCTCAACCGCGACGTCCTCGCCGAGATCGAGCTGCGCGAACCCATCGAGCGCTGGGTCGAGGCCGACGGCCGGCGCATCCAGGGCTGGTACCTGCCGCCGGTCGCGGCGCCGAGCGATCACACCAACGGCACCGGCCGGTCACGGGCTCGGGCGAAGGCTCCGGCGGGGCCGGCGCCGGTCGTGACCGAGATCCACGGCGGCCCCCACACGCTCTACGGCTGGGCGCCGGTCCTCGAGTTCCAGCTGCTGGCGGCGAACGGGATGGGCGTCTTCTTCTCGAACCCGCGCGGTTCCGAGGGCTACGGGCGCGCGTTCAACGAGGCGAACATCCGCGACTGGGGCCCCGGCCCCATGCGCGACGTGCTCGCCGGGATCGAATCGCTCGTCGACGACGGCCTCGCCGATCCCGAGCGCCTCGGGCTGACCGGGGGCTCGTACGGCGGCTATCTCACGAACTGGATCCTGGGCCACGACGAGCGGTTCGCCGCGGCGATGACGTGCCGCTCGGTCAGCGACATGTGGACGTTGATGCTCACCGGCGACATCGCCCAGGGCTTCTGGTCACGGCACGAGTTCAAGGTCGAGCCGTGGGACGACCCGGCCTACTTCCGGGAGATCTCGCCGATCGCCTACGCGGACCGGATCCGGACGCCACTCCTGATCCAGCATGCCGAGAACGACATCCGGACGACGATCGCCCAGGCCGAGTCGCTGTTCACCGTCCTCCGCTCGAAGAAGCGTCCCGTCCGGCTCCTGCGCGTGCCCGAGGAGACCCACGAGCTGACGCGGTCGGGGACGCCGTTCCGGCGGGCCGAGAACCTGAACGTCGTCCGCGACTGGTTCAGCCACTTCCTCGTGGCGGGCAAGCGGTCGATGCCGCCGTTGCCGAAGATCCGCGCCGGCCGCTGACCACCGCCCGATCCGGATGCGTCCGCCCGACGACGACGTCGACCGGATCGAGCGGGCCCTCGGCTGGCGCCCCGTCACGTTCCGGTCCGCCACGCCCGATCGTGGGGAGAGCGCGACGGCCGCTCGGTGGATCGTCGGCGGAGCCGGCGGTCGCGGACGGAGCGCGTTCGTCAAGATCGGCGCGACGACCCGGACCGCGGACTGGACGCGCACCGAGGCCCGGAACTACGCCGCCCTCTCCGGCTCGTTCCTGCCGGTCGTGCTCGGCTTCGACGACGACGGGTCGCGGCCCGCGCTCGCGCTCGAGGACCTGTCGGACGGCGCCTGGCCGCCGCCTTGGACCACCGCTGCGGTCGGGGCGGCGCGCGATGCCCTCGCCGCCATCCACGCAACCCCGCCGCCCGCCCATCTCACGCCGATCGACTGGGCGGACGAGTGGGGCTGGCCCTTCGTGGCCGAGGATCCTGCCCCGTTCCTGTCGCTCGGGCTCTGCTCGGGGTCGTGGCTGGACAATGCGCTCCCTGCGCTGATCGATGCTGCGGCCGCGGCGCCGCTCGGCGGGCCGGCCCTGATCCACGGCGACATCCGCGGCGACAACCTCTGCGTTCGCGACGGACGGGCGATCGTGATCGACTGGAATCACGCGACGATCGGGAACCCCGACTTCGATGTGGCCGCCTGGTTGCCGAGCCTCGCCGCGGACGGCGGCCCGCTTCCCGAATCGATCCTGCCGGATGCCCCGGAGCTCGCGGCGTGGGTCGCCGGGTACTTCTGCGCGCACGCCGGTCTGCCATCCGTCCCCGACGCGCCCCATGTGCGGCCCCTGCAGCTCGCCCAGGCGCGGACCGCGCTGCCCTGGGCGGCTCGCGCCCTGGGTCTGCCGCCGCCGTGATCGTTGGGCGCGACGACCGCATGGTCACGCCAACAGCTAGCCGCATGCGGGGGAGGGATCCCAACGAGGAATGACGTGCGGCAGGTGCAGGGTCAAGCGCATTCCGTCGTCCCTTCGAGCCGTTGACGCCCGCCCGCCCGCTCCGGCAGCCATGCCCTCGCTATCGTCTGTCGGAACGCGGACGGAACCGCCGCGCCGCGCCGAGCACGCCCGCGATCGCCGCAGCGACGAGGGCGATCCATGAGGGGGATGGCGACGGAGCGCCCGGTTCGGCGGCCAGGGTGTCGGTCGCTGGCGCGGTCACGGCGTCCTGCACGACGATCGTGGCGGTCATCTCCGGGTGGATCTTGCAGTGGTAGGCGAAGGTGCCGGCGGTCGCGAACGTCACGGTCGCGGGCGTGGACGAGGTGATCGTCCCGGTGTCGAATGACCCGTCATCGGCGGTCGCCGTGTGGCTCCTGGCGTCCGAATTCGCCCAGGTGACGCTGTCCCCGACGCTGATCGTGATCGACTGCGGGGCGAACGCGAACCCGGCGATGTCGACGCCGTGGTCGGCGCCGAGGACCGTCGGCGTGGCGGACACCGCCAGGGCCGTGACGGCGGCTAGGGCGGCGATCGCGCGGGCGAGGCGGGTCATGACTCTCTCCGGGTGCGTGGCTGACTGGGGACGGTACGCGCCTCAGCGGGAGGCCGGATTGGGCAGGTGTATCCTCCGGCTCCCATGGTGACCGCCCACCGCCCCGACACGCTCGCTCGCCAGCGCGCGCACGAGCTCGTCCGGACCTGGGACGGCCGGCCGGGCGCCCTCGGCGGCGTCCTGGGACGCGTCTCCAGCGTCGACCAGGTCGGCGTCGAGGAGCGGGTCGACAGCCTGAAGAAGCGCTCGATCAAGAAGGCGTCGAAGCTCTGGGCGCTCGATCTCGCGATCCGGATGATGGACCTGACGACCCTCGAGGGAAAGGACACCCCCGGCAAGATCCGCGCGCTCTGCGCGAAGGGCATCCACCCCCAGCCGGGTGACCCCACGATCCCGTCCGTCGCCGCGATCTGCGTCTACCCGGCGATGATCGCCGACGCGAAGGAGGCCCTGAAGGGCTCGTCCGTGAAGGTCGCCTCGGTCGCCACCGGGTTCCCGTCCGGCCAGACGTTCCGCGACATCAAGATCGCCGAGACCCGCGCGGCCGTCGACGCCGGCGCCGACGAGATCGACATGGTGATCGATCGGGGCGCGTTCCTCCGCGGCGACTACCTGACCGTGTTCGAGGAGATCGTCGACGTCAAGGAGGCCTGCGGCGAGACGCACCTCAAGGTGATCCTGGAGACGGGCGAGCTCGAGACCTACGACAACGTGCGGCGGGCCTCGGTGCTGGCGATGGCGGCGGGCGCCGACTTCATCAAGACCTCGACGGGCAAGGTCACCCCTGCGGCCACGCTGCCCGTGACGCTCGTGATGCTCGAGGCGATTCGCGATTTCGAGCGCCAGACCGGGCGCCAGGTCGGGATGAAGCCGGCCGGCGGGATCCGCGTCGCGAAAGAGGCGATCCAGTACCTCGTCGTCCTGTACGAGACCCTCGGGCCGCGCTGGATGACGCCCGACTGGTTCCGGTTCGGCGCCTCGTCGCTCTTGAACGACGTCCTGATGCAGATCGAGAAGGAGCGCACGGGCCGCTACCAGGGGCCCGACCACTTCACGATCGACTGATGGAGGTCCAGCCGGAGCCGGTCCGGCCGTTCCCGGCGCCGGCCGGGCTCGTCCTCCCGCCCGGCCTCGTCGTCCGCCACCCGCGTCGGCCGGGCGACTACCCCGAGATGAACCGGGTCGCGAACCGGCTCCGCCAGTCGCTCGGCGACGCGTTCTACACGACCGTCGAGCAGCTCGCCTCGTACTACGAGACTCCCGGTCCCCGCTTCGACACGGATCGCGACGTCGCGATCATCGAGGCCGAGGACCGCTTCGTGGGCTACGCCCGGACGGGGATCGAGACCCGCGTCGACGGCATCCGCGTCCTCGAGATCGTGCCCTTCCTGGACCCCGAAGCGGACCTCTCGCTCGTGTTCCCGGCCGTGCTCGCGATCCTCGAGCATCACGCCCGGGAGCTCGCGGCGGCCGATCCCGCGCCCGGCACCGTCCTCGAGACCTTCGGTGGTGACCGGGCCCCGGAGCGCGAGGCGATGATCCAGGCGGCCGGCTACGTCCCGATCCGGCACGGCTACTCGATGGTCCGTCCGACGCTCGACGACCTGCCCGACGCTACGCTGCCGGAGGGCCTCGAGATCCGCGAGGTCCGGCCCGAGCACCTCCGGGCGATCTGGGACGCGGGCACCGAGGCCTTCCGCGACATGTGGGGCTGGACCGAGCCGAGCGCGGCCGACTACGCGCGGTTCCTGGACGAGGAGGCAGCCGACACGACGCTGTGGCGCGTCGCCTGGGATGGCGACGCCGTGGCCGGCCAGGTCCGCAGCTTCATCAACGAGGAAGAGAACGCCGCCACCGGCCGTCTGCGCGGCTACACGGAGGCGATCAGCGTTCGCCGTCCGTACCGCCGCCGCGGGCTTGCACGCGCGTTGATCGCCGCCAGCTTCCCGCTGCTCCGGGCCCGCGGGATGACCGAGGCCGCGCTCGGGGTCGACACGGAGAACGTCTCGGGCGCGCTGCGCGTGTACGAGCGCTGCGGCTACCGCCCGGTGAGCCGGTCCACGACCTACCGCAAGCCGCTCGACTGACGGCGGCGACCGTCGGCACTCGCCCGCCCGATCGTCAGTCCATCGTCCGCACCTGGGGCAGGAGCGTCAGGGACGCCAGGAAGGCCGCCGAGATCAGGCCGCCGGCGATGAACACCGGGCCCGGTCCGAACGCGTCCGCGGAGACGCCGGCGACCAGCGTTCCGACGGGCAGCAGGGAGCCCGAGCCCAGGTAATCCAGGCTCGTGACCCGGCCGAACAGCTCCGGCGGGACGTGGTCCTGGAGGGCGCCGACCCAGGCGAGCCCCAGGCCCACGAACCCGAACCCGATCACGCCGGCCGCGAGGAGGAGCCCGGGCACCCCAATCGGGAGGCCCAGGCTCGCGGCCGCCAGCGAGCCCGCGACCCACGGCCCGTACACGAAGCGCCATCTCCGCCGGAGATGCGCCCGGCTGCCGAGGACGATGGCGGCCACGACCGAGCCGGCCGCCATCGCCGATCCGTACCAGCCCAGGATGCGGACGTCGCCGCCGTAGGCACGCTCGATCAGGAGCGGGACGTTCGTATCGACCGGTCCAGCCAGGGTGATGCAAGTCAGGCCCGCCGCCGCGATTCCGATCGCGATCCACGGCGGGTCGATCGACGCCCGGAAGCCGGATCGGAGGTCGGCCAGGACGGAGGCTCGAGCCGGCGCCGGCGTGGTGGGCGGTCCGTCGATCGCGGCTGGGCGAGGGGCTCGGACGAGCAGCAGGAGTCCGATCGAGACGAGGAATGTCAGCGCGTCGAAGGCGAACGCGACCGCGGTGCCACCGAGCGCGACGAGCCCGGCTCCGAGAGCGGGCCCGGCGATGCCGGCGACCCGCGTCGCGAGCGTTGCCAGTGCGTTCGCGCTCGATCGATCCTCCAGCGGGACCAGCTCCGGGACGATCGCGGACCACGTCGGCAGGAACACCGCCGCGACGACGCCGAACACGACGTTCAGCAGGACGAGATGACCGAGGCCCACGGCCTGGGTAGCGACCAGGACGGCGATCGCGATCACGACGGCGCCCGATAGCGCGTCCGACGCGATGAGCGTCCGGATCTTCGGGAGCCGGTCCGCGAGGACACCGCCGAACGCGAGGACGAGGAGCGCCGGGATGACCTTGGCCGTCACCACCAGGCCCATGGCCGCGGCGGAGCCGGTCAGCTCGAGAACGAGCCAGGCGAGCGCGACGTCGTGGACGAAGTCGCCCAGGGCCGAGATCGCGCGCGCCGCGACGAGCAGCGCGAAGGGCCGGTGACGGAGGGCACGGAAGAGGGGCATCGGGACCTCACGGGGTGACGTGGGGGAGGGGATGCCTAGCGCCGCATCGCCGAACCGTACCTCGCCGGCGGGTGCATGGTTCCGCGCTCGCGCTTATCCTTCACGTCAACGTCAAGGTTGAGCGCGACGCCGCCTGGAGCCCGATGCCCGAACTGCCGGTTTCGATCGACCGCCGCCCGCGCCCCGTCGACCACCACGTCGCCGGCGAGGATCGCGACCGCTACCGCTGGGTCGTCCTGGCGGTGACCAGCCTCGGCGCCCTGCTCGCCTCGTTGACGTCGGGGACGCTGATCATCGCCCTGCCGGACATCCTCCGGGATCTCCAGACGAACCTGTTCGCCCTCCTCTGGATCGTCATCGGCTACACGCTCGTCGCGACGGTCCTGGTGCTCAACGCCGGCCAGATCGCGGACCAGATCGGCCGGGCCCGCTCGTACATCGCGGGCTTCGTCGTGTTCACCACCGCGTCGGTGGCCTGCGCCCTTGCGCCCACCGACCTGCTCCTGATCGGCGGCCGCGTCCTGCAGGGCGTTGGCGGGGCGCTCCTCATGGCGAACTCGACCGCGCTCGTCACCGACGCGTTCCCGCGGCGCGAGCTGGGCCGGGCGCTCGGGATCAACGCGATGATCATCGGTGCAGGGCAGGTCCTGGGGCCGATCCTCGGCGGCTGGCTGACGTCGTTCGGCTGGCGGACGGTCTTCTGGTTCAACGTCCCGATCGGCGTCGTGGGCTCCTTCGTGGCCGCGCGGCTCCTGGTCGAGCAGTCGGTTCGGCCGGCCCATCGCCGGCGGTTCGATTGGCCCGGCACGCTCGTCTGCGTCGCCGGCCTGTCCGGGTTGATGGCGGCGCTGGGGTTTGGCGGGATCTATGGCTGGACCGAGTGGTGGATCGTCGGCGGGTTCGTCGTGGCGATCGTGGCCCTGCCGGTCTTCGTCTGGATCGAGCGGAGCCGGCCGGATCCGCTCCTGGACCTCGGGCTGTTCCGCGACCGGCTGTTCGCGATGGGCAACCTGACCTCGCTGCTCAATGGGGTCGCGCGGAACGGGGTCCTGTTCCTGCTCGTGTTCTACCTCCAGGGCGCCCGCGGCTACGACCCGGTCACCGCCGGGATCATGCTCAGCCCGCTGGCGGTGGGGCTCCTCGTCCTCTCCCCGATCAGCGGCGCGATCGCCGACCGCTGGGGCTCGCGCGAGCTGGCGACGATCGGGATGATCGTGACGGGGGTGGGGCTGCTGGGCCTCGTGACGCTCTCGGCCGACACGCCGTTCTGGCAGCTCGCGCTGTGGCAACTGATCATCGGCGCGGGTTCCGGCCTGTTCGCGTCCCCCAACACGTCCGCCGTGATGGGAGTGGTCCCGCCCGAGAAGCGCGGGATGGGCGCCGGCGTCCGGATGATGCTCACCCAGGTCGGGTTCATGGTCTCGATCGCGCTCGCCCTGGGGCTCGTGACGTCGGTCGTGCCGGCGTCCACGCTCCTCGCGGTGTTCTCCGGAACCCAGACGGGCTCGGCCGGGATCGACATGTCGCCGTTCATCTCGGCGTTGCGGTTGGCGTTCGCAGTGGGCGTCGGCTTCAGCGTGATCGGGGCGGTCGTGTCGGCGATGCGTGGCGGGCATCGAGGGCACGACGTGGAGGCCGCGGCAGCCTGACCGACGAGCGTGCGCGACACGCGCGCAACGACGGCCGAAGCGCACCAGCGAGCGCCGAACCGCCCGGTCCGATGCCCGTCAGCCGTCAATCCGCTCGTGAGGCAGGCCATCCGACCCCCGGCATGTCCGCCGGCCGTCGCACCGCCCTCCACGCGCACGCTCGACCCGCCGCGCGCGAGCGCCTCCGATCACGCGGCGCGTGCTCCCCACCCGCCCGTGGATCACGGCCGCGAGACCCGGGGGTTCCTCCGCGACCCGGACTGCCACCGGGTCGAGCTCGGCGAGTCCCGCACCGGCTGATCGGCGTGCGGCCCATCCGACCGATGATTCGCGGCCGCCGAACCCGTCTGGTGGCTGCGGGTTGTCGCGATCGGAGGTGCACGCGTGCGCAAGGTCGTCGTCTATGAGCTGTCATCGCTCGACGGAGTGGCGGAGGATCCGGATCGGTTCGTCGCGGACTGGGACGAGGCGATGGACCGGCACCTGGCCGAGGTGATCGCGACGCAGGATGCGGTGATCCTCGGCCGGCGGAGCTACGCCGAATGGGCGACGTTCTGGCCGACCAGCTCGATCGAGCCGTTCTCGTCCTTCATCAATCCCGTCGCGAAGTACATTGCGACCTCGAGCCCTCTGGATCGTGACTGGGCGAACGCCAGCGTGATCGACGGCAGATTGGTCGACTTCGTCCGGGAGTTGCGCGAGCGGCCGGGAGGCGACATCGGCGTGCACGCGAGCATCTCCGTGGCTCGGGCGCTCCTCGCTGCGGGCGTCGTCGACGAGCTCCGGCTCGTGATCGTGCCCATGATCGCCGGCAACGGCCGGCGCCTCCTCGACGACGTGCCCGCGAGCCGGCTCGAGCTGATTCGCAGCGAGATCTCGCCGACGGGCTCGCTGCTCGTGGACTACCGGATCCGTTCCTAGTCGATCGTCGCGAGCCAGCGCATCAGCGGGGTCGCCGTCGCGAAGGCGTCGGCCAGGGTCTGCGGCAAGTCCGGACTGAGCGCCTCCGCGTCCGACAGCCGCCGGCCGAACGTCACGTTCTTCTTGCGGAGCAGATCGGCGTTCGGGTGGTCCGCCGGATAGCCGGGCGGGACGCGCTTCAGGGACTCGCCGTCATCGCTGACCGAGCCGAACGCGGCGTGGAAGCCTTTTCCGCCGACGATCCGATCGAAGTCGGCGTCGCCTGCGGCGATCCGATCGCGGAACGCCTTCAGCCACGAGCCGTCCGGGTGCCAGACCCCACCGCCGACGTAGATCTCGCCCGGCTGGAGGTGGAAGTAGCCGCCGGACGCGTGGACGCTCTCCATGTGCGACCGACCGGCGGCCGCCTCGACGCCGTCACCCGCCCAGCCAAAGGACGCGGAGATGTTCGGCTTGTACGGCGACCTGTCCTTCGAGAACCGCGTGTCGCGGTAGATCCGGAACGGCGACTTGGCCGGATCGGCGTGGAGCGGGATGTCGCGGGACCGGAACTGCTCTTCGAGGGCAACGCAGAGTTGCTCCAACGGTTCCTTGAGCAGGCGCTCGTACTCGCCTTTGCGCGGCTGGAACCAGGCGCGGTCGTTGTTCGCGGTCAGGTCGGCGAGGAATTGGATCGCCTCGGGCTGGAACCCGCTGAAGGCTGGCGCTGCGACGGCCATGGACGATGTCCTCCTGTCGCGGTCGATCCTACGCTCGGTCGCTCACCCGCCGGTTACGTCGCGCCGAGGACCACCGCCGCGTTGAGCCCGCCGAACCCGAACGAGGTCGACAGGATCCGGCGGAACTCGCCGGCGCAGCCCTCGTGGAGCAGGCCCGGCAGGAGCTCGGCGACCTCGGCCTCCGGCGTCTCGAGGTTCACCGACGCCGGCACCCAGCCGTCGCGGATCGCGAGCGCGGCGATCGCGGCCTCGATCGCACCCGATGCGCCCAGGGGGTGCCCGTAGAGTGCCTTCGTCCCGCTGACCGGCACCGACCCCGCCCGCTCGCCGAGCGCGAGCCGGATCGCCCGAGCCTCGGCGATGTCGCCGAGCGGAGTGGACGACGCGTGGGCCGACACCCAGTCGATCGACTCGGGCGCGACGCTGCCATCCGTCAGTGCGATCGTCGCCGCACGGCCCGCTTCGGAGCCGTCAGCTCGCGGCTGGACCATGTGGAACGCGTCCGAGGTCGCGCCGTAGCCCATCAGCTCGGCGTAGGGCTCGGCCCCGCGCGCCCGGGCGATCGATGCCTCCTCGAGCACCAGGAGCGCGGCGCCCTCGCCCATGACGAACCCGTCCCGTTCGGCATCGAACGGCCGGCAGGCATGACCGGGATCGTCGTTGTGCCGATCCGACAGCGCCCGGATGAGGTCGAAGGCCCCGAAGGCGAGCGGGCTCAGCGGCACCTCGGCGCCGCCGGCGATCGCGCCGTCGATCTCGCCGGATCGGATCGCGTTCAGTGCCTCGCCCAGCGCGACGCCACCGGACGCGCACGAGTTCGCGGTCGACAGGATCGGGCCGCGGACGTCGAGCGCGATCCCGAGGTTGGCCGGCGCGGCCCCGCCGAACACCGCGAGCGCCAGATTCGGTGCCACGGCCTTGATCCCGCGCGCCAGGTACGCCTCGTGCTGGCCCTCCGCGTAGGCGATTCCGCCCAGCGCGCTCCCGAGGTAGATGCCGATCCGCTCGGGCCGTGGGGCCACGGCCTCGCCGGGACGCAGCCGCGCGTCGTCGAGGGCGAGCTGGCCGGCGACCAGCCCGAACTGGCTGAACCGATCGAGCTGGCGGGCGGTCTTGGGTGGCATGAACGCGAGCGGATCGAAGTCATCGACCTGGGCCGCCACCTGGCTGCGGAACGGCGATGGGTCGAACCGGTCGATCCGGCGGACGGGCGAGCGACCGGCGCGCAGGCCCGCCCGGAACGCATGCACGCCCGTCCCGATCGCGGTGATCACCCCGATCCCCGTGATCCAGACCCGGCGCTCCGTGGACGTCATACCGAGGGATTCGTCGCGGGGAGCGGATCGGACGTGCCGGCGGCGACCGCCTCGGCGATCGCGCGGAACGTCGCGAGCGTCCGGCCCGCGATCGGGCGGGTGAAGAGCCGGTCGACGACCGCCGCCCACGGCTGGAACCGCGGCCGGAAATCGTGCTCGATCTCCACCCGGGTCGTCGCTCCGCCGCCCGCCCCCGGCCCCTCGATCCGCCAGGTCACGTCCATCCCGTTCGTCGCGCCGCCGCGGTGGACGAAGCGGAGCTGGAGCGTCTCGGGCTCGGCCCACGTCCATGATCGCCAGGCGACCGGGATCCCGAGCCCCACGACCGGCACGAGCGTTCGGCGCGCCACGAACCGCACGAGAAGGCGGCCCGCGTCGTCCCGCACACCCACGCGGTCGGCGCGGACGTAGTGGGGGAGGAGTTGCGGCCAGCGCTCGACGTCGCGGGCGAGCCGGAACACGAGCTCGGCCGGCGCCGCGATCTCGATCCCGATCGTGCTCCTCACGCGGGCGGGCCGGTCCGCGTGGCGGCCCGCGCGAGTGCCAGCTCGACCCCGCGCCGCGCGATCTCGACGAGGCGCAGCTCGGCGAGCTCGGCTGGCGCCACCCAGCGGGCGGTGTCGGTGGTCCCGTCGAGCTCATCGCGCAGCTGGCCACCCACGATCCGGACGTGGTACAGGATCCCCAGGAAGTGGAGGTCGGCCCCGTTCGCCGCGCGGGACTGGTGGTAGACGTGCGAGAAGACGCCGGCCACCTCATCGATCTCACCCGCGTAGCCCGTCTCCTCCTCGAGCTCGCGGATCACCGCGTGGTCGGGATGCTCGCCGAAGTCCACGCCGCCGCCGGGTAGCGTCCAGGCCCCGGCGTCGACCTCGATCGCGGCCAGCCGGGCGAGGAGCACCCGACCGGCATCGTCGGTGCACAACGCGTAGCCGCCGAGCCGGGTGCGGCCGGCCGGGACGATCTCGTAGGCGGCCGGGCTGCCGGTCTCGGTCATGGCCGGAGGAGCGCGGCGAGGAAGCGCGGGTCGAGCGCGGCCGATGCGGGCAGGAGATCGCCGATCACGCGGCCCATCGTCTCACGGACGAGCGGTCGGTCGGCGAGCCGTCGGGCGGCGTAGTCGAACGCCGGCGGAGCGGCGAGGAAGCCCTGGACGACGCGACTCACGAGGTCCTTGCCGCGGGTTCGCCGGGCCAGATCGCGGTCGTACGCGGCGAGGGCCGTCACGTCGCCGTCCAGCGCGCGGCGGATCGCCGGCGCAGCCAGTCGAGCCGAGACGAGCGCCCGATGGAGGCCCTCGCCGGTGAACGGATCCAGGAAGCCCGCGGCGTCACCCACGAGGAGCCAGCCGTTGCCCGCGCGGCGCCGGACACGAGCTCCCACGGGTGCGACCCCCTCGATCCGATCGACGATCTCGGCGTCCCGCCAGGTGACGGGGTCGTCGGCCGCGGCGGAAATGGCCGCGAGGACCGCTCGGACGACGTCGTCCGCGCCCCGTTCCCGCAGGCGGGCGCGCCACGTCCCCGACACGAGCACGATCCCGACGTTGACCCGCCCGCCCGCCACGGGCGCCAGGCCCGCGTAACCGCCGTCGAACAGGACCATTCGAGCATCGCGCGGTTGGGCCGGATCCGGATCGGCGACGTGGAAGGTGAGCGCGGAGCGATCGCCGAGCGGGGGAGCGGTCGTCACGCCGCCGGACCGCGCGACGATGGAGCGCAGCCCATCGGCACCGACGATGACCCGTGCCTGGATCTCGCCGCTCTCGACGAGGACGCGTCCGTCGCGGACCCCGCGGGCGGCGACTCCGAGCCGGACGTCGGCGCCGGCGTCCCGTGCCAGCTCGATCAACAACGGATCGAGCACCGATCGATCCAGGCCCACGGCTGACGAGCGCAGGGATCCATCGTCGCCGTAGGTCAGCCGGAAGCGCGTCCCGGCGCGGGTCTCCACGCGCATC
>DASSHB010000076.1:0-9603 GCA_035693125.1 Candidatus Limnocylindrales bacterium | reverse complement strand
CTCGAGGACCGCTCCGCTTGCGTCCTCACGCGTGCCGGCGGCGCTCCGGTCGCTCGCGGTCAGGACGAGGGCCGTCCGGCCCGGACCGGGGTCGCTCGCACTCGCGCTCACGGCTTCCGACCTCGCCGCGGCACGCCCCCGATCCGGCCCGCTATCCGGTCGCCCGGACGACGTCGATCGGGGCTCCCGCCGCCTGCGCCGCCCGGCCCGCCCGGGCCGCCCGTCGAATCGTTGCCGGAGTCCGCCGGTCGGTGCCATTCGCCGCTCTTGCCGCCGGTCTTCGAGATCAGCCGGACCGCCCGGATCTCGACGCCCTTCTCGACGCCCTTGACCATGTCGTAGATCGTCAGGGCGGCGACGCTCGCCGCAGTCAGCGCCTCCATCTCGACGCCGGTCGGCCCGGTCGTCGCGGCTTCGGCCTTGACCCGCAGGACCCCGGCCGCGCGATCCGGCGTGACCGCGACGACCAGATCGGTCAGCGGCAGCGGATGGCAGAGGGGGATGAGCTCGGCGGTCCGCTTCGCGGCCATGACGCCCGCGATCTCGGCGACGCCCAGGACGTCGCCCTTCGGCCCGCCGCCGTCGATCACGAGGCTCATCGTCTCGGGCGAGACGGCGACGAGGGCCTCGGCCACGGCACGCCGCGCGGTCACGGGCTTCTCGGACACGTCGACCATCCTCGGTCGCCCGGATCGATCGACGTGGGTCAGCCGGCGGCGTTCGGCGCGCGGGGCGGTGTCTCGGGCCATGGGCGAAGTATCGACGGATCGAGGGCCGCCCGTCGGTCGCGGATCGCGCGGTCCGTCGCGTTTCTCCGCGTCAGCGCGGATCGCGCGGTTCGTCGCGGCCCTCCCGGTCGAGGGCGGACGCCCGGTCAGTCGCGGTCGAGCCACCACAGGTCGACCGGTGATCCGGCGTCCAACGAATCGACGGACTCCGGGACGATCGCCAGTGCCTCTGCGAGCGCGAGCGCGGACAGGACGTGGCTCCCCTGCCCTCGCCCGCCACCGGCCAGGTGCAGCCGCACCCTTCCGTCGGCGTCGCGCTCGACCGCGCCGGCCGCATCCCGGACCGCGACCACCCGCAGGAACGCGCGGCGGCCGGCGCCCTTCGTCACGCGGTCGAGGAGGACGCCACGGTCCGTGGCGCGGGTCAGCCGATCGGCGGGGTGCCCGGCAAGCTTCCGAAGGGCGGGTCGGACGAACAGCTCGAACGTCACGAAGCTCGAGACCGGGTTGCCGGGCAGCCCGAACAGCAGGCAGCGCCCACCATCCGGCCGGTCCACGACGCCGAAGGCGAACGGCTTGCCCGGCTGGACGGCGACCCGCCAGAGCTCGATCCGGCCGATCTCCGCGAACGCCGCCCGGACGACGTCGTAGGGGCCGACGGAGACGCCGCCGGACACGATCACGGCGTCGACGTCGCCGTGCTTGGCGATCGTCAATCGCTCGCGGACGTCCTCCAGCCGGTCCCTGGCGATGCCCAGATTCCTGGCCTCGGCGCCGGCCTCCCAGGCGAGCGCCGCCAGCCCCGGTCCGTTGGCATCGGGAATGCCTGCAGGCCCCAAATCGCGGCCGCCGGCCCGAATCTCGTCGCCCGTCGCCAGGACCCCGACGCGCGGCCGCCGATGGACCGCGAGCGTCGCGTTGCCACTGCCCGCCGCGAGGGCGACTGCCGCCGCGCTCAGCGTCGTGCCGGCACGGAGGATCAGCGCGGCCTCCGGAAGGTCGTCTCCGGCTCGGCGGATCGCGGTCCCGTCGCGGACCGCGGCGTGGACCAGGACGGCGGCTGGAATCGGCCCCGCGGCGTCGCGGCCACGCCCTCCGGCGGGCGCGCCGGTCGCGTCCGCCGGCGTCGTCAGCTCGACCTGGACGACCGCGTCGGCTTGGGGTGGGATCGGGGCACCCGTGGCGATCCGGATCGCCGTGCCGCCCTCGACCGCGACCTGCGGCGGCTCGCCCGCTCGGACCTCGCCGATGACCTGGAGACGGACCGGTGCGTCCTCGCTCGCAGCGGCCACGTCCCCGGCACGGATCGCATAGCCGTCCATCGCGGAGTTGTCCCAGGGCGGCAGGGCGATGAGGCTCGTCACGTCCTCGGCGAGGACCCGACCGTGTGCCTCCGAGAGGTCGACGACCTCGCGATCGCCGGGTGCGGGCGTCGCGTCGAGGACGAGCGCACGTGCTTCCTCGACGGACAGGAGGCGGTCCGCGGCGATCGTCATCCGCCCGGCGCTAGCGGATCGCCGTGCCCTGCGCTTCCGCGCGGGCGTGCAGCAGGATCGCGATCGAGCGGCGGGTCAGGACGCCGCGCAAGGTCGAGCCGTCCAGGACCGGCAGGCCGTCGAGATGGGTCCGGCGGAGGCTCTCGAGCGCATCGGCCAGGCGATCCTCGGGCCTGGCGGTCGGCATCTCGGGCGGCGCGACCATGATGTCCGCCGTCCGGGTCGCCGCCCAGTTGCGCCGAGCGACCGCCTTGACCTGGGATGCGCCGACGATCCCGACCAGCTCGTCGGCCTCGAGGACCGGGAGGGCCGGCGCGACCGTCCCGTCGAGCAGCCCCGACGCGAAGGTGTCGAGCGTGAGTTGCGGCGAGATCGTCGCCATGTCGTGCTCCATCGCCTCGCCGACGCTCATCCCCTGGATCAGGTCGTCGAGGATCAGCCAGCGGTCGACCGAGCGGGCCGAGGCGATCAGGAACCAGCCGGCGAGGCCGAGCATGATCCCGTCGAGGGTCAGCTCCTGGCTGACGACGACGATCGCGAAGCCGACGACGAGGATGACGCGACCGGCGTACTTGCCGATGACGCCGGCGATCCGGGTTCCGGAGCGGCGGTTCCCCGTTCGGGCCCAGGCCACGGCGCGGACGACCCGCGCGCCGTCGAGGGGGAACGCAGGCACCAGGCTCACACCCGCGAGGAGCAGGTCCAGCGCGCCGACGATCAGGAGCCCATCGGCGATCGCCTCCAGCGCCGACCCGATCGCCAGGAACACGAGCGCCGCCAGGACGCATGCCCCACCGATCAGGGCGCTCGACAGCGGCCCGGCGATCGCGACCGCGCCCTCGGCCCGCGGTGAGCTCGCGATCACGTCGACCGCGGAGGGCGAGCCGATGAACTGGACGAGGAGGACGGTCGTCTCGGACCCGTCGCGGCGAGCAACGACCGCGTGGGCGAGCTCGTGCACGACGACGCTGGCCAGGAAGCCGAGCGACGCGGCGAGCCCCACGGCCCAGCTGATCGCCTGGGTGTCACCTGGCAGGAACGGCTCCAGCCGGGTTCCGACGGTGACCGTGATGATCGCGATGATGAAGATCCAGGAGAGCGGCAGGCGGATCTCGAAGCCCAGGATCCGCGCGACCGGAATCCCGTTCATCGGCCGGCCTCCGCGGCGGTGACGGGCGGGCCGTCGCGGGCCGTCGGAAGGTGCGATTCGGCCCGGCGTTCCGCCCGGCGCGCGAGGCGCCCGGACGTGAAGGCCACGCACACCGCCAGCACGATGATCACGACCCCGAGCACGATCGTCGTCTCGGACCA
Source organism: Candidatus Limnocylindrales bacterium (assembly GCA_035693125.1). GTDB lineage: Bacteria > Chloroflexota > Limnocylindria > Limnocylindrales > CSP1-4 > CF-46. The sequence goes on along the minus strand of DASSHB010000076.1, from coordinate 6,068 downwards.
GAAGTCGAATGGGAACAGCTGGACGAGCCGGTCGGTCCGCGGGTCGAAGGTGTACGACCCGCCCGGGAAGAACAGCTGGTGGAAGATCTCGAACGCCGCGTCGAACGCGACGCTCGCGATGACGCCGGCCACGACGATCCCCACGATCAGGCCGCGCATCCCCGTCCCGATCGCGCGCCAGGCTCGCTCCGCGTGGCCCATCGCTCGCGCACCGACGATGCCGGCGACGAGCACGACCAGTGAGGCGAGGGCCAGCAGCCCGAAGCCGGCGAAGACGCCCCGGACGTCGCGCATGTGGGCCTGCTCGCGAGGTTGGAGGACCGGCGCGCCGCCGACCTGGACGTCGAAGGCCGGCGGGCCGAGGACCAGGTCGTGGAGGATCGAGTCGGTGGCGCTTCGAAGGTCCGACTCGGCGTAGCCGGTGAGGCCGGCCGCGTTCGTGCGGCCCTGCTCGAAGGAAACCCAAGCCGGTGTCAGGAAGGGCAGGATCGCGATCGCGATCACGACCACGGCGGCGGCGAGCCCGGTGGCGAACGCGGCGATCCGCTCGGGGACGGTTCGGGTCACCGGCGCATGGTAGTCCCGGGGGTCCCGCAGCGCGGAGATCAGGGCGCGGGGATCCGGACCCGGTTGGCGACGGCCAGGAACTGCTCCAGCGGTTCGCCGAGCCCGGTGCTCGACAGGGTGATCCCATCGCCATCGAGCGACCAGCTCGCGCTCCAGCCGCTGCCCAGATGCTCGACCGGGATGGCCCTCCGCCGGCCGGATCGCCGGATCAGTCCTCGAGCGTGCGCGCCTGGTCCCACCACCCGGAGGTGATTAGGTCCGCCGGCATCTCCGCGTTCAATTCCACCGCCGCGCGCCCGATCCGGTCCCGGAACGTGTCCAGGTCCACGCCCAGGATGTCGTGGAGCCCATCGAAGCCGGCCTGCATCAGCAGCTGGTGGTCGTCCGGCCCGAAGCTCGCCAGGTTGAGCATCAGCGCCTCGTCCCGCCAGGTCAGGACCTCGTTCGTTGACGCGCCGACCTGATCCGCCAGGGTCTGGCGCCGGGTCGGCGTCTCGCTGACCTCGAGGAGCAGGCCGGTCGTGAAGATGCCCTGGTGCCCGAGGCGGTCAAGATGGACCTGCTCGATCCGGGTCAGCTCGTCGATCGGTGGCACGGCTCGGGGGTTCCTCCGCGGTTCGATGGCTCGGCTCGATGATGCCACGCGGCTCGCCCGCCCGTGACCGTCGCGATCGGCCGTCACGGCCCCGACACGCGCCCGCGCGACCGTCCCGCGCCGGGTTGACGCCGCGTGCGCGACCGTCGGCGGGCACGACCAGGAGGAATCAGCCCATGCCGGACAGCAACAAGGCGATCGTTCGCCGGTTCATCGACGAGATCTTCGCCCAGGGCCGGAAGTCCACCGTCGACGAGCTCGTCGCCGACGACTTCGTCGCCCACACGTGGCCGTCCGCGACCGGCGACCCGAAGGCCGACCTGAAGGCTGCGATCGACCGTGCCGCGGCCGGCCTCTCCGACGCCACGTTCACCATCGACGACCTGATCGAGGAGGGCGATCAGGTCGCCGCGCGCCTGACGACCTCCGCGACCCAGACCGGCGAGTTCATGAAGATGCCGCCGAGCGGCAAGCGCTACGAGATCGATGAGATCCACTGGTTCCGGCTGCGCGACGGCCAGGTCGTGGAGCACTGGCACCAGTTCGACCAGATGGGGATGATGAAGCAGCTCGGCGCGATGCCCGGCGCGGGCGAGCAGCAGCCCGCCGCAGCAGGGAGCCGCTGACCGAGTCGTCCTCGGGCCCTACTCGAGCGGGCGGGCCTCCAACGGGACGTCCCAATGGGCCTCGAGCAGCTCGAACCGACGCTGCTCCTCGCGCTTGAAGGTCTCCTGGTCGGGATACAGCCGGCGCGCGATCTCTGCCTCACTGTGGGCGGCCATCGCGGCCCAGTCGCGGTAGGTGATCGAGACGAGGACGTCCCAGTCCGCCCGGCCGTCGCCATGGAAGCGGGGCGTCGCGAGCTCCACGGCGGTGAACCGCCCGCTTGCGAGCTGGTCCCGGAGGATCGGCCAGTGGTTCTTCCGGAACAGGCTCACGAATTCGTCGTGGGCGCCCCACCGTGTCCGATAGAAGTACAGGACCGTGATCGGCTCGCTTGGCTCGGTCATCGTGGGCTCGTCTCCTCGGCGGCGGCCTGGAGCAGCGCCCAGGTCTGGGCCACGTGGCGCTCCTCGGTCCGGAGGTTGCCGATCGCCAGGCGGATCGTGAACCGGTCGCGGAGCTTCGTATGCGAAAGGAAGGCCTCGCCTGTCCGGTTGACGGCTTCCATCAGCGCGGCGTTGTGGGTGTTCAGCGCGTCCTGGTCGCCGGCGAGGGCGGGAGGAACGTGCCGGAAACACACCGTCGAGAACGGGACGGGCGCCAGCCGCTCCCAGTCGGAGCCGCCGTCGACCCAACCGGCGAACGTCTGGGCCAGCGCGAGGTGGTGGCGGATCCGCCGCCGCAGGCCCTCGAGGCCGAACCAGCGAAGCTGGATCCAGAGCTTCAGCGCGCGCATCCGGCGTCCCAGCTGCGGCGTGTACTCGTTGTAGTTGCGCTCCGTCCCGTCGCCGATCCCGTCGACCGTCCGGAGGTACTCGGGGACGAGGCTGAAGGCGTCACGGACGACCCCCAGGCGGCGGCTGAGCAGCAGAGAGGCGTCGACCGGCGTCCACAGCCACTTGTGCGGGTTGACGACGATCGAGTCGGCGCGCTCCCAGCCCTGGAACGGCGCCCGAAGGCCTGGATCGATCGCGACGGCACCGGCATATGCGGCGTCGACGTGCAGCCACAGCCCTTCGCGCGCCGCGATGTCCGCGAGCGCTGCGACCGGATCGACCGATGTCGAAGAGGTCGTGCCGATCGTGGCGACGACCGCGATCGGCTGGCGTCCGGCCCCGCGATCGTCGGCGATCGCCTGCTCGAGAGCGGCCGGCTCCAGCTCGAATCGATCGTTCGTCGGAATCCGGACGAGCGATGCCCGCCCGAGCCCCAGGGTCATGCATGCCTTCTCGATGGACGAGTGCGCCTCCGCCGAGGCATAGACGCGGAGGGCGGGAACCTCCGGCCGGCCCGTGAGACCGGCCGCGGCCGCGTCGACGCCGGCCGCCTGGCGAGCGGCCGCAAGGGCGATCAGCGATGACGTGGATGCGGTGTCCGTGATCAGCCCGTCGAACGCGTCAGGCAGGCCCAGGGCTCGGCGCAGCCAGTCGACGACGACCTGCTCGAGCTCGGTGCCCGCCGGCGAGGTCCGCCACAGCATCGGGTTCTGCTGGATCGCCGCCGTCAGCATCTCGCCGAGGATCCCCGGACCGGATGCGGTGGACGCGAAATACGCGAAGAAGCCCGGATGCTGCCAGTGGGTCGCGTTCGGGACGATCAGCGCCGCGTAGTCGGCGAGGATCGCGTCCAGGTCTTCGGGCAGCTCCGGCGCGGCGGCCGGGAGGCGGCTCGCCACGGATCCTGGCCCTATCGCCGGGAGGACGGCATGGCCCTCGACGCCGGCCAGGTAGTCGGCCATGAGGTCGACGACGCGGTGCGCGGCAGTCCGGAATGCTTCCGGATCCATGTCGGCGAGCCCGCCGAGCTGCTCCGGCGAGAGGGCTCCCGCCGGCCGGTCGATCGTCGTCATCGCGACCAGCGTACCCGGCCGGGACGAGAAGAGCCCCCGCGACGCGGAGGGCGGTCGCCGGGGCTCGAGTCCCCGGTGGGAGCAGCCCGACACGGCGCACCGTCACCGTGGATCCGAGCACGGCCGCGGCCCGGATCACCTGGTCGACAACGGGTGTACGCTCGCGATCCGAGCGGAAGCGATGAGCCGCCCGGAGATGGGCGCAGGGGCGCAGCGCCATGGGGACGACCGAAGAGTTGCTGGCCGCGTGGCGGGCGGCGGAAGCCGCCGTCGAGAGCGCGAAGCCCGGGACCACGGACCATCGCCACGCCCGGGTCCGAGCCGACCTCGCGAAGACGGCCTACCTCGCCCATGTCGAGGACATCTTCGACACCGAGGGCCACCGTCACACGGAGCGACCGCCGGGCCCGCGGAAGATGGATCCACCGCCGCCGGGTTGACGCCGTCGCTAGCGTCAGTTGCGTGGACCACGTCACGCTCAATCGAACCGCCTTCCAAGCCACGACCCACTGCCTGACCGGCTGTGCGATCGGCGAGGTGCTGGGCCTCGTCCTGTCGACCGCCCTCGGCTGGCACGACCTGCCATCGGTCGTCCTGGCGATCGTTCTGGCCTTCTTCTTCGGCTACGGCCTGACGATCCGACCGCTGATGGCGAGCGGGATCCCGTTCGGCCGGGCCGGTAGGCTGGCGTTCGCGTCGGACACGCTGTCGATCGTGACGATGGAGGCGGTCGACACGGCGACGGTCCTCCTCGTCCCGGGTGCGATGGCGGCCGGTCTGCTCGACGGGCTGTTCTGGGGCTCGCTGGCCGCGTCGCTCGTCATCGCCGGCGTGGTGGCCTTTCCGGTGAACCGCTGGCTGATCGCCCGGGGACAGGGCCACGCAGTGCTCCACGGCGCGCATCGTTGATCCGACGCACCATCTGAGGCGATCTGCGATCTCCTCGCAATCCCGCGGACGTGGTCGGCCACAAGCACGGAACGGACCGGGCCTGACCATGGGTGCCGATGGCCGTCCAACCGTACGTGAACGATCAGGTCCGCTCCGGAATGTCGCCGGGCGCGGACGCCGCCGAGCCGGACGGCTCGATCCTCGCGCTGGCGGCCGAGGTCCTCGTCCGGGGGCTGCTGATCGGTGCCGGGATCGGCGCGGTCCTCATGACGACCCAGATCAACGGCGTGCTGGGGGTCGCGGCGGCCGGGGTCGTCGCGATCGGGGCGGCCCTCGTCTCATGGCGCTGACCAAGTCCGACATCGACGTGCACCTGGAGGATGGCGGCGGCGTGGTCGTGATGTTCTCGGACGCATCCGTCGCCGACGATGCAGGCGACCCGGTCATCGACGTGCTCATCCACGGCGACGGCGGCGAGGGGGACATGGAGCGCGCCGTTGCGCAGGTCGCCGAGGGGCTCGGCCTCCACTGCGAAACCCGATCACGGAGCCGGCCGACCGTGCTCCTGATCGCGCCGGCTCCGCCGCCGATTCCGTCCCGCGACCGCTGAGGTCGAGCTGAGGACTGGCAGCCGATCGAGGCCAGAGAAACGCCCCCGGCACTGGGACCGGGGGCGTTTGAGTCCCGACTCGGCGACGCCGTCGACACCTCTAGACGGTGGAGGGGGTTGCCACCGTCGTCGAGGATCGACGCCCGGAGCGTCGAGCCACGACGGACCCTAGAGAGCGACGGTGGGGCGGGCCAATAGGGCGTTCGCCGTACCGTGGTCCACCGCCGGGCGCTGCGTCCGCCGTCGGTGGACCGTCAAGGAGCGAACTCAGGGTTGCGGGACGTCGTCGAGGGGCTCGAGGTAGAGCCGAGCCGCGGCGATGCGGCCGTCCGTGATCCGGTTGATCGTGACGCCTTGGTGATCGAACCGTGAGCCGTCAGGGCGGGTGCCGCGCCACCGGAGCTCGATCCACACCTCACCGCTGGCCGCCTGTGCGAGCCCGAGGAGCTCGACCCTGAAGTCAGGCATGGTCTCGAAGTTGTGGGACCAGCGCTCACGAGTGTTCTCGCGGCCGACGAAGTCACGCTCGGGATGGATCGGCCACCGACTGTCGTAGTCGGGGTCGAAGCAGGCGAGATAGCCCTCCAGGTCGTGGGCGTTCCAGGCGTCGATCAGCCGCTGGAACAGGCTTACGGCGTCGCTTGACGAGTCGAGCACCATCACCATCCCTCCGAGTCGAACGACCCCGCATCGCGGCGACTGAAATCCAGAAACCCGGCCGTCGGACCGGGTTTCACGCTCAGATGTTGGTCGGGGCGGCCGGGCTAGCACCGCCGGGACTGACGTCCGGATCCGCGTCGTCTCCCCTGCCCCGAGGCCCCTGCGAGCGGCTCGGTCCGCGTGACGCGACCTTCCGCACGGAAAGCCGGCCCGACGAGCGCGACGGCTCGTGG
>DASSHB010000075.1:0-10075 GCA_035693125.1 Candidatus Limnocylindrales bacterium | reverse complement strand
ACGTCAGTGGACCGGCACCGCCTCGAACAGCGTCATGACGCCGGCAACGCCCTTCAACTCGACCTGCCCGACGTCTGTGAACCGGACGTCGACGTCGGCCGCGGCATCGATCACGGCCTGACTCACGAGCACCTGGCCCGGCCCCGCGTGATCGGAGATCCGCGAGGCGATGTTGACCGTGCTGCCGTAGTAGTCGCCCGCCTGGAAGATGACCGGGCCCGCATGCAGTCCGACGTGCGCGGGCGGGAGCTCGGCCTCGGTCACGGCGCGGACCATCTCGAGCGCGCCGAGGACTGCTTGGCCGGGATCGGCGAAGTGGAGCATCACGCCGTCGCCGAGCCACTTCACCGGACGTCCACCGTGGTGGACCGACGAGCGCTGAACGATCCGGCCGAGCGACCCTGCGAGGTCCGCGGCGGCCAGGTCGCCGTGCTCCTGGGTGAGGCGGGTGAAGCCGGTAAGGTCGATGAAGCACATCGCGGGCGGCCGCTCGAGCCGGCTGTGGAGCCCGGCGGCCGCGAGCTGCTGCTCGAGGCCTTCGATGAGGTTCGCCGTCCACGCCCGCGTCTGCTGGAGGTGGTACATCGCCAGGACCGCCTGCTCGGTGCGCTCGCTCATCCGGTCGCCGATCTCGGCCCCGAGGATGTCGTCGGGCCGGCGGCCGCTGCGCACGGCGGGCTCGATCACCTCCGACTGCCAGAGCACCGCCTCGGTCTCGGTGATCCGGCGGAGGGCGTCCCCCTGGGCTCGGACCATCTGCTCGATGGCGGAAGGGCGGAACCCGGCAGCGATCCCGATCTCGAGCAGGTCGGCGTACACGAGCTCCGCGTCGCGCATCCGATCGCCCGGGCGAGCCGGCACCGAGCCTGTCGCCTCGCGAACGAGGAGGAGCTGCTCGACCGGCGCGCCGATCCGCTGCGCTTCCTCCTCGAAGGTCGAGCCGCTCGGGGTCGCGAAGCGCTCGAATGCCGGCGCGTCGAGGAAGGCGAGGGAGACGCTCCCGTCGCGGATCGCGGCTCCAAGACCGTCCAGCTGGATCCCGGCCGCCACGAGGCTCTGGACGAGGCCGGCGCGACGCAGCTGGGCCGAGCTGAACCGGCCATCAGCGTCGGGCCGGAGGATGCCAAGCTGGGTGAGCCGGAGGAGCTCCTCCTCGGTGAACCCGCTCCGCTTCGCCGTCTCGGCGATATCCCACGACTCCACGGCCGAACTGTACGCGGCGGGCGGCGCGTCCGGCATCGGCTCAGGCGGCGGCGCGGTGGTCCCTCAGATCACCTTGTGACCCGTCTGTTCCATGACGTGACCGTGCAGGTCGTCGAAGCGGACGTGCATCGTCCTGCCGTCCGGATCGACGCGCCAGCGGGTCGCCTGGACCACGACACCATCCCGAAGGTTGCGCTCCTCGATCGTCCGCTCGTCGATCACCTCGAGCGACACGCCGGTGAACCGAGGATCGCCGTGGTACGGCGCTTCGGTTCCGTCGAGCGCGGCGTCGAACGATCGGCCGAGCTTGTCGGTCATCCGCAGTGCGTCGCCGTCGAACCGATAGACGGTGTCCTCGTCGTGGTTGAGCAGGTCCAGGGCGACGACCTTCCACGTCCCGGACACCAGGTGCGCATCGGCGGGACGCGGTCCGACCCGAGTGGCGGACGAGCCGAACTGCACGGAGCGTTTCGGAACATCGGGCGGTCCGACCATCGGCGCCGTCACGGGCACGATGAGGCCGTCGACCAGATTCGCCGCGGTCCATGTCTCCGTTCGGGTGTCGCCGTCGGCGGAAATGCTCGTCGTTGCTTCGAACGTGATCAGGCCGTCCCGCCGGCCGACCTGTCGGACCGTTCGGTCATCGACCACGGAGATCGCCAGCGTGTCGAACCGTGGATGCCCGTCCACCCGGTGCTCCTCGCCATCGGCGAGCACGCGATACGGCGGACGGCAGGTTTGACACTCGTAGATTCCGCGCGCGAGGGACACCACGTCCGGGTCCGCATCGGGTCCCGGCGGCCCGTAGTCGGGACGCCACGTGCCATCGAACAGCGCTGCCAATTCCGAGCGTGATCGAGATGGCATGTCGATGCGTGCCTCCTATGCCCGCCCAGCGTCGACTTCGTCGGCGCGCGTGCGTCCCGCGAGCTGGATCAGGTCCTCGTGGAGCTCGAACCAGATTCCGTGGAAGCTGTCGACGCGGGGGGAGGCGACGTAGCGCTGGTCGCCGCCTTTCACGAGCTCCAGCGCCCTGGCGAGGCGCGGGCGATACCCGTTCAGGCGGCGGGACTGCGTCTCGAGGGGCGCCAGCCAGACGTCGGCATCCACGCCGATCTGCTCGAGGGTCGCGAGGACCTTCGCGTCGTAGTCCGCGTCCGAGTGGTCGTTGACCTGGGGCTCGCCGTCGCCGCTCGCGGGCGGCCGGAGCTGCCACGCGGTGACGGCGTCCTTCATCCGCCTGTCGAGCGCGACGAAGGCATCGAGCGCTTCGCCCGCGGCGTCACCGCCCCATGCCGAGCGGTCGGCGCCGAGCAGCTCGGCGGCGCGGTCCTTGCCCGCGTCCGTCAATCGATACGCGCCTGCGACGGTTGCCGCGAGGCCGTCGACCACGAGCTGGTCGAGGAGCTTGCCGACGATCGCCCCGTCGGCGAGGAGCGCGTCCGCGATCGTCTGGCCGGTTCCGAACCCCTTCGTCGACAGGCGGCGGATGACGTCGTCGAGGTTCGCGGCACCCCTCGTCACCGCGGCCGCCGCCGGTGACGCGTCTCCCGCGCCGATCGGAACGCCGAGCTCGGCGGCCCAGCCTAGGAGCGTCTTCGCCTCGGCGACCGGCTCGGTCGCGCCGGCCAGCCGGCCCGCGAAGACCTCGCCGGTCGAGCCGTCGATCGAGATCACCTCGCCAATGGCGAACGTCCGCTCGCCGATGCGGACGGAGCCGGCGCCCAGCTCGACGGCCGCCGCGCCGACGACCGCGGGGATCCCCCACCCTCGCGCCACGACCGCGGCATGCGACGCGAGCCCGCCTCGGGCCGTCAGGATGCCGGCCGCCTTCGCCATGCCGTGGACGTCATCGGGCGACGTCTCGGACCGGACGAGGACGACGGATCGGCCGGCCTCGGCGGCCTCGGCGGCCGCGCTCGGATCGGTCGCGATCTCGCCGGAGGCAAGTCCCGGTGACGCGCCGAGACCCGTCGTCAACGGCACCAGGTAGCCGCTCCGCCCGGTTGTCGTCTTCGGCGGGTCCTCGAGGATCCGGGCCACGCGCTCGATCGCCTCGCGTCGCTCCAGCGGGAAGTCACGCTCGGTGGCCATGTCGAGCGCGATCCGGAGCGCCGCCCGCGGGCTCCGCTTGCCGACCCGCGTCTGGAGCAGCCACAGCCGGCCACGCTCGATCGTGAACTCGATGTCGCACAGGTCGCGCTCGTGGCGCTCGAGCCGATGGGCGGCGTCCGCCAGGGCGCGCGCCGCCTCGGGCAGGCGCGCGTCGAGCGCGCTCACGGGCTCGGTCGCGTGGGTGCCCGCGACGACGTCCTCGCCCTGGGCGCGGAACAGGACGTCGCCGTACAACCCGGGCTCACCCGTGGCCGGGTTGCGCGTGAAGACGACGCCCGTCGCCGACGATTCGTCGAGGTTGCCGAAGACCATCGCCTGGACGGTGACCGCCGTCCCGAGGTCGTCGGCGATCCCCTCCTTCGCTCGATACGCCTTGGCCCGCTCGCTGTTCCAGGACCGGAACACCGCCTCGACCGCGAGCCGGAGCTGCGCCCACGGATCCTCGGGCGGCTCGTCGACGCCGACGATCCCGCGGAACATCGTCCGGAGACGGACCCGGCATTCGGCGGCGAACGCCGGGTCGCCGACGCCGGCCTGGGTCGCGTCGCACAGGCCCAGGTTCAGGATCGTGTCCATCATCCCGGGCATCGAGACCGGCGCGCCCGAGCGGACGCTGACGAGGAGCGGATCGTCCGGCGAGCCGAAGCCGCGGCCGACCGCCGCCTCGACCTCCGCCATCCGCTCGCGCAGCTCCTCGTCGAGCCCGGCCGGCCAGCCATCGGCGAGGAAGGCGCGGCAGGCCTCCGTCGTGATCACGAAGCCGGGCGGGACGGGCAGCTGGAGGGCGGGCCCGAGCATCAGCCCGAGATTGGCGGCCTTGCCGCCGACGAGCGCCCGGAGGCCGGCGTCCGGCAGCTCCGGCAACGCATCGAGCGGATAGGTCCAGCGGCTCACGGCGTCGACGCCTCGATCGGCAGCCCGTTCAGGGCCCGCCAGACCCGTTCCGGCGTGAGCGGCAGCTCGCGGATGTCCACGCCGACCGCGTTCCGCACGGCCGCGGCCACCGCCGGCGCCACGCACAGCAGCGCGCCCTCGCTCATCCCCTTCGCGCCGTACGGCCCCGGCCCGTCGCCGTTCTCGACGATCTCGCTCTCCATCGCCTTGGGCAGGTCCATCGAGGTCGGGATCCGGTAGTCGATCGCCCCCAGGTTGCGGATCCGGCCGTCGTCGTCGAGGAGGTAGTGCTCCATCAGCGTGTGGCCCAGGCCCATGACCGCCGCGCCCTCGTCCTGGCCGCGGACCTGGCTCGGGTTCAGGGCCCGTCCCACGTCCGACACGGTCACGTGACGATGGACGGTCAGGTCGCCGGTCTCCCGGTCGACCGAGACCTCGACCGCGGTTGCGTTGAACTCGTAGAAGGCCGCCGTGCCGCCGAGCGGGTGGTCCGGCTCGGCCTCCTTGCGGAACTCGCCCACGCCGATGATCTCGCCGCCGAGCCGGCCGAGCCCGCGAACCAGGACGTCGCGGATCGACAGGACGCGTTCGTCGGGCAAGCGGACCTCGCCGCGGTCGACGACGACGTCCGCCTCGGCGACGTCCTCGAGGCGGGCTGCCATCCCGGCCAGCCGCCGTTGGATCTCCCGACAGGCGTTGAGGACGGCATTCCCCATCAGGACCGAGGACCGTGACGCCGAGGTCTGCTGGTCATAGGGCACGACGGCGGTGTCGCCCATCACGACCGTGACCCACTCGACCGGCGCGCCGAGCTCGCCCGCCGCGATCTGGGCGAAGATCGTCCGGGCTCCCTGGCCCATGTCCGAGGTGCCGGCGTAGACGACGACGCTGCCGTCTGCGAGGAGTCGCACCGTCGAGTAGGACAGGCCCGTCGTGGGCCCGGACTTGAGCCCGACCGCGATCCCGCGACCGCGACCATCCGGGACCGGCTCGTCCCAGCCGATCCTCGCCGCCGCGCGGCGAAGCGACTCCGCCCAGTCGCCGTCGGCCGGGGTGTCGCCCGGGATGAAGGGGTGTCCGGCCGGCGCGAGGTTCCGGAGCCGGATCTCGAGCGGGTCGATGCCGAGCTGCCGGGCCGCCTCGTCCAGGTTCGATTCGCCGGCCCAGATCTGCTGGGGGTTGCCGAAGCCACGGAACGCCGTCGAGGGCACGGTGTTCGAGAGGACCGACCGGGCGACGATCCGGCAGGCCGGCACGCGGTACGGACCGGCCGAGGTGTAGCTCCCCTTGGCGACCGTCCGGTCGGCGATGTCGGCGTAGGCACCGATCAGGTAGCTCGCCTCGATGTCGCGGAAGACGATCGTGCCGTCGCGCCGGAAGCCGGTCCGGAAGCGGATCTCCGAGGCACCCCGGCGCACCGCCTGGAACGACTCTTCGAGGCTGAGCACCAGCCGGACCGGGCGCTGAAGCCGGAGGGCCATGAAGGCGAGGAGCGGCTCGTACTTGGCGTGCTGCTTGCCGCCGAACGCGCCGCCCGGATCCGGCGCGAGGATGCGGACCTTCGAGAGAGGCAGGTCGAGGACCGAGGCGATCACGCGCTGGAGCCAGTTCGGGTGCTGGATCGCGCTCCAGACGACGATCCCGTCGCCGTCGGGTGCGGCCGCGAACGCGTGCGGCTCGATCGCGAACTGGGTGACCATCGGGAAGGCATACGTGCCCTCGACCACGCACTCGGCCTCCGTCTCGGCGGCGGCGAGGTCGCCCCACGCGTATCGGTGCTCGCGCAGGACGTTCGTCCCGGCCAGAGGGTCGTCCGGACGGAGGGACGGGTCCTGGACGAGCGGCGCATCGGGGGCAAGGCACGCCCCGATCGAGGTCACGGCCGGCAGCGGCTCCGCGTCGACGCGCACGAGCGCAGCGCCGGCCTCGGCGAGATCCTTCGTCTCGGCGGCCACCGCGGCGACCGGATCCCCGTGGTACTTGACCTCGCCGTCCGCGATGACGGGCCGGTCGCGCAACTGGGGGCCGAAGCGCGGCACGGGTGACGGCAGGTCGGCGGCGCTGAAGACGGCTCGGACGCCGGGCAGCGCAAGCGCCGCCGAGCCGTCGATCGAGCGGATGCGCGCCCGGGCGTGGTCGAAGGTGACGAGCTTCACGTGGAGCGTGTCGGCGATCGGCACGTCGGCGACGTAGTGCTGGGCGCCGGTGACCCGCTCGCGACCGCCGCCGCGACGGGGCGACGTGCCGACGCTCATTGCGGTGCCAGCTTCGCGTCCGGGACCGCGGCGACGTCCACGCTCGGCTCGGGCAGATGGGCCCGCGCCGGAGCTCCGGCCGGTGCCTCCGCCGCCCGCTGGACCGCCTCGATGATCTGCTCGTAGCCCGCGCAGCGGCAGAGATTGCCGGCCAGGCCTTCCTCGATCTCGGCCCGGCTCGGATGCGGCGTCTCGGCGAGCAATGCGTGGGCGGACATCAGCTGGCCCGGGATGCAGAACCCGCATTGGGCGGCGCCGGTGTCGAGGAACGCCGCCTGGAGCGCGCTCAGCTCGGCGGCGGGGCCGGCCAGGCCTTCGACCGTCTCGATCGTCGTGCCATCCGCCTCCGCCGCGAGCATCAGGCAGGCATCGACGCTGCGGCCATCCACGATGACCGTGCAGGCGCCGCACTCCCCGACGAGACAGCACTCCTTCGTGCCGGTCAGCCCGAGGTCGTCGCGGAGCGACTCGAGGAGCGTGTGATGGGGCTCGACCGCGAACGTCCGCTGCCGGCCGTTGACGGTGGCGGTCAGCTCCAGCTGGGTCACGCGGTCGCTCCGGCGCGGCGGGCCAGCGCGGTCTGGACCGCTCGCCAGCCGAGGACGCGGAGCATCGCCAGCCGGTAGTCCGGCGTCGCCCGCATCGATGTCGCCGACGGGGCGGCGTCGGCAAGCAGCTCGTCCAGAGCGGCCCGGCGGTCTGCCTCCGGTCGGCCGCCGTCGGCGAGCAACCCGCTGGGGTCGACCCGGAGCAGCGGGCGCGGGCCGACGCTCCCGAACGCGATCCGGGTGACGCCGTGGGCGTCGATCGTGCAGGCCAGGGTCACCGAGGCGAGATCGTGTCCGCGGCGCCGGGTCCGGCGCTGGTGCACGGACCCGCTGGGGCCCGCGGGGAGCGCCAGCTCGATCGCGGCGATCACCTCGTCGCCCGCGATCGTCGTGACGCCCGACCGGACGAACGCGTCGTCGATCGGGACCCGCCGCTCGCCGTTCGGCCCGCGGACGACGACCGTCGCCCCATGGACGAGCAGCGACGGCACCGTGTCCGCGGCCGGCGAGGCGTTGCCGATATTCCCGGCGAGCGTCGCCCGGTTGCGGATCTGGACGGAGCCCACGACCGCCGCCGATTCGGCGAGGCCGGTGAACGAGCGCCGGACGACGGGATGCGCCGCGATGTCGGTCATCACCGCGCGGCCGCCGATCACGAGCCGTCCGTGGGACTCGTGGATCCCGTCGTCGAGATCGGCGACCCGCTTCACGTCGACCACGACGTCGGGACGAGCGGTCCCGTCACGGAGCCGGATGATCAGGTCGGTGCCGCCGGCGAGGAGCCGGGCGGACGCGCTGCCCGCGAGGATCGCGACGACGTCGTCGATCCGGTCGGGGCGCTCGTAGGCGAATGGTCGCATCGGCCGGCCGAGCCCTTCGCCCTCAGACGAACCGATCGACCTCGTCGAGCAGGACCTGCGGCGTCGCTGCCCGGACGAAGACGTACGGTCGATCGGAGAAGCGCTCCACGAACGCGGCGCGCCGCCGCCGGAGCTCGTCCGTGTCGACGAGCGGCATCGGGAAGCCGGGCGCGAGCAGCTCGTTCGTCAGGAAGTAGTTCTGGAGCGAGTGGAGCGTCTGGAACTGCTTCTCGAACGGGATCATCTCCGACGCGGCCGGCTCGAAGTTGCCGTCGATCGCCGGGACGATCACGAGGTCCACGTTCGAGGGCTCGGTGTAGAGGTCCCAGGTCGGCATCGTCCCGAAGAACTTCGCGGCACCGGCCTCGGGCGCCGCCTTGTCGGCTCGCTCGGTGCCCTCAGTCCGCCTCTTGAGGAACGGGGCCTTGGAGCCGTAGACCGCCCGGCCGTCCTCGTCGATCACGGTCGTCTCGGTGGAGACGAGCAGCGCGCCGCGCCGGCACGCCTCGATCTGGCCCATCGACTTGCCGTGGTTCGACTCGCCGCCCAGGAACAGGACGGTCCGGTCGCGATAGCGGACCGCCGACGCGTGGAACGGGTGGAGCCCGATCGCCTCCATCCGGAGGGCGAGGACCGTGACGATCACCTTCTGGATGGGCCCGGCCGGCCAGGGCCCGGTGAACGTCATCCGCCGGCCGTCCCAACGGACGTCCTTGTCCCCGTCGACACGCCAGACGATGTCCGGCTCGCTCAGCGTGACCCCGGACGAGACGCCGACGTCCGCGAGGCGGTAATTCATGAACGCCATGTCGTCGAGGACGTGCTCGCGCGGCTCGCCGCCGATCACGTCGATCCGGATCCGGGCCGGGCCCACGGCCATCTCCTCGGACAGGGTGGGCGGCGCGGTCACGGGCGAATCGGCGGTCATGCAGGTCCCTTCCCGGCCAGGCGGCCGGCCATGTTGTCGCTCACGTCGGCGAAGTGCGTCTCGAGGGCGCGGACCACGGCGTCCACGTCGCGCGCACGGAGCGCGTCGAGGATCGGCGTGTGGAGATCGGCAGCCCATTGTGGGTCGGCCCCCGGAACGACGAACGTGATGTAGGTCCGGAGGAACGGCTCGAGCGAGTGCCAGACGCGGGCGAGCGTCCCGTTCGCCGCAAGCGCCACGATCGTCTCGTGGAACCGGGCATCCGCCTCCGCCACCCCATGCGCATCCCCGTCGCGGGCCGCCGCCTGCATCTCCGCGGCCGCTCCGCCCAACCGCTCGAGATCGGGATCCGTCAGGCGCGGCACGGCCAGCCGGGCCGCCAGCGTCTCCAGGGCCGAGCGCACGGCGTAGGCCTCGAGCAGCTCCTGGCTCGTGGGCCGCCGGACCCGAGCGCCGCGGAACGGGGTGATCTCCACGACGCCGAGCGCCTCCAGGCCGCGGAGCGCCTCCCGGACCGGCGCCTGGCTGGTGCCCAGCTCGCGCGCGACCTGGGTTTCGACGATCCGCGAGTCCGGCGGGTAGTGGCCGCTCAGGATCCGTTCGAGGAGGCGCTCGCGGACCTGCTCGGCGAGGACGCTCCGGGCGAGGACCTGGGTGGCCAGGGGCCCCTCGGCGATCGCCATCAGGACCCGATCGGCGTAGCCGGGGTCGACGGCGTCGCCGCCGAAGGCCGTGCCGCCGCTTCGAGGACCTCGACGCTGCCCTTCGACCCGTCGACTCGGACTCGGTCGCCGGTCCGGATCCGCTTCGTGGCGACGCTCGTGCCGACCACCGCCGGGATCCCGAACTCGCGCGACAGGACGGCCGGATGCGACGTCGTCCCGCCGGTGTCCGTCACGAGCCCGGCGATCCTCGTGAAGAGCACGACCCAGGCCGGGTTCGTCATCTGGCAGACGAGGATGTCGCCCTCCGCCACGTCGTCGAACTCGTCGACGGTCATCACGACCCGCGCGATGCCTTCGACCTGACCGGGCGACGCGGCGATGCCGGTCACCGGGCCCTCGGCCGCGGGCCGGCCCTGGTGGAAGCGCTCGGGGTAGCCCCAGTTCACGAGGTACGGGAAGTCGAGCTGGGTCTGGGTCGCGGTCCCGATCCAGTTCGGCGGGTGGAGCTGCTTGGAGGCTTCGCGCGCGGCGCGCCGGTCCGCGACGAGCCGGCGCGCGTCGACCGCGGCCGCGTCCCCGATCAGCATCCGCAGCTCGTTGTAGCGGA
>DASSHB010000074.1:0-3953 GCA_035693125.1 Candidatus Limnocylindrales bacterium | reverse complement strand
GAGGCGCGGTTCATCCTCGCCCAGCTCCGGCGTCGCGATCAGCTCGACTCCACCCGGGCGGTCGCGCCGCTCCGGCCAGCCGAGGATGCGATCCACATCGTCACCGACGGCAACCAGTTCTCGGAGACGGTGGCCGCGGTGATCGCCGAGATCCGAGCGGCCGAGGAGCGGGCCGGCAGCGCGGCGGCCGAGTCGGCCCCATGACGGAATCGAAGACGAAGCCGGCGATCGACGAGGCCGAGCTCTTCCGCGAGGACCTGACGCCCCTGATCCGGACGGTCGCGTTCGGGGCGCGCGGCCTGTCCCGGGCGATCACGCGCGTCCGCCTCGAGGGCGACGCATCCGCGATCCCGCGAAACGGGCCGGTCATCCTCGCGTCGAATCACATCTCGAACGCCGACGCGGTGATCATCGGGTCGTGGCTGACGCCGCGGCTCGGGCGACGGATCCACTGGCTGGGCAAGAAGGAGATGTTCGAGTGGCCGGTCGTGGGCTGGATGGCACGCAACGGCGGCGTCGTCCCGGTCGACCGCGGCGGTGCAGACGTCGAGGCGTTCCGGCTCGCCCAACGCGTCCTCGAGGCAGGCCACGTTCTGATGGTGTTCCCCGAAGGCACGCGCTCGCCGACCGGCGAGCTCCAGGTCCCGAAGGACGGCCTGTCGATGCTGGCGCTCCGGACGGGCGCGACGATCGTCCCGATCGGCGTCTCGAACACGGACCGGGTCTGGCCGAAGGGCAAGCTGCTCCCGCGGCCCGGGAAGCACGCCACGCTCCGGATCGGGGAGCCGTTCCGGCTCGCGGACGTGCTGCCGGAGGGGCTCGATCGGAAGCGCCAGAAGGCCGAGGCGACGACCGCGATCATGCGGCGAATCGCATCGCTGGTCGACGAGCGGCATCGCGGCCCGTACGGCGGCGGAGGAGTCGTTGCCGGGATTCCCTGATCCGCCTTCGGCGAGCGTCACGGAGCTGAAGGGCCAGGTCCTCTGGACGCGTGAGATTCACGGCGTCGCCGGCCAGAACCCATCATTCGGTCCGGCGGGGGCGGCCCTGTACCTCAGCGACGGCTGGGGGAATCGTCCTGCGCCGGCGCTCCGGTTCCGGCGCTTCGACGCGTCGAGCGGCGAGGAGACCGGACGGTGGCCATGCGGGTCGACAGTTCGATGCCTCGTTCCGCTCGATGGCGGCGATCTGCTCGTCGCGACCGATCAGCGCCTGGCCCGACTGGACGCCACGACCCTCGTCGAGCGCGATCGCTGGAACCGCGGGATCCGCCACGCGACGACGATGGCGGTGTCGGGCGGGATCGCGGCGGCGGGCAATTCGGCCATGCCTACGGTGAGCCTGCTCGAGCTGTCGACCGGCGCGCTTCGCCGCAGGCGCCACGGACCCGCCCTCGCGATCCTGGGCCGAACCACTGGGGATCCGATCCTGGTCGGCGGCTCGCCCGCGTCGTTGTCGTTGCTCGACCCGACTACCGGCGACATCCGACGCCTTCGCTCGTTGCCGTCGGCCATGGCGGCGGCTCTGTCTGCGGATGAGTTGGGCGTCTGGCTGGTCACCGGCGTCCGAGCCGTCGTCGACGAACGACCCGGCGGCGTGTCCGTCCGCCCGGGGGACGCGGTGACACGCTTGGAGTGGCACCCGCTCGACGGCGGCGAGCCGTTGGCCATCGATGCGCCGCTGCCCGTCCGGACGATCGCCGTCGATGCCGGCTCGCTCTGGCTAACGCCGGGACCCCTGTCCGGAACGCCGCAGCATCTCGCGATCCGCGCCCCGCATGGCGGCTGGCGGGTCTGGCGTCCGCCTTACGGCGAGATGATCGATGCGGTCGCTCCCGCGGCGGGCCTGGTGATCACGAGCATCCGCGTCGATGGCGCCGAGCGGCGGGCCATGACCTGCCACCGGGTCGCCGCGTAGGCAAGTCTCCTCGCCTCGTGGCCGGTCCCTGGATCGGGCCAGATGTGCGCCGCCGGGTCACGGGGGCGGGTGCTCGTCCGCCGGCGGGCCGAGTCGAGCGACGATTCACGCTCGGGTTCGGGCCGGGTGGATCCATGGCAGAGCACCTGGCCCGCTGGCGCGGGGCGGCGCAAGCGGCCATCTAGTCACCCGTGGACTACGGGGCAGGCTCGTGAGCGTGGATCCGGGAAGACCCAGCGGCCCATCGTGCGCGGCGTCGCGCCGTTGAGTCCGTGGAAGACTGACTGGCCGGATTGCGGCGCGCAGACGAGCACAGAATCGGGGATTCGCCGTTCCCCGTGCGATAATCAACGCGACATGGGAACCGTCCGGGAGATCCGGATCGCCCGGCGAACCGGCTTCTGCTACGGCGTGCGCGAGGCGATCGACAAGGCGAAGGAAGCCAGCGCTGCTGGCAAGTCGACCCATACCCTCGGCCAGGTTGTCCACAACGAGGGCGTGATCTCGGATCTCGAGCGGCTCGGGATCGAGACCGTGGAGACCCTCGACGACGTCGACCACGGGGCGGCGGTTGTGATCCGCGCCCACGGCGTCCGCCCGGACGTGATGGAGCGCGCCAATGCCCGCGGCCTCGAGGTCATCGACGGCACGTGCACGTGGGTCATCCAGGAGCACCGCGAGCTCGTGAAGCTCGTCGACGAGGGCTACACGATCGTGCTCCTCGGCACCCCGAACCACGCCGAGGTCGTGGGCATGCTCGGCTTCGCGCCCGACGCGATCGTCGTCGACGAAGAGGACGAGTGGGAGGAGAAGATCCCCAAGAAGAAGCGGATGGCCCTGATCTCCCAGTCGACGCAACCGCCCTGGAAGTTCGAGAAGCTCGCCGCGTTCATGGTCGGCCGCAGCCATGAGCTGAAGATCGTCAACACCGTGTGCCCGGTCACGATCCGACGCCAGGAGGACACGGTCGAGGCGGCCCAGGGCGTCGATCTGATGGTCGTCGTCGGCGGGCGCTCCAGTGCGAATACGAAGGAGCTCACGCGGCTCGTCGGGATCGCCGGCAAGCCCGCCATCCAGATCGAAGGGGCCCGCGACCTGACCGATGGCACCCCCTTCGAGGGCCGCGAGGTCGTCGGGATCACCGGTGGCACGTCGACGCCGATCGAGGACCTGCGCGACGTCGCGCGACGCGTGCTCGAGCTCGCGGGCACGCCCGAGGCGGCCGAGCATGCCGACGAGCTCGCCGGCGAGGCGTTAGCGGGCGCCGCGACCCCGGCCGGCCGGACGACGAGCCTGCCGCAGTTCGTCCACAACGAAGGCGCACAGCCCACGACCGGCGCGGCATAGTCGCCGCCATGCCATCGTCGCGCGCCCTCGCCGCCCTGCCTGTCGTCGCCGTCGTCGGGCGGCCGAACGTCGGCAAGAGCACGCTCTTCAACCGCTTCGTCGGCGGGCGCCGGGCGATCGTCGAGGATCGGGCAAGGACGACCCGCGACCGGATGTACGGCGACACGGACTGGAACGGGCGCCGGTTCGTGATCGTCGACACCGGCGGGCTCGAGGTCGACACCGACGACCCGATCGAGCTGAAGGTCCAGGAGCAGGCGCGCCTCGCGATCGCCGAGGCGGACGTGATCGTGTTCGTCGTCGACGCGATTACTGGGCTGACGCCGGCGGACCAGGAGGCGGCCGAGCTGCTGCGGACGGCCAATTCGCCGGTGATCGTCGCCGTCAACAAGGTCGACAACACCCAGCGCGAGGCCGACGCGGCCGAGTTCTACGCGATGGGCTGGGACGAGACGTACGCGATCTCGTCGTCGCACGGCCGTGGCACGGGTGATCTCCTCGACGCAATCGTCTGGTCGCTCCCGCCGGAGAGCGAGGTCGAGATCGCGCGGAAGGCCCGCGAGGCCGAGGCGGATGCCTGGGCGAAGGAGGTCGCGGCGGGCCGGCTCGAGCCGTTCGTCGTCGGCGACCCCGAGGCGGACGAGGACGGGGCCGAGCTCGACCGGTTCGAGGGCGACGTCGCGCCGGGC
>DASSHB010000073.1:0-2384 GCA_035693125.1 Candidatus Limnocylindrales bacterium | reverse complement strand
ATGGCCGTCGTCGTCCAGCGGATGGTCGAGCCGCAAGCCGCCGGCATCCTCTTCACCGCAGATCCCGTCACGGGCAACCGACGGACCGCGACGGTGGAGGCGAGCTTCGGCCTCGGGGAGGCCCTGGTCTCGGGGCTGGTCAGCCCGGACCGATTCCAGGTCCGCGACGGGCGGATCGTCGCGCGGACGATCGGCACGAAGGAACGCGCGGTGACGGCGTCCCCATCCGGCGGGACGGAGGAACGGACGATCGAGCGCGAGCGACGAGGCCGACCGGCCCTCACCGACGACGAGGTCGTTCGGCTCGTCGAGGTGGGCCGGGTGATCGAGTCCCACGCGGGCGGTCCGCAGGACATCGAGTGGTGCCTGGCAGACGACGGCTTCTGGATCGTCCAGGCCCGGGCCATCACGACGGTGTTCCCGATCCCCGACGCCCGGGACGACCAGAACCACGTGTACCTCTCCGTCGGGCACGCCCAGATGATGACCGACGCGATGAAGCCGCTCGGGCTGTCCTTCTGGCAGATGACGACCCCCCGGCCGATGGCCGAGGCGGGCAACCGACTGTTCGTGGACGTCACCGCGGCGCTGGCATCGCCGGCGGGTCGGGCCGCGCTCCTGGACATGACCGGGAAGACGGATCCGCTGACCCGCGACGCGCTGGAGACGATCCTGGCCCGCGACGGATTCATCCGGACGGTCCCACTCGACGGTCCCGCCGCGGCGGCGTCCGGGAGCGGGCCGGCGCGGGCGAGCGGGTCCCAGCCGCCCGCCCACGAAGCCGCCCTCGACGCCGATCCCGCGCTGGTCGACGAGCTGATCCGGGAAAGCCAGGCGTCCATCGCCGCGCTGAAGGACGCGATCGCGACGAAGACCGGACCCGAGCTGATGCAGTGCATCCGGTCCGACATCCCGGAGCTGCGGCGGGTCCTCTCCGATCCGCGCGGCCGCCGCGTGTTCATGACCGCGATCGAGGCCTCCTGGTGGCTGAACGACCACCTCGAAACGTGGCTGGGCGAGAAGAACCTCGCGGACACGCTGACCCGATCCGTTCCGAACAACACCACCTCCGAGATGGGGCTCGCCCTGATGGGCGTGGCCGACCGGATCCGCCCCCATCGCGAGGTCGTGGCGTTCCTGGAGCGAGTCGAGGCTGACGGCTTCCTCGAGGAGCTGCCCGTGATCCCGGGCGGGCGCGTGGCCCGAGACGCCATCGAGCGCTGGCTCGCGACATACGGGATGCGCTGCGTCGGCGAGATCGACATCACGAGGCCACGCTGGGCCGAGCGCCCCGGCGCCCTGGTCCCGCTGATCCTGGGGAACATCCGGACGTTCGAGCCCGGCGCCGGCGAGCGCCGGTTCGAGGAAGGCCGTCGCGAGGCAGAGTCGAAGGAGCGGGAGGTCCTGGAGCGTCTGCGGGGACTGCCGGACGGCGAGGCCAGGGCGGTCGAGACGAAGGCGATGATCGACCGGGTCCGGACGTTCATCGGCTACCGCGAATATCCCAAGTACGGGATGGTCAGCCGCTACTTCGTCTACAAGCAGGCGCTCCTCGGCGAGGCCGAGCGGCTCGTCCGGGCGGGCGTCCTCACGGAGCCACAGGACGTCTTCTTCCTCCGGTTCGATGAGCTCGCCGAGGTCGTGCGGACGCAGCGCGTCGACGACGAGCTGATCCGCGCGCGGAAGGACGACTTCGCGGCGTCAGTGGCCCTGCGGCCGCCACGCGTGCTCACATCGGAGGGTGAGGGCCTGAACGGCGGCTACCGTCGCGCTGACGCGCCGCCCGGCGCGCTCCTCGGTCTGCCCGTCTCGGCCGGGACGGTCGAGGGGCGGGCGCGCGTGATCCTAGACATCGCGGAGGCCGACCTGGAGCCCGGCGACATCCTCGTGACCGCGTACACGGATCCCAGCTGGACGCCGCTGTTCGTCGCGATCGAGGGCCTGGTCACCGAGGTCGGTGGCTCGATGACCCACGGGGCGGTGATCGCGCGCGAGTACGGACTGCCGGCCGTCGTTGGCGTCGGCCGGGCGACGACGCTGATCCACGATGGGCAACGGATTCGCGTGGACGGGACGAACGGCACCGTCGAGATCCTGGCGTAGCCCCGCGGACCCACCGTTGCCCGATGACGCGCCCGCCGCGTCGCCCGCGCGACGAATGCGCTCGCCCGCGTACGCCCGCGGGCACCGGCGAGCGCGCCCGGACGCTCCGCGACGCGCCAGCCGCGTCGCGAGGGGACGCGGCGCGGCGCTCCCCGGCCGGCAGCCCCCGGCGCGGCCCTCCCCGGCGCGGCAGCACGCGACGCAGGGTCACTTGCGTCCCGATGGCAAGGTCGCTTGACCGGACGAGCGTGTAACCGTAGATTGGGCCGGTCCCCCGTCCC
>DASSHB010000072.1:0-102905 GCA_035693125.1 Candidatus Limnocylindrales bacterium | reverse complement strand
CCGACGCGCGATCCGAGGATGGGACGTTAGCGATCGTCAGGCTACGGGGCCACCCGCTGCCAGGTCGGGTGATCGGCGATGCTCCACTCAACGCGCTGGAAGTCGCCGGTTACCGGATCGACCAGGTACGCGCTCCGCTCCTTGTCGGCGGTGTCGTCCCAGCGGACGAGGAGATGGGTGCCGTCCGGCGACCAGATCGTGGACCAGCCCTCGTCGCGCTGGAACTCATGGCGCGGCCCGATGCTGGGTGGGGCCGCGCCTCCGTCGAGCGGCAACACTGCGATCCGGCTGTCGCCCTCCGTCGTCCAGCGTTGGATCGCGATCGACCGGCCGTCGGGGGACCAGACCGGCCACGCCTCCTGGCTGACCGGCGGCGACGTCGACATCACCCGATCGTGGGTTCCATCGGCGCGGACGACGTGGACGCGCAGCCGTTCGCTCCCGGCCTCGCCGTCCACGGTGTGATAGGCGATGAGCGCACCGTCCGGCGACCAGGCGGCGCCGCCCGCATCCCAGCGGCCGCCGAGGAGGCCCTTCCCCGTCACGCCGACCGATCGAACCGATGAGCCGTCGGGAGCGACGACATCGAGCTCGCCGGTTCGGCGGTCGGTCCGGCGAACGAGGAGCTCCCGTCCGTCCGGCGGCCGCCAGGTCGGATCGGCCGCTGGGAAATCGAGATCGAGGATCCGCGAGCCAGTGCCGTCGACCCTGACGATCACGATCCGGCTGACGCCGCGGATCGGGTAGCTCAGGGCGATCTCCGTCCCGTCGGGCGACCAGGAGAAGCTCAGCGGCTCGCCGACCGGATCCGCGAGGAGCTGAGTCTGTCCGCTTCCGTCGCCGGCGGCGGCCCAGAAGGTCTCCGTGGCGCCCGCAAGGCGGATGAACGCGAGCTTCGTGCCGTCGTTCGAGAAGGTCAGTCCGAGCTCCTCCCCCGGGCCGTCGATCAGCGGCCGCGCCGGACCGTCGAGCGTCGCGACGTAGCCCTGGCCGTCGAGGGCGAACGCGACGACGCCGTTCGCGGCCGGTCCGAACGGACGGGGCAAGCGGTGCTGCCACGACCCGACGAAGGTGATCAGGAGCGCCAGGATGACGAGCACGACGACGCCGACGATGACGACGGGCCGAAGCCGAGGCCCGACCTCGATCGGAATCCAGCGCCGCGGGAACTGCCAGACGGGCCGCCGGCGCGTCCGGCTCGTGACCCTCAGGACGTCCTCGATGTACGCCGGATAGGGCGCCGTCGCGAGCTCGGTCAGGGCGGCGGGGAGCTCGTGCTCGAAGCGCCGGCTGGACGTCATGACGCCTGCCCTCCCACGGCCGCCACCTGGCGACCGTCGTCGACGACGACCCGCATGCTGGCGAGCGCTCGATGGAGCCGCGACTTCGCCGTCCCGAGGGGAATCCCGAGGGCGGCCGCGGCATCCGGCAGGGGCATCCCCAGGTAGTAGTGCATGACCACCAGGGCCCGCCACTCCGGCTCGAGCCGACGCAGCGCTTCGGCGAGGAGCTCGCGATCGGCCAGGGTCCCGCCGACGTCCGCGACCGCGGGGCCGTGGATCACCGTCAGCTCGACCTCGTGCACGCGCCGCTTCCTGCGCCGGGCGATGTCGAGGCAGGCGTTCACCGTGAGCCGATGGAGCCAGGCGTCGAAGCGATCGGGATCGCGCAGACCCGACAGGTCGCGCCAGGCGCGGATCAGGGCGTCCTGGACCGCGTCGCGCGCCGCTTCGGGGTCGCGCAGGATCAGGCGGGCGGCTCCGTCGAGCCGCACGGCAGCGTCGCGCACGAGGCTGGCAAAGGCCTCGTGATCGCCACTCCGCGCGAGCTCGACGAGCGCACGTTGTGCCACGGTGCTGACCTCAGGCGTCGGGCTCGGCCGTCAGACTACGGCCGCCGCCGTCAGTCGCACAGGACGGATTCGAGGGTCGCGATCGATGCGGGCGAGATCTCGCCGAGCGGCTCGTCGACGCGGTTGACACCGTGGAGGGTGCCGTCCGGTTCGATCCGGCCGGCGAGGATCAGATCGGCGCCGAGGCGAGGGTCCGTGGCATGGAAGGCGAGCCCGGTGGCGTCCTCGACGACCGTGTCGGGGTCGCCGGGAACGGAGAACGTGTCGTGCTGCGTCCAATGGCCGACGAAGGGGATCGCCCGCCCACTCGCGTCCGGCGTGAGACCCCACGTCCCGGCCATGTCGCCGCGGATGAACCGCCGCACGAGCAGGCCGTCCGCGTACCAGCGGATCGCGACGAGATCCTCGGTGCTGGTCTCGTAGACCGTCCCGCAGCCGATGTCGAAGAGTGGCACGCCGTCGGCCGCAACGGAGATCGCGGTCTGGCAGACCACCGCCGATGGACCGGTCTGCTGGCACGAGGCGCCGGCTGGCGGCGCGGGCGTGAGCGTGTCGGGATCGATCGGTGAGCCGGCGCTGGCAGCCGGGATCGTTCCGACCGCGAAGGCCATCGCGAACGTGATCCCGATGGCCCGATTGAGGCGCTGCATCGTGGTGACCTCCCTTCGCCAACCGGTCGGCCCGGTCGGGTTCGGGTGTCATGGCGTTCGGTGCGAGCGAATCGTTCCCATCATCTCGAGCGCGATCCCGCTCGGCCGGATTCTCGTCCGCCGATCCTGCCTAAGATGCCGCACCTTGAGCGCACCGACGGCCAGCACCTCCCGACGCGTGGCGGCACGCCGATTGCTCGCGTGGGGCGAACGCGTTCACCGGCCCGACGGGCTGCCGTGAGCTGGCTGATCGCCGCGATCGTCGTCGACGATTTGACCCGATCGGTCCTCGTCGAAGAGACCGCCGGGGCAGACGCTGCGAACGCCCATCTCCCGACGATCGAGCTGGCGCCGCGGGAGCTGGACTGCGAAGGGCTCATCGAGGTCGTCCAAGGCCTCGTGCGTCGACCAATGACGCCGATCTGGTTGCGCTACCAGGAGTCGGACGGTGCGTCCGAATCCGGCACGGGCATGGTGCTGACGGCGGCCGATTCGGCGCTCGACGCGACCGACGGGCGCGAGTTCGCCCGAGCGGATGACGTCGTCGACACGCTCGAGCCCGAAATGGCCCGCGCGCCCATTCGGGCCTGGCTCGATCGCCTCGACGGGCGCGGAGATCCGCGCGCGCCCTCGTGGATGGAGCCGGGCTGGTTCGATCGCGTGTCGACCTGGATCGGCGAACGGATGACCTCCGCCGGGATGCCGCCGACCGAGCCGACCCGGATGACCTACCAGAGTCCGATCGGGACGGTGCTGCGGACCCGATCCGGCCCTCGCACCGCATACGTCAAGGCCTCGGCCCCGCACTGCCGGGCCGAGGCCTCGATCACTCGCGCCCTCGCGCGGCGGACACCGGACTGGATCCCCGAGGTCATCGACATCGAGCCCGCCGAGGGCTGGCTCCTCATGGCGGACTTCGCCGGGCGGATCCTCGGGAGCGATCCCGAGGCCGAATGGGTCGCCGGCCTGCGCCGGATCGCCGAGCTGGAGCGAGCCTGGGTCGGCCACATCGAGGAGCTCGTGGGCGCCGGAGCGCAGCACCGGCCGCTGGCGGATCTCACCGGTGCCCTCCCCGGCCTCCTCGAGCACGACGGATTGGCCGACCGGATCGGGGCTCCGTTGCTCGATCGCTGGCCGGCACTCCTCCCCCGCTTCACCGACGCCTGCCACGAGCTCGAGGACATCGGGCTGCCGGATGGGCTCATCCATGGCGACGGGCATCCGTGGAACATCGCCGTGACCGGGCACGGCCTGGTGGTCTTCGACTGGTCCGATGGCGCGGCGGGCCACTCGTTCGTCGACGTCCCCGCGTTCATCCGGCGGACGAAGGACCTCGCGCTCCGACGCATCGTATGCGACGCGTACGTCGACGCGTGGTCGGGCGCGGCTCCGCGCGATCGCCTCGTGCGCGGGTGCGAGCTCGCGATGACGGTCGGCGCGCTGTACCAGGTCGTCACGTACCAGGCGCTGCTGCCATCGCTCCCGCCGGAGGATCGCGTCGCGTACGGCGGCTCGGATAGCCGCTGGTTCCGGGCGGCCGTCGACGGGCTGGAGCGCGGCCTCGACGCGGTGGGCCTGCCGGAGGGCTGAGCCGGTCGAGCGACGGGCCGTCAGCCGGGTCCGGCCCGCCGCATCCGCTCGAGCTCGCGGCGGAGACGCTTGCTCGGCCGTCCTTCGCCACGGATCGCCTTGATCCCGGGTGCGATCTCGCGGATGACCGGCGCTGGACTGTTGTCCACGTAGCAGGTGGCTGCGACCGGCGCTCCGACGCGTGTCTCGATCGGCTGGACGACCTCGACGATCCGCTCACGTTCGGCGATCAGCGCGTGGACGACGTCGCCGGCGCGGACCTTCGTCGAGGGCTTGGCCGGGTTGCCGTTCACGCGGACGTGGCCGCCCTCGCACAGCTGGGTCGCGATCGGCCGGGTCTTGACGAGACGGACGGCACACAGCCAGCGATCGATCCGGGTGTCGTCGGCCATGTCCGAACGGTACCCTCGCGTCGTGTCCAGCATGCGATTCGGCAGCGCAATCGTCCTCGCCGCGCTCGTCAGCCTCGTCGCGGCCTGCTCGGGGTCGGACCGCAGCCCGGGGGCGCCATCCGGGCTCGCCGGCGCGCATGTCCGCGTCCTCGGCCTGTGGAGCGGCCCGGAGCTCGACAGCTTCGTCGCCGTCAAGTCGGCCTGGGAGCGGGAGACCGGAGCCGCGGTCGACTGGGTGCCCTCGACCGACATCGCCGCCGCGCTTGCCGGTCGCGCCGCGGCCGGCAACGGGCCCGATCTCGCGATCCTGCCGAACCTCGCGTTGATGAACCAGCTGGCCGAGGCGGGAACGCTCGTCCCGCTCGACGGGGTCCTGGACGCGGGCGCGATCAGCCGGGACTACGCGCCGGCCTGGATCGATCTCGGCCGCCACGCGGGGAAGCTCTACGGGATCTTCTACAAGGTCACGAGCAAGGCGACCGTCTGGTACAACCCCAAGGCATTCGCGGCCGCCGGCTATGCCGTTCCCGGGACGTGGGACGAGATGATCGAGCTCGCCGATCGGATCGTCGCGGATGGTCGCAGCCCCTTCTCGATCGTGGCCGCGAAGGGTCCCGCGAACGGCTGGGCGCTCACCGACTGGGTCTCGGAGATCGTCCTGAACGACTGCGGGCCGGACGTCTACGACCGCTGGATCGCCGCCGCCATCCCGTGGACGGACGCGTGCATCGGCCGGGCCTTCGAGCGCTTCCTGGGGATCGTGTCCACGAAGGGGTACGTGTTGGGCGGCAGCGAGCGGATCATCGCGACGGGCGACGACGCCGGCGCGGATCCGCTCTACACGGACCCGCCGGCCGCCTATCTCGATCCGTTCGCGTCATTCGCGCAGGCGTTCATCGCCCGGAACTTCCCGAACCTGAAGCCGGGGGCCGACTATGACGTCTTCCCGTTCCCGACGATCAACCCGGACCATCGGGGCGCGGTCACGGTCGGCGCCGACGTCCCGGTGATGGTCCACGACACGCCCGCGGCCCGCTCGTTCATGACGTACCTCGCGGGCGCGCCGGCCCAGGAGGCGTGGATCCGGCTCGGTGGCTTCACGTCCGTGAACCGCAGCGTGTCCGCCGACGCGTACCAGGATCCGGTGGCCCGGCGCGTCGCCCAGGAGCTCGCCGGCGCGACCACGGGTCGCTTCAGCGCCGGGGACATGATGCCGCCCGCGGTGCAG
The DNA here is from genome assembly GCA_035693125.1 of Candidatus Limnocylindrales bacterium. Lineage (GTDB taxonomy): Bacteria > Chloroflexota > Limnocylindria > Limnocylindrales > CSP1-4 > CF-46. The sequence continues at coordinate 97,193 of DASSHB010000072.1, read as the reverse complement.
CGGGCCTGGTGGGAGGCGATGCTCGGCCTCGTCCAGGACCCGGGGCAGGTGGACGCCGCCCTCGATCGCCTCACGACCGTCGCGGCGGGAGCTCGGTAGGGGCCGGCACGCAGGACGATTGGAGATTCCGCCGGACGGTGCGGAGCGTCGGGTGATCGTCCGCGACGGCACCCTCCAGCAGCCGGAGGGCGCGTTCGAACAGCGCGCTGGCCTCGTCGGCTCGTCCACGGTCGCGGAGCACCGTCCCCAGGTTGTTCAGGGCGCCGGCGATCAACGGGGAATCAGCCCCGAGCCGGATCTCCTTGATCCGGATCACGCGGCGGTAGAGCGGCTCCGCCTCGCCGAGTGATCCCCGCGCCTGGACGATCGCGGCGAGGTTGTTCAGCGCGACGGCGACCTCGGGATGATCGGGGCCGAAGGACGCCTCGAGGTCGGGCAGGACCTCGCGGATCGATCGTTCGGCGTCGTCGTGGCGGCCGAGCCCCGCCAGGATCGCCGCGTGGGCACTCCGATCGAGCAGCGTCGCCGGGTCACGCGGGCCGACGGCTGCGGCACGGAGGTCGACCGCGTGGCGAGCGAGCGGCTCCGCGGCGGCGAACTCGCCGCGGGCGTGGGCCAGGCCGCCCAGATTGTGAAATAGCGCGGCGAGATCCTCGGGATCGGGCTCCGGCAGGCTATCGAGGATGTCCTGCGCTCGGCGATACGCGCCCTCGGCGTCGTCGAACCGACCGGCGTACTTGTGGGTCATCCCCAGGTCGTTGTGGAGCTCGGCGGCCTCGAGGCTGTCGGGGCCGAAGGCGTCCTCGGCCGCGGCGAGCCCGCGTCGGAAGGCGCTCTCGGCGTCGCGGTAGCGACCGACCCCGCGGGCGGCCGTCCCGATCGCGCGTTCGGCGCGTGACCGGGTCTCCGCCGAGGCGCGACGATCGCCTGGCTCGAGCCGTCGCAGCGCCTCGCTGGCGAGTCGCCCCGCTTCGACGAATCGGCCGGCCTCCGCCGCGTCGAGCGCCGCGGAGGCCAGGTCGAGCGATCGCCGGCTGCCCGTTCGGGCGGCGAGGGCCACCGACCGGCAGGTCAGCGCCGGGCGCGGCGCATGCCGAGCGCGTCGAGCTCCTTGTCGTCCTGCGGGTCCACGCGGCGCAGGCGCGGGACCGTCGTCTCGTTGTCGTTCGCGGCGAGGCGATGGCCCTCGGTGTCGAGCTCGTCGTCCCCATCGACCGGGGAGAGCCTGGCCCGGATGCCCGGCGCCTCGACGATCGTCTCGTTGTCGTTCGTCGCAAGCCGGAAGCGGCGGTGATCCCGGGGCTGCTGCGTCGTGGACATCGATGGGTCCCTTCCGTCCATTGGCATCCACTCGGATGCCACTACCGACACCCTATGCACGATCCACGCCGCCGACATCGGTTGATCGACCGATGGGCTGTGCCGCTCGGCCGTCGTTTCGACACCCCGCCCGAATCGACGAACCGAGCCTGCGTAAGATGCGGCAACGTGAGTGCACCGACGGCCACCCGCTCTCGACCAGGGGCGGTCAGTCGATTCCTCGCCTGGACCGACCGCTTGCCGGGCCACGGGTGGTGGGTCTTCCCTGCCCTGGCGGCGCTCCTCTTCGCCTACGCGCACGTGATCCTGTGGGCCACCGGTCGGATGCCGTTCGGGACGGTCGATGAGGTGATCGTGGTCGGGATCGCCTACGGCCCGTTCCTTCTGGCGGTCCTGGCGGCCGCGAACGTCGTGTCGAGGCGCTCGCTCGCGGAGTTCTGGCCCGCGACCGGCTGGCCGCAGGCCGATCGGGCCGGGTGGGAAGCCGCCTTCGCGAACACGCCCGGTCCGTGGGGCTGGGTGGCGCTCCTGATCGGCATCGTCCTCGCGCTCGCCTCGTTCTTCTCCGCGCCGGCCGCGTGGCTGGGCCAGGGCGCCGATCGCCTGATCCTGCTCGTCGCCTACCTGCCATCTCTGGTCCTGGGCTACGCGATGGCCCCGGGCGGCTTCGTCCACACGGTCCGTCAGCTGCGGCTCGTCGCGCGGATCCACCGCGAGGCGCAACGGATCGATCCATTCGACCGTGGCCCGGTCTACGCGTTCTCGCGCCTGACGGTCGTGACCGGGCTGGGCTACGTGCTCGTCGGCTACTACACCCTGACCGTGAACGGGGTGTTCGCCGGCGGCAGCCTGGTCACGGCGGGAGCCATCGTGTTCAGCATCGCGGTGGGCGTCGCGACGTTCACGATCCCGCTGTGGGGAATCCACGAGCGCCTGGTCGACGAGAAGGCGCTCCTCATCCGTGGGGTCGAGGATCGGGTTGCCCGGATCGGCACCGAGATGTATCGCCGGATCGACGCCGGCGAGTTCGACGGGTCCAAGGTCATGAGCGACGCGCTCGGCGGGGTGACGCTGCTGCGCGACCGGATCCAGCGCCTGCCGACCTGGCCGTGGCCGCCGCAGCTCCTGCGCGGCTTCGTCTCGGCGCTGATCCTGCCGCTCGTGATCTACGTGCTCACCCGCCTGGTGTCGAACCAGATCACCTAGCGCTCCCCTCCGCCGCGCGCAGGCGCATCCGGATCAGATCCTCGACGGATACCACCAGCGCGCGGTCGCCGAAGAGCTCGAACGCATCGACGGTCCGGGCGGGCCTCTGGGTTCGGATCGGCCCGCGAAGCTCGCCGGAGCTCACCGCAGAAGCCGCTCGATCGGCGCCACCGCTTCGTAGAACTCATCGATGTGCTTGCCCGTCGGTTCGAACCCGACCCTCAGGTAGAAGCCCTCGGGGGACGCGTCACCTTTGGCGTAGCCGACCGACAGCTCGGGTCGTCCGCGCCGGAGAGCCTCCTCGGCGACGGCTCGCACGGCAAACCGGCCGTACCCGTGCCGCTGCGCGTCGGCGGCGACGTTCAGTCGCCACAGCGTCGAGTCCAGGAACTCATCGCCGGGCAGGAAGCCGCCCATGACGAACGCGACGAGCGCCTCCCCGTCATAGACCAAGCGCGGCCAGGCGTGGTCTGGATCGGCGTACGCCTGCGCCAGCGAGATCGCCACCGGCGCGACGAATCGCTCCTGGTCCGGTCTGATCTTGAGCCGACACGCGTCATGGACGTTGCCGGGAGTCACGAGCTCGAGTCGTGGGGCCACTTCGTTCTCCGTCGACGGACTACGACCGACGGCACCCTAGCCCCGCGTGTCAAGACCCCCCAGCGTGCCTCCGAGCCGAGGCGCACGGCATCATGCGGTTGACGGTTGTGGATGGGGCGGACGATGAAGCTGACAGTCACCGCACAGATCTCGCTCGACGGCGTGATGCAGGGGCCGGGCGCGCCCGTCCCCGGCTTCCTCGAGGGCGGCGGATTCGATCGAGATGGCTGGGCGCATTTCGACGACGACGCCGCGGCAGCGATGGACGAGATCTTCCGGCGCGCCGACGCCTTCCTGTTCGGCCGGCGGACCTACGAGGTCTTCGCCAACTCCTGGGGGAGCTGGCCGGACCCGGGTGGCAGCCCGATCTGGACTGCGCTCCACACGAAGCCCAAGTACGTCGCATCGACGAACCTCGCCGCGCCGGAGTGGGCGGACACGCACGTCATCGGCGGCGACCTCCTGGCGGGCGTTCGCGAGCTGAAGGCCCGGCCGGAACGCGAGCTGCAGGTCCACGCGAGCGCCGCCCTCTTCCAGCAGCTGATGGCCGATGGCCTGGTCGATGAGATGACGCTGTTCACGTTCCCGGTGGTCGTGGGCCAGGGCAAGCGGCTGTTCCCCGAAGCGGGCGATCAGCACCAGCTCGAGCTCACCGAGTCGCGACGATCGTCAACCGGGATCGCGATCCAGACCTATCGGCCCGCGCACCTCGTCGCCTGAGATCGAGGATCGGCCACGACGTCTCGGGTCCCGACAGGACGCGGTGGCAGGCCTCGGGCCGGAGAGCCGGCCCGAGGCCAAGGAGCGTTGAGGCGTCGGGATCAGCCTCGAATTGGCGTGAGCCGGATCGAGTCGAGGATGGCCCGGAGCTCGGTCTGGTCGCCGGCGTGTCGCGTGGGATCCATCGGCACGCCGCTCCCCAACTCGTTCGGTGACGTCTGCGGGAAGTCCGTCGTCCGGATCACCAGCAATCCATTTCCCGTATCCACGATCCGGAAAGTCCCCGGCGCTCGTCCGCCGGCCCCGGAGCCGATCATCGGGTAGGCGTCCACGGCGACGCCCGCCCTCGTCGTCCAGAGGCGCCCCGTTGCGGCACAGGCGCTCGGGCTCGTCGAGCTGAGCCGGACCTGGACGCCATCGTCGCCGTCCACGGTGATCGGCTGTGGCGCCGTTGCCGAGAAGCCCGGCCAGCTCGCCATCACGGCGGCCAGCTCACCGGGTGTGTCGACCGGCGCGGCCGGAAGCACGCCCTTGGCGGCGTCGCACGGATCCACGGACACCGCGCCGACCGTCGCGAACAGCGCACCCCACCCCGATCCGCCGCGGGCCTCGGCACCGCCGTCGACGAGCAGGCCGTCCACACCGGGCCCGACGTCCCAATCGAACCAGCCGGCCGGGACGTCGACCGTGACCATGACGGGCCACGTCTGGGTCCCGGACCCGTTGTTCAGCTGGTACGTGCCTGGGGCCATGCACGTGTCGGCTTTGGTGTCCGTGGCATCGCACGCGGCGAACGGTGCGCCACGGAGCGTGAGCGGCTGGGCCGGGCCGCTCGCCACGGCTGACGCCGACGGCGTCGGCGGCGCAGACGGTGATGTGGTAGTCGTGGGGAACGGTGTTGCCGGGGTCACCCCCGGACCGGTCTGCCGGTTGCTCAGGAACGTCGCGCCCAGGACCGCGGCGACGATCACCGCCGCGGCGGCGACCCCCAGTCGGGCACCCGCCGATGTGTTCGACAGCATGGTGAAGCTCCTCAGGACGCCCGGGCGGGGTCGGACCTGCCGGGCAGTAGGCAGCTCGGCACGGATCGCGTCACGGACGCGATCGGGCAACGGCGTCGCGCCATCGAACGTCTCGAAGTAGTCCTCGAGTTGGGCGATGAAGTCGTCGTTGAGGGTCATGCCGTGCTCTCGTTCGTTTCCAGTCGCGCGTCGGCCTCGACGGCCGCGCGCAGCTGCTTCAGGGCGTAGTGGAGGCGGGACCGGACGGTGCCCACGGGCGTCCCCATGGCATCGGCGGCCTCGCTTGCGGACAGTCCGACGTAGTGGATGAGCACGACCACGGTCCGGTGCTCGATGCCGAGCCCCCGAAATGCCTGGTCGAGCTGTTGGGCGTTGGCAACGCGTGACGTCGAGTCATGGACGACCGGCTCGTCGGACTCCAGCAACCGAAGGTTGGCGCGATGACGTCGTTCGCGACGCGCCTCGGTGTGACAGGCATTGACGAGCAATCGGTAGAGCCAGGCCTCGAAGCGATCCGGATCCCGCAGCCGGGGGAGGTGGCGCCATGCCTCGAGCAGCGCGCTCTGCGTGGCGTCTTCGGCCAGGTATGGGTCGCGCAGGATCCGGCGCGCAACCGAATGGAGCTGGTCGCCGAGACGTCCGATCAATGCGTCGAACGCCCCTTCGTCGCCGTGCATCGCCTGCTCGACGAGCTTTCGCTCCATCCGGTTCTCCTGGCCCAACCCCGTCCGGGGGCCGGTTCGGCGAGTATGAGTCGGCCTCGAGCGAATTCATTCAATCGCGCCCGGTCGGGCGACAATCCCCCGATGGAAGACCTCCCGTTCGTTCCGCCCGACTTCGTCGTCCCGACCTCCCTCGAGACAGCGCACGTCCGGCTCGAGCCGCTGGGACCGCAGCACAACGAGGCCGACTACGCGGCGTGGACGTCCTCGATCGAGCACATCCGGGGCACGCCCGGCTACCCCGATGGCAAGTGGCCGGACGGGCGGTCCCTCGACGACAACCTGCGCGACCTGCGCCGTCACGCGGACGATTTCGCGCAACGGCGCGGCTTCACCTATACCGTCCTGGACCCGGCGAGCGGCGAAGTCATCGGCTGCGTGTACATCTACCCGGCGGAGGACGACCCGGCCCGGGCGAGCGTCCAGTCCTGGGTGCGCGCGAGCCGCGCCGAGCTCGACGTCCCGTTGTGGCGCGCCGTCAGCGCCTGGCTGGAGACCTCATGGCCGTTCGAGCGCGTGGCGTACGACGAACGTCAGCCGGCCTGAGCCGCGGCCCGCTCCAGGACGGCGATCTCCGGCCACGGATCGAACCCGTGCTCGGCCAGCCAGCGGATGGCGACGACGACCTGGACCTCGTCGTCCGCCGCGGAGCCGGTCATTCGAGCAGCTACGCCGCCGTCAGCTAGGCGGCCGTCAACGGCGAGCCGCCGCACCATCCTCGCGATCGGGCACGGCACCCTCCCACACGCCGCCGGCGAGGATCGTCGTCCGGAACGCGTAGCGGTCGCCGCGGTTGAAGTGGCGGGCGTACTCGAACGGATCGCCGTACTGGTCGAACACGGTCTCGGTGAGGTCGAGGATCGGGTCACCGGCTCGGATGCCCAGGAGCTCGGCCGTCCGCTCATCCGTCAGCGAGGCGAGCAGCAGGCACTCGGCGCGTGACGGGTCGACCGCGTCCGTTGCCCGCAGCGTCTGGTACAGCGATCGATCGGAGAAGTCGACCCCGGTCAACGAGGGGATCAACCGCCCGACCAGGACCGACAGGTCCAGGGACAGCGCCAACCCCTCGACGATCCGCACCCGCTCGAGCTCGAACACGTCACTGTGGAGTGGGATCCGGAGCGCTCGGGCCTCTGCCTCGCTGGCCGGCCGAACGCGTGCGCCGCAGACGCGCGAGGTGATCGCCAACCCGTGGTGTGCGGCCCATTCGGTCAGCCCCTGCGGGCCGCTGATCGTCTCGATCGTCACGCCCCGACTGCTGACGTACCAGCCGAGTCGCTCGCGGGCCTCGATCAGACCGCGGGCGGCCAGATCGGTCAGCGCCTTGCGGAGCGTGTTCCGGGCGACGTCCCAGCGCTCGACGAGCTCCCGTTCCGGAGCCAGCCGCTCGCCTGCGGTCAGCCGTCCCGTGGCGATGTCGGCCTCGATCCGGCGGATCAGCCGGACGTAGGCCAGGTCCAGCCCATGCGCGTCGGTTCGCCGGCCGGACGCCGTTGGGAGTTGACAGCGCTGGTTCATTCTTGGTTCACTCGCGGTGTGAAGCTCGCATTGCTCGGTGGAGGCGGTTTCCGGACCCCCGCGATCTACCGGGCCCTGGCCGAAGGCGCCACGCGAACCCGCTACGACGAGCTCGCATTGTATGACGTCGATTCGGGGCGCCTGGAGCGCATCGCGAGCGTCCTGCGCGGGTTCGACGAGCGGATCGGGGGCGGAATCCGGTTCACGACGACGACCGATCTGGACGAGGCCCTGGACGGAGCGGACGTCATCCATTGCGCCGTCCGGGTCGGCGGCCTGGCCGGCCGCCTGGTCGACGAGACCGCCGCGCTCGCCGAGGGCGCGATCGGCCAGGAGACTGCGGGCGCCGGCGGGATCACCTTCGCGCTCAGGACCCTCCCGGTGATGATGGAGATCGCGGAGATCAGCGCGCGCCGGGCGCCGAACGCGACCTTCGTCAACTTCACGAACCCCGTGGGCCTCGTGACCGAGGCGGTTCGGCGCGTCCTGGGCGACCGCGTGATCGGGATCTGCGATGCGCCGCTGGCCCTGTGCCGGCGGGTCGCGACGGCCCTGGGCCGCGACGCGGACGATCTCTGGTTCGACTACTTCGGGATCAACCACCTGGGCTGGCTGCGAGGGGTGCTCGACCACGGCCAGGACCTGCTCCCCGGGCTCCTCGCCGACCGTCGCCGCCTGCTGACGATCGAGGAAGGCCGCCTGTTCGGCGCGGAATGGCTCCAGTCCGTCGGCATGATCCCCAACGAGTACCTCTACTACTACGACTTCGCGAACGAGGCGCTCGGCGCGATGCAGGCCGGCCGGGTCCGGGCCGAGTTCCTGTCGGACCAGCAGGAGCGCTTCTACCGGGACGAGCAGGCACCGGCCGCCGCCGTCGCCTCCTGGGAAGCCGCGCTCTCGGAGCGCGAGGGCCGGTACATGGAGGAGGCCTGGACCGGCCGCGAGGACGAGCTCCACGATGTCGCCGCGGCGCGCGAGACCGGCGGCTACGGGCAGCTCTCGCTCGACCTGATCGACGCCCTCCACGGCGACCGGCCCCAGGTGATGATCCTGAACGTCGCCAATCGCTCCAGCCTGCCGTTCCTCGACGAATCGGCCGTCGTCGAGGTCCCCTGCGTCGTGACCCGGGGCGGCGTCGTGCCGATCGCGATCGGCGAGGTGCCGATGGCGGCGGCCGCCCGGATCCTCGCGGTCCGCGCCGCGGAGCGCGCCGCCATCGAAGCCGTGTCGTCCCACTCGCGGGCGATGGCCGTCCAGGCCCTGGCCCTCCATCCGCTCGTGCCGTCGGTCGACGTCGCGGGGCGGATCCTCGACCGGCACCTGCGGGAGCAGCCCGGGCTCGCCGAGAGCCTCCGATGAGCGTCGACGTCGTGTGCGCCGGGCCGCCGTTCCTGGATCTCGTGTTCCGCGGTCTCCCGCGCCTGCCCACCCCGGGCGAGGAGGTCCTCGCCGACGAGGTCGTGATCACGCCGGGCGCGATGGCGAACGTGGCCTTCGCGCTCCGCCAGCTGGGTTGCGAGGCGGTCGTCTGCTCGCCGATCGGGACCGATCCGGCGGGCCGGCTCCTCCAGGACCTCATGGCCGAGGCGGGCATCCCGTGGCTCGGTGAGCCGAGCCCGTCCACGCCGCTCTCCGTCGGGCTGCCGATGGATGGCGACCGGGCGTTCGTGACGCATTTCCCGGAGCCCAGCGTGGACGTCGCAGCGGTCGCCGCCGCCGACGCCCGCGCGATCGTGGTCAACCTGCCGCTGCCGGCGGGACTGCCCAGCGGCCCACGCCTCGTGGGCGTCGTGGGCGACCCGCAGATCGCCGTGCTGCGCGAACGCCCCGTGGAATCCTGGGCGCCCCTCCACGCGGTGATCCTGAACGAGCGGGAGGCGATCGGGCTGACCGAGCGCCCGAACGCCGTGGACGCCGCTCGGGCGCTCGCTGCGCGCGGCTGTCCCGTGATCGTGACCCGCGGGGCGGCCGGTGTCGTCGCGGTGGACCGCTCCGGCGCCTGCCATGAGGCCGCCGCCATCACGGTCTCCGTCCGCGACACGGTGGGAGCCGGCGACCTGTTCACCGCCGCCTGGTTGTGGGCCGATCTCGCGGACCGCCCGCTCGCCGACAGCCTGGCCGCGGCGGTGGCCTACAGCGCCTACTCGTTGGCCGCACGAGAAACCCGCCAGAAGGGCCTGAGCCTGGCGGCGTTCCTCGGCGAGGCCGACCACGGTGGAGTGTCCCGGAGCTGGATGCGGGAGGTTCGAGGATGACGAGCTGACACCCCATCGCGGCATGCATCCGGGGCCACTGGGCCCGAGCACATGGAGGAGGTTCAGATGGACGAGCTCGTCCGCACGATCATCACCCGGCGTCGGTTCCTGCAGCTCACGGCCGTGACCGCGGTTGCCGCCGCCTGCAATCCAACGGCCGTCGGCTCGCCGACCGCGCCGGCCGGCGGTAGCGGCGGGCCCGCGACGTCCGGTGGTGGGGTCACCGGCACGATCAACGTGTCCTATCCCGACGAAGCCGGCCTGAAGCCGAAGTACGTCGAGCAGGCCGCGGCGGCCGTGAAGTCGCAGTTCTCCGGCGCCGACGTCAAGATCGACCTCCAGAAGGTCGGCGATGACGACTACTACACGAAGCTGCTCCTGGCCCTCGACAGCGGCACCGGGCCCGACGTGTTCCACATCGGCGGCAGCTCGATCGGCGAGCTGGCCGAGGCGAGCTACATCGAGCCGCTCGATGACTACGTCAGCCAGTGGCCCGACTGGAGCCAGTACCCGGACGCCGTGAAGAGCGGCGTGACCTACAAGGGCAGCGTCTGGGCGATCCCGTACGGGCTCGACATGCGCTGGCTCTACTACCGCACGGACGACCTCCAGAAGGCGGGCCTGCCGGCCGACTGGCAGCCTGCCAACGTCCAGGGCATCCTCGACGCGGCGACCGCCGTGAAGAACGCGAACGAGCCGAACGTCATCCCGTACGCCCTGTACGCGGGTCCGGCCGGCTCGAGCGGGACCGCGGACCACGCCTTCGTGCCACTGCTCTGGGCCTACGGCGGTGAGCTGCAGGACGCCAGCGGCAAGTGGATCGGCGACAGCCCGGCCACCCGCAAGGTCCTGACCTACTACAAGAACGCGTACAACGGCCTCAGCCCGCAGGAGATCCTCACCGCGGTGAAGCCCTGGACGGCGATGCGCGAGAAGCTCGGCAACGGCCAGCTCGCGCTTCTGTTCGAGGGTGGCTGGGTGTACGGCGGCTGGGCCTCGGCCGACAAGGCCGGGACCGAGCAGAACGTCCGCTACGTCCTCCACCCGACCGAGACCGGCGGCCCGTCGTTCACGATCGGTGGTCCCGGCACGTGCTGGTACATCAGCTCGCGGAGCGCCAACAAGCAGGGCGCGTGGGAGTTCATCAAGGCGATGAACACCGCGGAGATCGTCGGCAAGCTCAATGCCGAGGATCCCCATCCGGTCGCCCGCAAGGACGCGGCCGACGTCGCTGAGTTCAAGGCCAACAAGTACAACCTCGACGCCACCGCGGCGCTCGAGAAGGCGAAGTTCGTCCCGCCGGACCCCGGCTACTCGAAGGTCATCGAGGCGATCCAGAAGGTCACCGCCTCGGTCGCCGCCGGCGAGCTGTCGCCCGAGGACGGCGCGAAGCGCTACACCGATGACCTGACCCAGGCCCTCGGCGCCGACAAGGTCACGTCGCAGTCGTGACGGCCAGCGCGCGCCGGCGGGCGATCGGGCGGAACCGGCTCTACCTGGCGGGTCTGAGCCCGGCCGTCTTCCTGCTCGCGCTGTTCTTCGTGGGGCCCGCGATCTGGGCCCTCGCCTCGAGCTTCACGAATCGCGCGCTGGTCGGCATCGACGCCGCCAACCCGCGGTTCGTGGGGCTCGACAACTACGCCCGGCTGTTCAGCGATCCGGAGTTCGGCCGGGTGATCCTCAACTCGGTGGTCTTCGTGATCGGCTCGGCGATCATCGGCCAGTTCGTGCTGGGTCTGCTGCTCGCCCTGCTGCTCGACTACGCCCAGCGACGCGGCTTCGTCGCGTCGGGGCTGGTCTACGGATCGGCCCTCCTCGCCTGGGTCAACCCGACGATCATCGCCGGCTTCCTGTGGGTCGCCATGTTCGACTTCTACAACGGCTCCCTGAACACCGGCCTGGGGCTCTTGGGCGGCGGACCGGTCAACTGGCTCGGCCAGGGACCGATGCTCGCGATCATCATCGCGAACACGTGGCGCGGGACGGCATTCACGATGCTGATCTTCCTCGGCGCGCTGCGGACGATCCCGACCGACATCTACGAGGCGGCCCGGGTCGACGGCGCAGGCCCCTTCCGGCGGTTCTGGGACCACACCCTCCCCCTCCTCCGGCCGATCGCGTCGCTGACCCTCCTGTCGGTGACGATCGCGACGTTCGGCACGTTCATCCTGATCCAGACCCTGACGAACGGCGGGCCCGCGCTCCAGACGGAGGTCATCGCCCTGTACGCGTACCACGAGGCCTTCCAGAACCACGCCGTGGGCTACGGCTCGACGATCGCGGTCGTGATGCTGACCCTGAACCTCGCCTTCGCGATCGTCTTCCTGCGCTGGTCGAGGGCCCGAGCGTGACGGCGATCACCGCGCCCGAGGCGCTCGCCGCCCGGGCCGACGAGGGGCCGCCGATGCGGGCGAAGGCGAAGGCCGGACCGATCGAGCGGATCGCCGTCCACCTCGTCTTCCTCGTGATCAGCGCGTTCTTCCTCGTCCCGTTCCTGTGGCTGCTGAGCGCCGCGTTCGATGCGAAGGCGAACGCGTACGTCGGGATCCCGGCCCATCCCACCCTCGACAACTTCGTGAAGATCTTCACCGAGTACGACTTCGGCCGGGTCCTCGTGAACAGCCTGTTCGTCGCGATCGCGACGATGATCCTCGTCGTCTTCACCGTGGCGCTGGCCGGCTACTCGCTGTCCCGGATCGAGCTCCGCCGCAAGGACTGGATCACGTACGCGGTCCTCCTCCTCCAGACGATGCCGATCTCGGCGACCATGGTCCCGATCTACGGCCTGGCCCGCCAGCTCGGGCTGCGCAACAGCTACCTGGGGCTGATCCTCATCCACGCCGCGATCGAGCTGCCCTTCCTGATCTGGCTGATGAAGGGCTTCTTCGACTCGATCCCGCGCCATCTCGAGGAAGCCGCCTGGCTCGACGGCCGGTCGCGCTTCCGGGCGCTCATGGAGATCGTCCTCCCGCTCGCGCGGCCGGGCCTCGGGATTGCCGCGGGCCTCGCCTTCCTGAGCGCCTGGGCCGAGGTCCTGATGGTCGTGATCCTCATCGACCAGGACAGCCTCAAGACGGTCCCGCTCGCGTTCTACCAGGCGATGCGCACGCAGGGCGGCTACACGGAGGTCCAGTACGGCGTGATCGCGGCGATGGCCATCATCTATCTCCTGCCCGTGATGCTCGTCTTCTTCACCGCGCGACGGCTCATGGTCAGCGGGCTCATGAACAGCACGAGGGGCCTGTAGGTGGCGGACGTCGAATACGACCGTGTCTGGAAGCGCTTCGGTCCGCAGCAGGCCGCAGCGGTCCATGGGCTCTCGCTGAAGGTGCCCGATCGCGAGCTGCTCGTCCTGCTGGGACCGTCGGGCTGCGGCAAGACCACGGCCCTGCGGATGCTGGCCGGCCTGGAGGAGCCCGACGACGGCGACATCCGGATCGGCGGCAAGAGCGTCGTGGGCCTGGAGCCGAAGGACCGCGACGTGGCGCTGGTCTTCCAGAGCTACGCGCTCTATCCGCACCTGTCCGCCCGCGACAACATCGGCTACCCGCTCAAGGTCCGGAACCTGTCGAAGGCGGAGCAGGCGAAGCGGGTCGAGCGGGTCGCCGAGATGCTCGGGATCGGCCACCTCCTCCCCCGCCGGCCGGCCCAACTGTCCGGCGGCGAGCAGCAGCGGGTCGCGCTGGCCCGGGCGATCGTCCGCGAGCCGCGCGTGTTCCTCATGGACGAGCCCCTGTCCAACCTCGACGCGAAGCTGCGCGTCCACACCCGGACCGAGCTCAAGGCCCTCCAGCGCGAGCTCGGGACGACGATGATCTTCGTAACCCACGATCAGGCCGAGGCGATGAGCCTGGCCAACCGGATCGCCGTCCTGAACGCCGGCGAGCTCCAGCAGATCGGCACGCCGGACGATGTCTACGACCGGCCGGCGAACGTCTTCGTCGCCGAGTTCATCGGCAGCCCGCCGATGAACCTCATGCCGGCGACGACCACCGGCGACACCGCCGTCACGGATGGCGGCTGGCGATTGCCCGTTCCGAGCGGGACGACCACGTCCCATCCGGAGACGATCGTTGGCCTCCGGCCGGAGGGGATCGACATCGTGGCGAACGACCAGCCGGGGGCCACGCTCGCGGAGGTGATCACGGTCGAGCCGTTCGGCAGCGAGGTCATCGTCGACGTCCGCCTGGGCGACGCATCGGTCAAGATCCGGACCGCGCCGGACGTCCGCCCGGCGCCGGGCAGCCAGGTGGCGCTCAGCGTCAAGCCGTCGGCGGTCCGCCTCTTCGATCGGGCGACCGGCGCCGCGCTCTGATGGGCGGCCCTGCCGCCAGCCCCGGCCCCGGCCAGGCCTCCGGCGCAGATGGCCCCGACATCGTCCTCGAAGGATCGTTCGGCGCGGCCGACCAGATGCGCTACGTCCTGGTCCCGTTCGAGGTGCCCGCCGGCGTCCACCAGCTCGAGGTCGCGTACACGTACAGCGATCGGATCGACTCCGATCCGCGGGTCGGCGACGGCAACACGCTCGACATCGGGCTGTTCGATCCGCGCGGCACGGAGACGGGCAGCCCCGGCTTCCGCGGCTGGAGCGGGAGCCACAAGGACGGGTTCGTGGTCGGCGAGTCGTGGGCCACGCCGCCGTACTCGGCTGGACCGATTCCGGCCGGCACCTGGAACGTCCTCCTGGGGCCGTACAAGGTCGGTCCGCGCGGCTGCGACTACCGGGTCGAGATCCGCCTGGATCCCGGGCGGTCTGCGCCGGCCCAGGACCTCGTTCGGACGGCGGCTCCCGTGCGGCCGTCGCTCCCGCCCGCCCGCCCCGGCTGGCTCCGCGGCGACCTGCACTGCCACACGCGCTACTCCGACGGCGACTCCTGGCCGTCGGAGATGCTCCATGCGGCGGCCGAGGCCGGTCTCGAGTTCCTCGGCGTCACCGACCACAACAACGTCGCTCACCACGCCGCGTACGGCCCGGGCGGGGGCGGCCTCCCGATCGTCGTCCCGGGCGTCGAGGTCACCACGTACGGCGGCCACTGGAATGCCTGGGGCACCGACCGCTGGTGGGAGTTCCGGGAGCCCACGAGGGCCGCGGTCGAGCGCGCGATGGCGGCCGCGGTCGAGCACGGCGCCACGGTCAGCGTGAACCATCCGAAGCCGTACGGCCCGCCGTGGACCTACAACTCGGTGGGTCCGGCCCACGCGATCGAGGTCTGGAACGGTGCGTGGGGCGGACTCAACGTCGTCTCCCTGGCGACATTCGACGAGCGACTGCGTGCCGGTCAGCGGCTGGCGGCCGTCGGGGGGAGCGACACCCACATCCTGCGCGGAGAGGACGCCGATCCCCGTCACGCACCCTTCCCGGGCACGCCGACGACCTGGGTCGAGGCCGGGCCGGACCCGAGCCCGGCAACGATCCTCGGGGCGATCCGGCGCGGGCGGACGTTCGTCTCGGCCTCCCCCGCCGGGCCGCAGCTCTACCTCGATCGCTCCGAAGACGGGCTGCGGGTCAGCGCCGTCGACGGGGATGGCAGCGCGCTCCTCCTCGTGGGCGCGGACGGCGTCGTCGCGGCCGCGAGCGTCAACTCGGCCCGCTGGTCCGAGGCGTTCCGATGGCCGGGTGAGACGGCGTACGTGCGAGCGCAGCTCGTCGCGGCCGATGGTGGCGTGGTCGCGTTGACGAGCCCAGTCTGGCGCGACTGAACGGTCATCCCGCGGCCGGCGGCAGCTCCTCCGCCCGCTGGCTGTGCGCGTTCATCGCGACCTCGACGCGCCAGCCGTCCGGTTCCCGGCGCAGGATCCGCAGGATCCGGCCGGCGATGACCCGCCGGCGACCATCGTCGTGCCGGACGAGCGTCTCGGTGTAAGTGGACAGCGACCAGGCTCGATCGCCACAGACGTCCAGGGTGACGAGGCTCGTGCGCCACGCGCTCGTGTCCCAGGTCGCGAACGTCGCCAGGCTGTCGTCGTGGATCGCGGCCCGTCCCTCGAGCGCGTCGCTGTAGAGCAGCAGCAGGCGGCCGTCGGGAGCGAACGTGGCCGCGTAGGACGCGGCATCGCCGCCGGCCAGCGCCTCGTCGAACGCCCGGAGCACCGCCTGGACCGCTTCACGGTCGTCGTTCATCGCGCGTGGCCTCCCATGGGACGGGAATTGGGTTGGCGCTCGAGGATCATCCACCTGGGCCGTCCGCGGCGCGCCGATGAGTCCCGATCGGGACCACCGTCCTACGATCGACGGACCATCCATCGGAGGAGCGCGCCTTGAAGCTTCTGCTCACGTCGGCTGGGATCAAGAACCGGACCATCGAGGCCGCGTTGCTCGACCTCCTCGGCAAGCCGATCGCCGAGTCGAGCGCGCTGTGCATCCCCACCTCGAGCTACGGGATGGGCCGACGCGGGCCGCAGGCCGCCTGGCGGTTCATCTCCGGCCTCGAGTCCGAGTGTCCGATGACCGAGCTGGGCTGGAAGTCCATGGGCGTCCTGGAGCTGACCGCGCTTCCCAGCCTCGATCGCGAGCAATGGGTCCCCGTCGTCCTGGAGACGGACGTCCTGCTGGTCAACGGCGGCGATCCGATGTACCTCCATCACTGGGTGGTCCAGTCCGGACTCGCCGAGCTCGTGCCGTCGCTGGATGACACGGTCTACGTCGGGCTGAGTGCGGGCAGCATGCTGATGACGCCGCGGATCGGCGAGGACTTCGTCGAGTGGCGTTCGCCGGCCGGCGATGACCGGACCCTGGGGCTCGTCGACTTCGCGATCTTCCCGCACCTGGACAACCCGGATCTGCCCTACAACACGATGGCCCACGCGGAGCGCTGGGCCGCCGGCATGTCGATCCCCGCGTACGCGATCGACGACCAGACCGCGATCCGCGTGAGCGATGGCGCCGTCGAGGTGGTCTCGGAGGGCCACTGGCGGCAGTTCACGACCTGATCCACGACACGAGGAGCGATGACGATGAAGCTGACCGCGTCGATGATGGTGAGCCTCGACGGCGTGTACCAGGGTCCGGGCGGCCCCGACGAGGACCGGAGGGGCGGGTTCGAGCGCGGCGGCTGGACCGCGGCCTACGGCGATCCCGAGGGCTGGCCGTGGCTGCTCGAGTGGTTCGGACGCGCCGATGCGCTGCTGCTGGGGCGCAAGACGTTCGACATCTGGGACGGGTACTGGCCGCTCCATGACGCAGGCGATGCGGTGTCGCACGGCATCAACGTCCTGCCGAAGTACGTGCCGTCGACCACGCTCAAGAACCCGACCTGGCAGAACACCCACGTCATCTCGGGCGACGTCGAGGCGGCGATCCGCGAGCTGAAGGCGCAACCAGGCCGTGAGCTCCAGCTCCACGGCAGCGGCGAGCTGCTGCGCTGGCTGCTCGAGCGCGACCTCGTCGACGAGCTGAACCTGCGGATCTATCCGGTGATCGTGGGCGCCGGGATGCGGCTGTTCCCGGAAGACGGCCAGACCCACCACCTCGAGCCGATCGACTCGCGGACGACCTCGTCGGGTGTGATGCTGAACACGTATCGGCCGGCCGGGCGAGCCACGTTCGGGCGGGCCGACGGCGAGGACTAGCGCGACGGCGACGGCCGTCGTCTCGCCACGCGTCCAGGAGGTCGTCCCCGACCGGTGACCAGCTACGTCGTCCTGCTCCGCGGGATCAATGTCGGCGGCAAGAACAAGGTGCCGATGGCGCGGCTCCGTCAGCTGCTCGAGGACCTTGGGTACGAGTGCGTCCGGACCTACATCGCCAGCGGCAACGTGATCCTGCGCTCCGAGCGAGCGCCGGCCGATATCCGGGCCCGGATCGAGGCGGCCTTGCCAGGGACCTTCCAGCTCCAGCGCGAGCTGGTCGCCGTCCTCGTCCTCAGCCACGATCGGCTTCGCGCGATCATCGATCGCAAGCCGGCGGGCTTCGGGGAGGATCCGGAGCGCTATCACAGCGACGTGATCTTCCTGATGGGCATCGACCCGTCCCAGGCGATGGGCGCATTCGATCCGCGCCCCGGCGTCGACACCGTCTGGGCGGGTGACGGGGTGATCTACTCGCAGCGCCTCAGCGCCGAGCGCACGAGGAGCCGCCTCAGCAAGGTGATGAGCAGCCCGCTCTACCAGTCGATGACGATCCGGAACTGGGCCACCACGGTCGCGTTGCTGCGCCTCCTCGACGAGATGGCGGCCGCCCGAGACGACGCCTCCGGGCGAGGGTAGGTGGGTCAAACCTGCCACGTTCCGACGAGCGATCCGCCACGATGACGGGATGACGGTCACGGATCTCGGACGGAGCTCGAGGTCGGGTGCGCCGAGCCCCGGTCCCGGCGCCGGCAGATGGGCCCGGGCCGCGGCCGCGGTCCCGCCACCCGGTCTGCTGCTCGTCTCGATCATCTCGATCCAGCTCGGAGCCGCCGTCGCGATCAACCTCTTCGCGCGGATCGGGCCGGTCGCGACGGTCTTCCTGCGGCTGGCGTTCGCCGCCGTGCTGCTGCTCGTCCTCCGCCGCCGCCAGATCCGGGCGAGCGCCCGTGGCCATGCGCTCCCCCTCGTGCTCTTCGGCTGCGTGATCGGCGCGATGAACCTGTGCTTCTATGGCTCGATCGCGCGGATCCCTCTCGGGATCGCGGTCGCGATCGAGTTCGTGGGGCCGCTCGGGGTGGCCGCCTTCACCTCGCGCCGGCTCCGCGAGTTCCTGTGGATCGGCCTCGCCGTCGCCGGACTCGCCCTCCTGACGCCGAGCATCGGCACCGACCTGGACCCGGTCGGGGTCGCCCTCGCGCTGGCGGCCGGCGCCGGTTGGGCGACGTTCGTCCTCGCCAGTCCGCGCGTGGGTCGCCGGGTCGGTGATGCGAGCCTCGCGCTGGCGATGCCGGCCGCCTGCCTGTTCGTCCTGCCGGTGGAGCTCGCGGCCGGCGGGCTCGAGCGGCTGGATCCCGGGCTCCTCGCCGGAGCGTTCGCGGTGGCGGTCCTCTCGACGGCCCTCCCGCTGTCCCTGGAGTTCGAGGCCCTGCGCCGGATGACGGCCCGCGCCTATGGCGTGACGATCACGCTCGAGCCCGTGGTCGCGACGCTCATCGGCGCCGCGCTGCTCCGCCAGGCCGTCGCGCCGGCGGCACTGCTCGCGATCGGCTGCGTGACCGCGGCCGCGATCGGCGTGACCGTGAGCGAGCGGCGCTCGTTCCTGGCCTGACCCGCGGGATCGGTCGTCCCGTGGCCGACCGTCGCCGACCGGCTGGGCCCGCCCGCGACAGCCTCCGGTCGCCCGCTCCTACTCGCTGGGCTCGTAGACCCCGAGGACGTTGCCCCACGGATCGGCGAAGGTGAACCGCCGCCCGCCGGGGTAGTCGTGCATCTCCGTCTCGATCCGTCCGCCGGCGGACTGGACGCTCGCCAGCGCGGCATCGCCATCGGCAGTCCGCACGAGCGCCAGGACACCGCCGCCCCGCGACGACGGCGTGATCGGGTTCAGCCCGCCGACCTCCTGGCCCGGGTTCCGCGGATCCTGGATCCCCGCATACTCGCCGCCGTAGTCGTTGAAGCTCCACCCCAGCGCCGTCGCGTAGAAGGCCTTCGCCGCCTCGAGGTCGTCAACCGCCAGCTCGACGTAGTCGATCACGTTCGCCATGCCGGAAGGGTACGCGCGATCGCGGCGGTCGGCCCACGAACGAGGTCCGGTAGCGCGGCAGTGCCCAATCGGCAGGCAGATCCGGTTCGCGCGATGCGATCGCGGGTAGGGCCCACCTCGACAGGCGGAGTGACGTCCCCGGCTTCACCCGGACGCTATGGATCGCCGTCCGGGAGCCGGATCGCGAGGGCGACCCGGTCTGCGGGCGCCCCGACGCGGGCGGTGAGCTGGCGCACGGAAGCCTCGTCGGCGGCGACGATCAGCGAGAACACGACCCGATCGCGGGGCATGAGGATCGATTCCACGTGGGCGACCGCGACGCCCTGGGCCGTCATCGCGTGCGCCGTCCGTGCCAGGCGCCCGGCAAGGATCCGCGCCGAGGCCTCGTCGATCTCGGGCCAGTAGCGTTCCACGAGGAACAGCTGGGCCTGGGGCGGCGGATCGGGCGGGCGGTCCATCGTCGGGCAGCGTCCGTCGGCGGCGCGCCGGCACGAAAGAGGCGGTTACCCCGATCTGTCTCGCACGCCCTCGTCGCCCATCCGGGCCCCCAGCTCCGCGCGGGTGTGGATCCCGAGCTTCGCGTACACCCGGCCCAGGACGTTGCCGACGGTCTTCGGGGCAAGGAACGCCCGTTCCCCGATCTGGCGGGCGGACAGCCCGGCGGCCGCCAGCTCGGCGACCTGCCGCTCGGTCTCGGTCAGGTCGCCCGGGGCCGCGGGCCGCCGCCCGACCCGGCCCAGCTCCGCCCGCGCCCGGTCGGCCCAGATCGGGGTGCCGATCCGCTCGAAGATCGCGATGGCTTCACGCAACCGCTCGTCGGCCAGCCGCTTCTCCTTCCGGCGGCGATGGATCGTCCCCGCCAGGAGCAGCGTCCGGCCACGTTCGAACGGCATCGGGAGGTCGGCGCAGGCCGAGATCGCCTCCCCGATCGAGGCGCCCGCGGCGTCCAGATCGGTCCCGGCCGCGTGGAGCAGCGCGCGGCTCCGGGCGGCCCCGACGCGGGTCCACGGCGTGGGCGCGATCCGAGCCGCATCCTCGAGCCGGCGGACGACGGGCTCGGCCCGGGGGAGCTCACCGGCCGCCACGGCGGCCTCGGCCAGATCGGCGTCGATCTTGAAGCGTCCGGGGTGACGGGTGCCGCTCGCAGCGGCGGTGGCGGCGGCCTGCGCCAGCTGATCGAGGGCCGCGGCGGCGTCCTGGCGAGAGAGCGCCACGAACCCGAGGATGTGGCGGTGGTAGACCTCGAGGGCGAGGTCGCCGCTCGCCACGGCGCGGGCCACCCCTTCGCGGGCGAGGCCCTCAGCCTCGTCGAGGCGGCCGCGGTACGCGGCCACCAGGGCGACGCCTCGCAGCCGCCACGCGGGGAACACGTCCGCACCCTCGTGGGCATAGCCGTCGATCGCCGCCTGGGCCGACTCCTCCGCGGCATCCAGGTCCCCACGGAGCACCTGGAGGCCCGACAGCGAGACGAAGTTGAACGGGTCATCGCCGCCCGGCCCGACCTTCTCCTCGATGAACCGCTCGGTCATCGCGATCGCCCGATCGAGCTCGTCGAGCTGGCGCGCGAGCCCGTAGTCGATCCCGCTCACGCCGTCGTGCTCCCACGACCGGCCGTGCGGCGTCCGTAGCGCCCGTCCCTTGGCCGCCTCGTGGGCGGGGTAGCCGCGGACGAGCCCCAGCTCGGAGCTGGCGTGGAGCAGCAGGAGGTTGGCCCGGATGTCGGGATCGACGGCGTCGCGGTCCGGCGCCGCCGCAAGGAGGGCCAGGGCTCGGCCGACCATCTCGTTGCCGCGCTCGAGGTCGACCTGCATCACGAGGAATGCCGCCCGCCCGAGGACCTTCGCCAGGCGTCCGGGATCGTCGCCGGCCTCGCCGACCGCCGCCTCCCCGAGCCGGACCGCGTCGGGCGTGTCGCCGTGGTAGTAGCGGACGATCCCCCGCAGGCTGAGCGCCTCGGCGCGCTCGGGTCCCGGCGGCGCGGCGGCGATCGCGGTCTCGAGGACCCGGTCTGCCTGGACGTAGTCCGAGACGTCGATGAAGAGCGTCTCGGCGGCGAGCCGCGCCCGGCGCATGGCGCCGTCGGCGTCCGACTCGGGCGTGAGCGACGCCGCGCGCTCGTACAGGGCGGCGGCGTCGAGCGTCGCCCCGCGATCACGGATCGTGGCGGCCGCCATCTCGAGCGCGGCGGCCACCCCGGCGTCGCGGCCCGCGGCGGCGCCGGCCAGATGGCGTGCCCGCACCTCGTCCGACGTCGCCGTTCGGGCGAACGCCGCGTGGGCTCGCTGGAGCTCGTCCGGGTCCGCCCGCAGGAGGACCGCCTGGGCGAGGAGCGGGTGGCTGAACCGAACGGCCCGTCGGTCCATCGTCGCGAGGCCGGCCTCGAACGCGGGAGCCAGCATGTCGGGGGCGCGGGGATCGGCCCGCCGGAGGGCATCGATCGTGGGCTCGGTCGCGGTCGCGGCCAGCAGCAGCGCGGCCTGCGTCGCGTCCGGGAGCCTGGCGAGGCGCGCTTCGAGCAGCCCGGCCAGGCTCTCGGGAAGCGGGACGGGGCCGTCGGGCCGCCCGTCCGGTCCCGCGTCGGCCATCGCCCGGGCGATCTCGAGGGCGTACAGCGGATTGCCCGCGGACGCCTCCTCGATCCGGACGAGGGCGAGCCGCGGGAACGACCGCCCGAACCGGGCCAGGAACAGCTGGTGCAGCGCCGCAAGCGGCAGCGGACCGAGCTGGACTCGCTCGCGGCGCTCGGCCGGGACACCGTCCAGGATCTGTCCGGCCCGCTTGTCGGGGGTTCCGCGCGCCGCCAGGAGCAGCCCGATCGGCCGGTCGGCCAGGCGGCGCAGGGCGTAGGCGAGGATCGCAGCCGTGGCGTCGTCGAGCCACTGGACGTCGTCGATCGCGAGGATCAGCGGGTCGGCGGCGCTGAGCTGCCGGAGCGCGGTCGCGGTCGCCACGGACAACGTCCGCTGGTCCGGGAGCTGACCCGTCGGCTCGGAGCGGAGGAGCGCGATCTCGAGGGCGTGGCGCTGGACGGTCGGGAGCGGGGCGAGCTCCTCCGGTCCGATCTCGGCGAGGAGATCGGTCAGGCCGACGAGGGTCAGTGATCGTTCGGACTCGGCCGGAGCGGCCCGCAGGACGCGCGCGCCACCGGATCGGCCACGCTCGACCGCCTCGGCCCAGACGCTCGTCTTGCCGATGCCCGCCTCGCCGCTGACGAGCAGCCCGGCGAGCTCGACCCGCGCCCGTGAGATGACGCGGTCGACCAGCTCCAGCTCCGGGCCGCGGCCGATGACGTCCTGGTGGATGCCAGATCCCCGCAGCGCCCCGAACGCGACCATGACCGTACTGTACGGCGAGGGGCGCGGCCGGCCGCCCGACCGCCCCGCCATCACTTGGCTGCCGCCGGGCTCGGCAGCCTCGCTCGGAGGGCGCGGCGCGGAACGTCGCGGGTCGCCGAACCCCTACGCTTCAGCGATGAAGCTGGTCGTGACGTCGTTCGTCACCCTGGACGGGATCGTCGAAGGGCCCGGGTTCGACGAGCACCGCAGCGGACGGAATGCCTGGGCGCTCCGCGTCCAGACCGACGAGGACGAGGCGTTCAACACCGGGCAGGTCGCGTCGGCCGACGCGTTCCTCCTGGGCCGCCGGACCTGGCAGAGCTGGGCGGCGTTCTGGCCCACCGCGACCGGCGATCGCGAGCTGGCCGACCGGATCAACGGAATCCCGAAGTACGTCGTCTCGAACACGCTGACCCGGGCGGACTGGACGAACTCCACGATCATCTCGGGCGACGTCCCGAACCAGGTCCGGCGGCTCAAGGAGCTGCCGGGCGGCGACCTCCTCGTGTACGGCAGCCCCAGCCTCGTCGACGTGCTGCTCGAGCACGAGCTGATCGACGAATACCGGCTCCTCGTCTACCCGGTCATCCTGGGCGATGGCAAGCACCTCTTCGGCGATCGGATCGAGACCCGCAACCTGCGCCTCACCGGCAGCCGCGTCTTCCGCTCCGGCGTGGTGCTACTCACCTATGTCCCGGAGCCGGACGCGCCCACGAGCCGGTTCGTCGAGGAATACCGCTGGACGGCGGAGCAGGTCGAATCGCTCCAGCTCGCCGAGGACTTCGATCGGACGCTGGCCACGGTCCTGTTCGCCGACGTCGTGGACTCGACCGGACGAGCGGCCGAGCTGGGCGACCGCGCCTGGAAGAAGCTCCTCGACCAGTACCAGCACGCCGTCCGGCGCGAGATCGATCGCTGGCATGGCGATCACGTCGAGTTCACGGGCGATGGGGTGATGGCGGTCTTCGATGCCCCGACCCGGGCGCTCCACTGCGCATTCGGGCTGGTGGCTGCGGCCGGCCATGTCGGCGTCCAGGTCCGGGTTGGCCTCCACAGCGGCGAGATCGAGCGCCGCGAGTCCGGCGTCGGCGGGATCGCCGTGCACATCGCGGCGCGCGTTCTCGGGTCGGCGAAGGCGGGCGGCGTGGTCGTGACGCGGACCGTGCGGGACCTTGCGACGGGGGCGGACCTGGTGTTCGCCCCGCTCGGGTCGGTCGCGCTCCGGGGCGTGCCGGAGCCGTGGGAGCTGTTCGAGGTGTCGCTTCGATGAGCCCCGCCCCGGAGGTTCCCGATGCGTGACCAGGGCTGGCGGGCGGTCCCATCGCCCGGTTCGGGTCCCCGCGCGCCGCGGCGCCGCCGGCACGGACGGGTGCCGTCTGGCCCGGCTCGATGACCGACCAGACGTTGTTCCTGTTGCCGGCCCTGCGTCGCGCGCGCGACCTGATCGACCGCGACTTCGGTGAGCCGCTCGATCTCGACGCGATGGCCCGCGAAGCCGGCTACTCGCGGTTCCACTTCGCCCGTGCCTTCGCCGAGGCGTACGGCGAGCCGCCCCGGACCTATCTCACCCGGCGCCGGATCGAGCGCGCGAAGACGCTCCTCCGGACGGCCAATCTGTCCGTCACCGAGATCTGCCTGCTCGTGGGCTTCGGCAGCCTCGGCTCGTTCAGCAGCCGGTTCCGGCGCCTGGTGGGCCAGACGCCCAGCGCCTATCGCAGCGCGGCGGTCCGGAGTGGCGGCATCCCTCCGGTGCCCGGCTGCGTCGTCCTGATGTGGACCCGGCCGCACGGTGACATTCCGCAAGCGCGGAGAAGCGCGACGAGCGCCGCGGACCCTAGCCTGACCGAGGCAGTGCGAAAGGAGATCCGATGATCCAGAAGCTGAACCACACGAACGTGTTCGTCCTCGACCAGGACCGGGCCAAGGCGTTCTACACCGAGAAGCTCGGGTTCGAGGTCCGCAACGACGCCGTCCTCGACGGCTTCCGCTGGCTCACGGTCGGGCCGAGGGACCAGCCCGACCTGGCGATCCTGCTCGCCTACCCGGCACCGCCGATGTTCAGCCCGGAGGACGCCGAGACCGTCCGCGCGCTCGTTGCCAAGGGCTCGCTCGGCGGCGGGGTGTTCCAGACCGACGACTGTCGGAAGACGTACGAGGAGCTGTCGGCCAAGGGCGTGACGTTCCTCCAGGAGCCAGCGGATCGCCCGTACGGCGTGGAGGCGCTCTTCCGCGACGACTCAGGCAACTGGTTCAGCCTGACCCAGGCGAAGTGGGCCGCCGACGGGAACGGGAACGGGAACGCTAGGGCCTGAACCGCCGCTCGTCAGTCGGCGGCGCGGTCGCTCACGGGCGTGATCTCGGCGGTCGTCCGGTCCGTGCCGGGCTTCAGGAACCGCTGGAGCCCGGCGACGTCGTCCGTCTCCACGACGTAGTACACAGCGTGCTGGGGGAACGCCAGCCAGAAGCCATGGAGCTTCACGCCCTCGGCGGCCTTGTCGACAAGCGAGGGCGAGCCACCCTTGCCGTACGGGCAGTCCTTGGGCGCGTGGGTCTGCTTGATGTGGAAGAGCATCTGGGCGGCACCTCACTGGTCCTGATCCTGGGTCGTCCCTGACCCCGAGTCTATCGGCCATTCGCGGAAGACCGCCCGCCGTGGCCCGCCAGGGCGAGCTCCAGGAAGGCGACGACGTCGGCTCGCTCGGCGATCAGCTTGTGGACGGGCTTGCCGGCGCCGTGCCCGGCATCCGTGTCGACCCGGATCACGATCGGCGCGTCCCCGGCCTGAGCGGCCTGGAGCGCGGCCGCGAATTTGAACGAATGGCCGGGCACGACGCGATCGTCGTGATCGCCGGTCGTCACGAGCGTCGGCGGGTAGGCGACGCCGGGCCGGATGTTGTGGAGCGGCGAGTAGGCGCGGATCGTCCGGAAGTCGTCCGGATCGTCGGGCGAGCCGAAGTCACTGGTCCAGCCCCAGCCGATCGTGAACCGATGGAACCGGAGCATGTCCATCACGCCGACCTCGGCCAGCGCTGCGCCATAGAGCTCCGGGTGCTGGGTGATCGTGGCTCCGACGAGCAGCCCGCCGTTGGAGCGGCCGCTGATCGCGATCCGCTCCGGGCCGGTCCAATCGGACGCCGCCAGCCAGCGCAGGCAGGCCGCGAAGTCATCGAAGACGTTCTGCTTGTTCGCGAGCCGGCCGGCATCGTGCCAGGCCGAGCCGTACTCCCCTCCCCCACGCAGCGAGGCGAGCGCCAGCAGCCCACCCCGCTCCATCCAGGCCAGCCACTCGGGCTTGAAGATCGGGACCTGCGGGATGGCGAAGCCGCCGTAGCCGTGGAGGAGCGTCGCCACGTCGCCGCTGGCCGCCGTGTCGCGTCGCCGGCTCAGGAAGAGCGGGACCCGCGTTCCGTCGGCGGAGCTCGCGAAGACCTGCTCGGTGAGATAGTCGTCGGGATCCCAGGGGAGCGGCGGCCGCGCGGCCGCGCGGACGTGGCCATCGGCCATCCGCACCGCAACCACGGTCGACGGGGCGGCAAAGGTCGTGAACGTCAGGTACAGCTGGTCGTCGGTCCGGCGGCCGCTCATCTCGCCGATCGAGCCGATGCCCGGCAGCGGGACGTCCACGACGTGGCGACCGTCCAGCTCGAAGAGGGCGAGCCGGCTGTGGGCGTCGTGGAGGTAGGCAACCGCGATCCGGCCGCCCACGACCTGGGCCGTCTCGAGGGCCTCGTTCGCCTCCGGGACGATCTCGCGGATCACCGTCGGGTCGTCGACGTCGATCGCCACGATCCGGCCGAGCGGTGCGTCGCGGTCCGTGACCAGGAAGATCGTCCCGTCCACCGCGGCGATCAGCTCGTAGCGAGCGTCGGCCGCGTCCAGGAGTGGCTGGGCGACGGCGCGCTCGACGCCGCTCGTCAGGTCGGCCACGTAGATCCGGCGTTCCGGATCGGTCCCCCGCGCGATCGAGAGGATGAGCAGCCGACCGTCGTCGGAGACCGCCGGCTCGAAGTCCCAGTCGGGCTGCTCGGGAGTCGCGAAGACGAGCTGGTCCGTGGCCCCCTCGGTGCCGATCCGGTGGTAGCGGATCTCCATGTCGAGGTTCGGGGCGTCGTACGCGGCGTCCGCCGGCGGCTCCGGGTAGCAGCCGTAGAAGAAGCCCGCGTCGTCGTGGGTCCAGGCCGCGGACGAGAACTTGCTCCAGTCGACGCGGTCGGGCAGCTCCTCGCCGGTCGCGGTCCGCCGCACCCGCCAGCGCCGCCAATCCGAACCCGCGTGGCTCAGGGCGATCGCGACCAGCTCACCGCTCTCGCTCACCGCGATCGAGGCGAGGGCCGTGGTCCCCTCCCGGCTCAGCTCGTTCGGATCGAAGACGACGTGGCCCGCGGCCTCGAGGTCCTCCGTCGCCCACAGCACGTCCTGGTCCTGCAGGCCGCTGTTCCGGAGCTGGAACCACCAGCGACCGCGGCGCCAGGGCGCGCCCGCCCGGGGATGGTTCCAGAGCTCCGCGAGTCGGGCCTGGAGCGCCGAACGGCCCGGATGGCCGGACAGCACGGCCTCGGTCAGCTCGTTCTGGGACCGGATCCACGCCCGCGTCGCCGGCGCGTCGGCATCCTCGAGCGGACGGTACGGATCGGCGACGAGCGTGCCGTGGTAGTCGTCGACCTGGTCGGTGGTCGGCGGCTCGGGGCCACGGAGCGGCGGGCGGCTGGGGGCGGCCATCGCCGGATTCTAGGGACTGCCAGGCGGCGTGATTCCGGACATTCGTCCGTGGTGCGCCCGCCCCACGATCCGCGACACTGGAGCCGTGCCCCCGACCGTCGACGACCTGATCCTGGACCTGCTCGAGTGGATCGGGCCGGGCGAGCGGCCCTACCTCGAGACGATGGAGGCCTGGCGGACATCGTGCCCGCGGCTACCGGTCTGGGAGGACGCCAGCGATCTCGGGTTGATCCAGCGCCGCCGCGAGCCAGGTCGTCCGGCGATCGTGGCGGTGACGGCCGCAGGTTCGAGCCACCTCCGGAGACAGCGCGGCGCGGTCGGCGATCGCCCGTCCATGGACGCACGCACCTCCGTCTGAGAAGGTTCGCAGCGTGAATGCGCGCGAGGCTCCCGGCCCGGGAACCAGTCTGGAGATCCGCCTCCTGGGTGAGGTGGGAGCCCGTCGCGACGGACGGGCGGTGAACCTGGGTGGCCGCCGCCAGCAGGCGCTCCTGGCCCATCTCGTGCTTGCCGGCGGTCGCGCCGTGAGCGCTGATCGGCTGATCGAGGAGCTCTGGGCGGGTGAGCCGCCGGACGGTGCCGCGGCGACGATCCGCTCGTACGTCTCGCGGTTGCGCGGGATCCTGGGGCCGGAAGCCGCGATCGTTGGTCGGGCGGCTGGCTATGCCCTCGAGGTCCCTCCGGACACCGTCGACGCCACCCGCTTCGAGCAGCTGGCCGAGCGCGGCCGGGCGGCCCTCCACCGCGAGGAGACGCGCGGCGCGGCCGAGCAGCTCCGAGCGGCCCTCGACCAGTGGACGGGTCCGGCACTCGCCGGCCTGGCCGATGACGGCGAGCTGCGCTTCGCGGCGGAGCGGCTCGAGGCGCTCCGGCTCTCCGTCCAGGAGGACCGGACCGAGGCGGCCCTCGCGCTGGGCGAGACCGCCGGGCTCGTTGACGAGCTCGAGGGCCTGCTCGTGGACCATCCGTACCGGGAGCGCCTGTGGCGTCTCCTGATGCTGGCGCTCTATCGGGCGGGCCGCCAGGCCGACGCGCTGGCCGCCTACCAGCGCGCGTGGAAGCGACTGCGCGACGACCTGGGGCTCGAGCCGGGCGAGGAGCTCCGGGCGCTGGAGGCGGCGATCGTTCGCCAGGAGGTGCCGGCCGCGCCAGCGCCGGTCGAGCGCGAGAACCTGCCTCACCCGACGACGATCTTCGTGGGCCGCGAGGCCGAGCTCGGCGCGATCGAGCGGCACCTGGTCGAGGCGCGGCTCGTGACGCTGACGGGGATCGGCGGGGTCGGCAAGACCCGCCTCGCGCTGGAGGCCTCGCGGCGGACGGCCACCGCGTGGACCGATGGGCCATGGTTCATCGATCTCTCGGCGCTCGCCGAGCCGGACCTGGTGGCGCGCGCGGTCGCCGGAGCGCTGGGCGTGGTCGAGCAGTCGGACGAGTCCGTGGTGGATCGCCTGGCGGCCCGGTTGCGGCCGGTCGATGCGCTCCTCGTGCTCGACAACTGCGAGCACCTCCGGGCCGCCTGCGCGGATCTGGCCCAGCGGTTGTTGAGCGCCGCGCCGCTCCTCCGGATCCTCGCGACGAGTCGCGAGCCGTTGGGCGTGGGCGGCGAGGTGGACCTGGCCGTCCAGCCGCTCGGCACGCCGGCCGCCCACGACGACCCCGAGTCGATCGGGGACAGCGACGCCGTCCGCCTCTTCCTGGCCCGGGCCAACGACGCGCGTCCCGGGATCACCGCCGATCCGGCGACGCTCGAGGCCGTCGCGACGATCGCGCGCGACCTGGACGGGCTTCCCCTGGCGATCGAGCTGGCGGCGGCGCGGGTCAAGGCCCTGTCGATCGCTCAGATCGCCGATCGGCTCGGCGACCGGTTCCGCTTCCTCGTCTCGTGGCGGCGCCTCGCGCCCGACCGCCACCGGACGCTGAAGGAGGCGATGGACTGGAGCTACGACCTGCTCGACGAGCGCGAGCGCGCGCTCCTCCGCGGGCTGTCCGTGTTCGCCGGTGGGTTCACCCTGGAGGCTGCCGCGGCGGTCTGTGCCGGGGACGGCGACGCGACCGACCGGCTCGAGCGGCTCGTCGAGGCCTCCCTCGTGATCGCCGAGGAGCGGGCGGGCGCCATGCGCTACCGGATGCTCGAGACGGTCCGCCAGTACGCCGCGGGGCGGCTCGCGGAGTCGGGCGAAGCGAAGGTCCTCCACGAGGCGCATGCCGCCTGGTTCGTCCGTCTCGCCGAGGAGGCCGAATCGGAGCTGACCGGCGACCGCCAGGCCGAGGCCCTCGCCGACCTCGAGATCGAGCACGACAACCTGCGGGTGACGCTGGCCCAGCTCGACGCGGCCGGCGACGCCGAGCGGCGGCTCCGGCTGGCCACGTCCCTGTCGCGGTTCTGGTACGTCCGCGGCTACCTGGCGGAGAGCCGGCGCTGGCTGGAGCGCTCGATCGGCGGGGTGGCCGATGCGCCTCCCCTGCTCCGTCGCCGGGCATTGACGGCGGCCAGTGCCGTGGCCCTGCTCCAGGGCGACTACCCGGCCGGCGTCGGCTTCGCGGAGCGCAGCCTGGCGGCGGCCACCGAGTCCGGCGATCAGCGGCTGATCGCGAACGGCCTGAGCAATCTCGGCGCGATCACCCTGGCCGCCGGCGACCGCCCCCGGGCCAGGACCCTGCTCCAGCAGGCGGTCGCGCTGGCCCGCTCGATCGACGACACGCGCATCGCGGCCCTCGCGATCAACAACCTGGGCGACCTGGCCCTGACCGAGGGCGACTACGGCCGGGCGCAGCCGTTGTTCGAGGAGAGCCTGGCCCTGCTCCGCCAGCGCGGTGACAGCGCGAACATCGCCCGGAGCCTGTTCAACCTCGGCTCGGTGGAGCTGATGCTCGGCGCGACCGGCGCGGCGGCCGGACGCTTCCGCGAGAGCGTCGAGCTCGGCCGTGAGACCGGCGACAAGGAAGATCTCGCGTGGTGCCTCCTCGGGCTCGCGGGCGTGGCGGCGTGGCAGGAGGACGGAGCGGCCGCCGCGGCGCTCCTCGGAGCCGGGGGCGCGCTGCTCGAGGCGATCGGGGCCGCGTTCAAGCCGTTCGAGCGGCTCCTGCACGACGACACGGCCGCGCGCGCGATCGTCCTGACCGGCGCGGAGACCTTCGCCATCGAGCGCGCCCGAGGCGCCGCCTGGTCGCTCGACGCAGCGATCGGGGAGGCCCTCGACCTCGCTCGCCGGACCGAGGCCGCGACCGGCTGACGGGCTCCCGGCGGTCCGCGCGCCGCCCTGCAACATCCTGCCGCGGGTTTGCAACGTGGCCCGTGGATCGTCACCGGCGATGGCTGCCGACGGGGATGCCCACGGGTTCGATCGCACCGCGCGCGCGGCGCACCGGCGGTTCGTCGCGGGGTTGCGCCGCCAGGACGCGGCGACGGCGACGTCCGGCTACGCGGACGACGCCCGCTTGGTTGCGCCGTCGGCGGACCTGATCGAGGGCCGGACGGGCATCGAGTCGTTCTGGCGGGCCGGCCTGGACGCGGGGATCCGCGCCGTCGAGCGCGTCCCGGTCCGGCTCGAAGGCCATGGCGCCATCGCGTTCGAGATCGGTCGCTACGCGATCCGGCTCCGGCCGGCCGGTGGCGGCTCGGTCGTGGACCGCGGCAGCTATCTCCTCGTCCACGAGCGCAACGCCGCCGGAGCCTGGCAGTGGGCCCTCGAGATGTTCACCCCGGACGGGGCTCCACAGGTCGCCTCGGGAGCGGCCGCCGTGCAGGGGCAGGAGGTGGGCGACCGTCACTGACCGTTCAACCCGATTGCCGAGAGAAAGGACGACGAAGGGGAAGTCATGAATCGATGGATTGGATGGACCGATCGGAGCCGGCGACCGCGGGGACGCGCCGCCGCCCTGCTGATCGTGACCCTGCTCGCCAACCTCGCCTACGCCGCGACGCCGGTCGCCGCGGCCACCCAGACGAAGACCACGGGGGTGTCGCTCGCCGGAGGGACGGACGTCGGCGTGGCCTACGACACGACCGCCACGTGCGACCCGTGCGTCCCCGACGACATGGCCCAGCTCGTGACGGGCCACGGCTCCTGGGCGTTCGCGTTCGGTGCGACCGTCCACACCGTCGTGGACCGGCTCGACTGGTCGAGCACGGGCTCGGTCGACGTCGCCTACGACGACACCCTGCTCCGACAGGGCCAAACGCTCACGCTTCACGACAGGCTGACCACGACCGGCGGGACGATCACGGCGAAGGGCGCGATCTCCGGCTCGTACGGCCTCTTCGCCGACACGACGGGCGGCAGCGACTTCCAGCCGACGGACCAGACGAAGGACTTCTCCAGGGAGCTCACCTGGACGTTCTCGTGCACTGTCCCGCTGCCGGGTGAGAGCCCGCGGACCTGCACGTCCGGAACCCAGACCGTCGACATCGATTCGTTCACCCTCTTCACCGTGCCGTTCATCGATCCGACCGATCTGGACGTCGCGTTCAACGTGGGCGTCGCCCTCGTCGCCTCGGTCTCGAGCGACGGGATCGTCTCGGTCCGCAAGATCGACGTGACCGGCGGCCAGGGGAGCCAGAACGCCGACCTCGAGTGGGGCGGCTCGTCGCCGTCCACGATCGATGACGCCGTGCCGCTGTCGTGCACCCAGCCCGCGGGCAACGAGGTCAACTACCGGCTCACGGGCATCGCGGCCGATGGGCCGGCCCAGAGCCTCGCCGCCCGGACGGGCGTCGGAGCGACCGTCGTGGCGTCGCCCGCGGTCGGTCCCGACTTCACGGTCTACGACCTCGGTGAGTTCGGCCACAAGGACAGCCCGGCCGCCGACATCTCCTTCGGCCTGACCGGTCCTGACGCGGCGAACGTGATCCTGGGGACGCTCCAGAAGAACAACATCCCGCCGATCGCCAACGCGGGCGGCGGCCTGTTCCACACCTATTCGGGCGATCAGGGCTCGGCCATCACCTTCGACGGCGGGGGCAGCTCGAGCGTCTGTGGGTTCCCGACGCTTCGCTGGGACTTCTCCGACGGCGGGGTCGCCTTCGGCCGGAGCCCCCAGCACACGTTCCAGGGCAGCGGCACCTACTCCGGGCTGCTGACCGCGACGGACGCGACGGGGCTCACCTCGTCGACGACCTTCTCGATCGTCGTGGCGAACCTGGCCCCGGTCGTCTCGGCCGGACCGGATACGACCGCCGCATGGGGACGGCCGGTTGCCTTCAACGGCTCGGCCGTGGATCCGGGCAGCGACGACCAGGCGACCCTGACCTACTCGTGGTCGTTCGGTGACGGCTCACCGAGCGCCACTGGCGGTCCGTCCGTCACCCACTCGTACGCGACCCCCGGCAGCTACACCGCGACCCTGACGGTGTGCGACCGGCTGAACGCGTGCGCTTCCGACGGCCGGACGGTCGAGATTCGGAAGCGGACCGTGACCGTCGGCGCGCTCGGGGACACGACCGGGACGTACGACACGGCCGGCGCCCGCCGGGCGTCGCTCGTCGACGAGTTCGGCTCGGTCGTCAGCGGCCGGACCGTGACGTTCACCGTCGACGGCAGCGCGGCCGGATCGTCGGTGACCAGCTCGAGCGGAACGGCCCAGGTGGCCTGGACGCCGCTCCTGGATGCCGGCACCTACGCGGCGGGTGCGGCCTTCGCGGGCGACAGCCTGTACGAGGCCAACACCGGATCCAACACGGTGGCGATCGCCCGCAAGGCAACGGCCATGACGTACACGGGCACGACCCGCGGTGGCCCGAACAAGGTCGTCGTCCTGAGCGCCGTGCTGAAGGATGCGACCGGCACGGCCCTCGCCGGGCGGGAGGTCGTGTTCGTCCTCGGATCGCAGACGGTGTCCGCGACCACGAGCGAATCCGGGATCGCCTCGGCCTCGCTGAAGCTCAACCAGAAGAACGGGACCTACCAGCTCACGGCCACCTGGACTGCGTCGGGCGCCGACGCGGCCCGTTACGTCGGGAGCGCGGCCTCGGTGTCGTTCAAGCTCCAGGCGAAGTGATCCAGGGGTGAGCGATCGGGCGGCCCGGCACGAGCGCCCGGGCCGCCCGATCCCAAGTGGCGTCACGCCCGTCCCGATCCTCCGGGACGGGCGTCGCCGTGCTCGGGCCGCTCAGGCCGGCGGGCGGCTCGCGACCTGCTTCTGGAGCGCGGCGATCATCGCCAGCGCCTGCTGGTGGTCCTTCTCGTTCGGCTCGCGGTGATCGGCCGCGATCCCGCAGTACACGTCATGGATCGCCTGGCTCATCGTCTCCTCGTCAGCGAGGGCAATCCCCCGGTCGCGCATCCAGCGGGCCGTGTCGCTGTCCGCGGCGAGGTGCATCGACTCCAGCAGGCTCTCGAGCGTCGACATCGCGATCTCCTCCGCCCCGGGGCCTAGGACGCCGGCGCGATGTTCGGGTTGACGTGGAAGACGTTGTCCGGATCCCAGGCCCGCTTGAGGGCCGCCAGGCGCTCGAGCTTCGCGTCGCCCCAGATCCGGCGGCTCTCGGCGGGCCCGAAGTCGGCGTTGCCGTTGGCGTAGGCCCCGAGCCCTCGATCCGCCTCGACGATCGCGAGAGCGCGCCGACACCACTCGGCATTCGCCTCGTCCAACGCCGGGTCCGACCACGACGAGTCCGCGCTCAGGTCGAACGCCGAGGCGCGGCCGGCGTAGGCCGTCGCGTCCTCGGGGACGCGACCGATCGCGCCGCCGAGCGCCGTGATCGAGAAGGTCGCCTCGCCGGGCACGTGGGCGACGTGCTCGACCATCTCCTCGAGCGCGTCCGGTCGGACGTCGTCGGCGTTGTGGCTCCGGATGAACGATCGGCCGCCCCAGGCGAAGGCGAGGTCGTGGGCCGTCTGCACGTCGAGGTACGGTGCGCTCCCGACCGTCGTCGTCAGCAGCTCCGGGCCTGTCCGGAGCACCGCCGTGTCGCGCTCCACGTCATCCGCGGCACCGCTGTGGTTCCAGGCGAAGAAGACGATCGGCTTCCCGACCATCTCGTCGGCGTAGCCCGACTCGGGCGCGGCGCGGTCCAGCCCGAAGATCGTGGCGACCGTGTCCGGAGCGGTCCGGGCGTACTCGCGCCAGATGTCCCAGAGCTCGCGGACCTGGGTGGCCGGGAACGTCAGGACGCCGCGGTGGAGGAGCGGGCCGAAGGGATCGAGCCGGAACTCAAAGCCGGTCGCGATCCCGAAGTTCCAGCCGGCGCCGCGCAGGCCCCAGAACAGGTCGGGCTCCTCGGTCTCGCTGGCCCGGACGAGCCGGCCGTCCGAGGTGACCAGGTCGACCGCCGCGAGATGATCGATCGTCAGCCCGAAGTTGCGCTGCAGGCGCCCGACGCCGCCACCGAGCGTCAGCCCTGCCACGCCGGTATGACCCACGACTCCGACCGGGCAGACGAGTCCGTGCGCTTGAGCAGCGACATCGAGCTGGCCGAGGAACGCGCCGCCGTTCGCCCGCGCGGTCCGGGTCGCCGGGTCGACCTCGACGCCGCGCATCGCAGAGAGGTCGATCACGATCCCGCCGTCCGCGCCGCGCAGCCCGGCTGCGCTGTGGCCGCCCGACTGGACGGCGATCTCCAGATCGTGGTCGAGCGCGAACCGGACGGCCGTCGCGACCTTCGTCGCCGTCGTGGGGCGGACGATCACGCCGGGCTGCCGATCGTGCATCGCGTTCCACAGCCGGCGGGCGTCGTCGTACCCGGCGTCGCCCGGCAGGATCACCTCGCCGCAAGCGCGGCGGAGCTGATCGACGTGACCCGGCGCAAGCCGGGCGCTGGCCTCGAGCATCGGTGTCCTCCCGGGCTGGGCGGTCTCAGGATCGGGCTGACCACCATACGTCCTGCCGGGCGGGACGGCACGCCGATCGTTGTGCGGGCCCGGCCGGGCTCGTCGTCGCAGCCGTGGCGTGGAGCGCGGCCGCGTCGTCGGGATCGCTCCGATCGATCTGCGCTTCCGCGATGCTGATCAAGACCACGCCGCCGGCGGACCGCTCGCACTTGGCTCTCAGCGGCTCGCGGCTTCGTTCGTCGCCGCCCCCGGTGCCAATCCGGCCAACTAGTCGTGGACGGACTACCTGGGGCCGTGCCAAGCACAGGAAAGGCGCGGATGCGTGCGGCGCCCGCGCGGCGAACGTGCCATGTATTCCGTGGGCGCATGTCTGACCTGATGCGCGGAGCGGATCGGGCCAGATGCTCCTGGCGGGGTCACAACGCGCGGTGCCACGCAGGCGAATCACGACTCGACCCGTGGCTCACGCACGGGGATCGGGAGTCGAGACCCGTGGGAGCACGCCTGGCCTGGTGCGCCCACGGCCGGGTCCTGTCCGGTGCGCCGACGCCGGTGCGCGGGCGCCGGCGCGCGGGCGGCGGGCCGCGAGGCCCAGAGCGCGAGGCGCAGACCGGTGCCCGGACGGCCGCCAGCCGCCTCGCTCAGACGCCCGCGGCGGGCACCAGCTCGAACACCGCGCGACCCTCGGCCGCCTTCACGGGATCGTCGACGTCGACGCCGTCGAACGTCCGGATGAACCAGGCGCCGCCGCGCATGCCGTGGGCCAAGGGCGCCAGCGTGTCGCGGAAGAACCCGATCCGCTGCTCCGGATCGAGCTCGATGGCGCGGACGGAGGACTCCTGGCGACGAACCGTCACCGTGGCCCGACCGGCGGCCCGCAGGTTGCGAACCCACTGGACCTCGCCCCACGGCGACCAGACCCAGCGCCGACCACCCGCCTCGATCACCGCGAGAGCGGTGGTGCGCGGGACGCCGCTCTTCCGGCCGCGAACGGTGAGCAGGCCGTTGAAGCCCATCGGCATTCCGGCCGCGAGGAGCGGTTTGGCAACCGAATTGAATAGGTTGATGCCGC
This sequence comes from Candidatus Limnocylindrales bacterium, assembly GCA_035693125.1. Taxonomy (GTDB): domain Bacteria; phylum Chloroflexota; class Limnocylindria; order Limnocylindrales; family CSP1-4; genus CF-46. The sequence goes on along the minus strand of DASSHB010000072.1, from coordinate 61,322 downwards.
GCGGCGGGTGCAGGGTTTGCGTCATCGGTCACATCCTTCCGTGATCGGGGGTCTCGTCCTGGGGACCCGCCCCGCCGAGCCGATGTGACAGGAACCGATGCCGTGATCGAGACACAGGAGACGCTGGCCACTCGATTCGAGGCCCACCGCGGCCATCTCCGAGCGGTCGCGTACCGGATGCTCGGCTCGTTCAGCGAGGCCGATGACGCCGTCCAGGAGGCATGGCTCCGCCTGAGCCGGACCGACGCCGGCGAGATCGAGAATCTGCGCGGCTGGCTGACCACGGTCGTCGCCCGGGTCGCCCTGAATCTGCTGCGTTCGCGGGGGACGCGTCGCGAGTCCTCGCTCGACGCGGCGCTCGAGGGACACGTGCCGGACCCGGTCGTCGATCGGGCAGACGGCGTCGATCCCGAGCACGAGGCGCTCCTCGGGGCGGACCTCGGCCTGGCGCTCCTGGCCGTCCTCGACACCCTCTCCCCCGCGGAGCGGGTCGCATTCGTCCTCCATGATGCGTTTGCGATCCCGTTCGAGACGATCGCCCCGATCGTGGGACGGACCCCGGCGGCAACGCGCCAGCTGGCGAGCCGGGGCCGGCGTCGGATCCAGGGCGCACCCAAGCCGGACGTCGGCCTGGATGGCCAGTGGGCCGTCGTCGAGGCGTTCCTCGCGGCGTCTCGGACCGGATCCTTCGAGCAGCTGATCGAGCTCCTCGATCCCGACGTCCGCCTCCGCTCGGACGGCGGCCCGGCCCGGCCACATCTCGACGCCGCGCTCCGCGGCCCCGATGCGGTGGGCCGCCAGGCATTCACGTACCGGCGGCTCGCCGAGCGCTCGACGCAGGCACTCGTCAACGGCGTCCCGGGCGGCGTGGTCTGGACGCCGGACGGCGAGCCGTTCGCGGTGATCGCGGCGACCGTCGTGGGCGGCCGGATCCGCGAGCTCGACATCCTCGCCGACCCGGACCGGCTCAGGCGCCTGGATCTGAGCCGGCTCGCCCCCTGAGGGCGCGCTTGCGGCTCGTTGCCGGTCGTCACCGCCGAACCGGGGAGCCCCTTGCCGGATCGGGCCGGTGGGTCCTACCCTCGCGACCTCCGGACGAACGTACTGCCCGGGACCAGGACCATCGGGGGCCCCATCCATGCGAACCACGCGACGCGCTGGCGCCGCGCTCCTCACCGCGCTGCTCGTCCTCCTGACCGCGGCGTCCATCCCCGCCGAGGCGCTCACCCTCCAGCGGACGTGGACGGCCCGGATGGGCTCCAGCGGCACGAACGGCGCGATCCGGATGCGGGCCTACACCGACGGCTCCGGCTCGATCAGCTACGCGCTGAAGGGCCTGCGAGCGAACGCCACGTACAGCGTCTCGATCCGGAAGGGCACCTGCTCGAAGCTCGGCACGATCGTCGCCCGTCCGACGTCGGTTCGGACCTCGACGACGGGCACCGTGGCCCGGACGAATCCGCTCCTCGACATGCAGATGCACTACATCTGGACGGCGGCCCGGAGTCCCAGCTTCGTCGTGCGCCTCGTCAGTGGCACGTCCAACCGGTGCGGGCCGTTCACGTTCCCCCATGCGACCCGCGTCACCGTGTCGAGCGTCGGGATCAACCTGCCGGTGATCCGCGGGACGTCGAGCTACCCGAAGTGCGGCGTCGCGATGTACCTGCCCGAGGTCGCCCAGCCGCGCGAGCCCGGGATCACGTTCCTGTACGCCCACGCTCGGCGCGGGATGTTCCTCCCGCTCCTGACCCGCTGGAAGGTGGATCGCGGGGCCAGCCTGATCGGCAAGACGGTCAAGGTCTACACGAGCGACAGCTACGTGATCAGCTACCGAATCAACAAGGTCCGGGTGACGTCGAAGCCGATGACCGGCGTCCGGACCCTCGCAACGTCCCGGCTCTGGCTGCAGACGTCGACCGGGCCGAACACCACGTATCCCAAGCTGATCGTCGAGGGCTACCGGATCTCGACGCTCAAGACGACGTACGCCGCCTCGCACCCGACGCCGCACCCGTACAGCTGCTGACGCGCCCGGGACGCACGCTCAGGCGGCGGGTGGTCGCTTCCGGGTCGTCTGGCGCCGGGGCGTCGCGGCCCGCTTCGGCGGCGGCGCGGCGCCGGGCGCCTCCGATTTGACCCGCCGCGTCCGTTTGACCGGCTTCGCCTCCGTTGGCGCGGCCGGGACCGGCGCCGCCGGCGTCGTGCGCGGCCTCGCCCAGACCGGCGTCATCTCGGTCGAGTCGACGAGGACCTGCCGGAAGATCGCCGCCGGCATCAGGACGGGCATGGCGAGCGGTGCGGCATCCGGGTCGAGCGGCAATGCGGCGACGGACTGCGGATCGCCCGCGTCGGCGCCGCGCCGAGCGGCGCGTCGGCCGAGGAAGGGCAACCGTCGAAAGCCACGGGGCATGGCCCGCAGCCTAGGCCGCGCTGACGCCGTTGTCTGTGACGAAGGCTTCGCCCGCGGCTGGTACGTTCGTTCGGTCGCCTCGAGTCAGGCGCCCCCGGCCCAATCGAGGACGCGCCGGGCGCGGAGCGTGATCCAGCGGCTGGGCTCGCCCTCTGCCTCCATCTGGATGGGCATCGCGCCCAGATAGACCCGCTGGAGCGGCCAGCGCCCATCCGCGGCCCGGTTCTGCTCGACCACCGCGATCGCTTCGGCACTCCGGTCGTCGAATGCCGCCCCGGACTCCCGGAGCTCGTCGAGTCCGCGCAGCACGTCGTAGTGCCACCAGGTCGGGAACGCGAACCGCAGCCAGTCCGGGTCGATGAGCTCGCCGGTCGACTTCCGGCGCAGGAGCCGGCGCTCGAGCAGGTACGCCTCGCCGCCCAGACGGGCGGTCCTGGCGGCGTCCGCCGTTGCGCCGCCGCCGCCCGCCCGCTCGTAGGCGAGGAGGCCCTCCAGCACGTTGATCGTCGTCCCGAACGACGACACGGTCGCGCCGTTCTCGACCTCGCAGTTCCAGCCGCCATCGGGCAGCTGCTCCCCCAGCAGTCGCTCCACGAGCGGGGTCATGTCGACGCCGAAGGACGCGCCACTCGCGACGACGTTGCCGTTGATGCAGGGCTCCACCTCGCCGTCGAAGAAGCGGTTGTCGGCCCACGGCGTCTCGCCCGGGGCACCGCCGCGCCAGACGACGTGCTCCACGACCAGGCCGATCGCTCGGCGGGCCTCCGCGCTGGCCGGATCGAGCCCGAACTGGCGCAGGAGCTCGAGGGCGTGGAACGTGTCGGTGTAGTCCTGCGACCACGGCCGACCACCCCAGCGCCCGTCCGCCGCCTGGAGCGCGAGCAGCTGGGCGCCCCAGCCCTCGGTCGCCACGCGCGCACGCTCGGCCGCGACCTCCTCCGGAGGCGCATCGGTCAGGTCGCGCAGGGCCTGCCAGCGGATCGCGGGGTCGGCGTCGAGAAGCCAGTCGAGAACGTCCATCGGTCGATCCTCAGCGGCGATGGTGACATCCGCCGTCATGGTCAGGCACCCCGGCCGCTCGGGTTTGACGCGGGTCGCGATGGCGGGAAGGATTGCGCTCGATGCAGCGTGCGGTCGCCGCCTTCGCCGCCCCCTGCCTGCTCGGGCTCATCCTCGCGGCGGCTTCACCGATCGCCGCGCCATCGGCCGTCGCCGACCCATCCCGCGCGCCCGCGCCGGCCAGCGCGTCCGGGCCCGCGGCCGCGACGAGCGCCGCCCCGACCCCGGTCGTCGACGGGCTCGACGTCAGCGACCACCAGAAGAGGATCGACTGGGCTCGCGTGGCCGCCGCCGGCAAGCAGTTCGCCTTCATCCGGGCGAGCGCCGGGACGCTGACCGCGGACCGCGCCTACGGGACGAACGTGGCCGCCGCGCGCGGCGCGGGGCTGGTCGTGGGGTCCTACCATTTCGCCAACCCCAACCGGTCCCAGGACGATGCCCAGCGCGAAGCACGCTGGTTCCTCGCCCATGCCACGATCCTCTCCGGCGACCTCCGTCCGGTCCTCGATCTCGAGCGCGCGAACGGCCTGGACCCGGTCGAGCTGATCAGCTGGGCAAGGACCTGGCTCGAGACCGTGACCGAGGCCACGGGCGTGCGCCCCCTGATCTACGCGTCGCCCGTGTTCTGGTTGCGGGCGACGGCGAACACCGACTGGTTCGCCCAGAACGGCTACCCCTTGTGGATCGCCCACTGGACGCCGGACGGCGGCCCAGCCGTGCCGGGCGGCAACTGGCACGATGCGGGCTGGGCGGTGTGGCAGCACACGAGTCACGGCGCGGTCCCGGGGATCCCCGGCCGGGTCGATCTCGACCGGGTCGCGGGCAGCTCGCTCCCGGCGTCGATCCTCGTTCCCTGACCGACGGAACCCCCAAGGCCCGGTCACGGCTCGAGGCCCTCGGTGGCCGGCAGGACGGCGCCCGAGCGGTGACCGCCATCCGGCGACAGCGAGGCATGGCGCAACGTGTCGACCCGGCTGAACGCCAGGCCCACCGCGCACAGCGTCGCGCCCATGATCGCGACGGTCAGCGTGCCGCCGACCGTGTCGATCAGGATCCCGCCGATCAGGCTGCCGATCGGGCTGAGGCCCAGGCTGATCGTCCGCGCGGTGCTCGCGATCCGACCCACGAGCGCGTCCGGCGAGCTCGCCGCACGAACGCTGACGTAGACGACGACGAGCGCGGCCTCGCCGGCACCCGAGACGCCGGTCAGGATCACGATCGCCGGCAGCGACGAGATGGCCGCCGCTGCGACCAGGGGGAGGCCCATCGTCAGCAGACAGCCCACCATGAACCGCGCGACGTTCGTCCGCGGACCGAGCCGTGAGGCGACGAGGGCGCCGATCAACGTGCCCACGCCCAGCCCCGACAGCGTCAGCCCGAACGCGCCCGGGCCCTCCCCCAGGTCGCGGACCAGGCGGAACGTCATCGCCGCGCCCACGGACACGAGCGCCGTGGTCGTGAAGGCGAAGAGGAGGATCATCGTCCGCAGGATCGGATGGCCGGCGACGTACTCGACGCCTTCGCGGATGTCGTCGACGATCCGGGTGCGCGGCCGGTCCGGCGGCGCCTTCAGCTCGCGCCGGATCAGGAACAGACCCGCCGCCGACAGGGCGAAGGACGCGGCGTCCAGGGCCAGGGTGGGCCCCGGTCCGATGGCGGTGACGAGGAGGGCGGCGATCGCGGGACCCGCGATGAACGACGCGGAATAGGCGCTCTCGAGGATCCCGTTGCCGCGGGCGAGCTGCGATCGGCCCACGAGGTTCGGCATCGCCGCCAGGTAGCCGGCGCGGAAGAACCCGCGAAGGACCGCGAGGGGCGCCGAGACGAGGATGATCACGGCCATCGTCGGCCCGTGGAGGGCATCGCTCAGCGGGATGAGCGCCGTGAGGGCAGCCCGCCCGACGTCGGCCAGGAACATCATCTGCTTCCGGTCGCCGCGATCGGCGAACGCGCCGGCCACGGTTCCCATCAGGAAGTCAGCGCCGGTCGTCACGGCGCCGACGATCCCCATCGCGAGACCGGATCCGGTCAGGGCGAGGACGAGCAGTGGCAGCGCCGTCGAGCTGACCGCGTCCCCGCCCGCCGAGACCGACTGGCTGACGAGGAGCGTCCGGAAATCGCGGTTGCGGCGAAGGGGCGGATCGGCCGGGCCGAGGGCGGGGGCCGCGGACCGCTGGGCGTTCACGGCCGAAGGCTAATCGAGTCGCTCGCCACAGATCGGCAGGGGACGCGCCACCGGCATTCCTCCGTCCCGCCGGCCGGGCGAACCCCCGGAGGGCCGATCCGTGCGACGATTCGGGGGTGCGTCCTCCCAGGATCGGAACGCGCCACCTCGAGATCACGCCGTTGCCGGCCGAGGCCGCAGCCGCCCTGCCCGACGATCGCTCGACGGCAGCTTTGATCATCGGCGCACGGCTGCCCGACGCCTGGCCGCAGGTCGACCTGCTCGACGTCCTGCCGATGCAGGCGGCGGCCGCCGACGCCGAGGCGGAGCAGCTCGGCGTCTGGCTGATCATCGAGCGCGACACGAGCACGGTCGTCGGCGACATCGGCTTCTTCGGTCCGCCCCAGGGCCGGACCGTCGAGATCGGGTTCAGCGTGATCCCCGACCGGCGACGGCGCGGCTACGCGACGGAAGCGGCGGGGGCGATCGTCGAGTGGGCGCTCCGCGAGCCCGGCATCGAGGAGGTGACGGCGCGCTCGGACCCCGAGAACGAGGCGTCGGCGCGGGTCCTGATGGCCGCCGGCTTCGCTCGGGCGGGCGAAGGGAGCGGCACGATCCGCTGGCGGCGGCGTAGGCCCACGTGATCGGCCGGCCCGGACCGTCCGCGACGCGGTCGCCCGGTCAGGTCCGCGGCCGCTCGCGGAGCACCTTGCGTGGGTTCTTCTCGGGTTCGATTCCCTTGTACGCGGCCTGGCGGACGAGGCCGTCACCCGTCCAGCCCGCGAAATCCGCCCGGATCACGAGCTCCGGCCGAATCCAATGGGCGGTTCGGGCGGCGGCCCGCGGGAGTGGGCCGGCGAACGGTGAGTCGTCCGCCGCGAGGCGGTGCAGCGTCGCCAGGAGCTCCTCGCGTTGGCTCGTGGAGAATGCGCCGACCTTGCCCGCATACCGGAGCCCGCCGTCCTCGTACACGCCCACGAGCAACGCTCCGAGATCGGCGGCCTTGCCCGTCCCCACCGCCCAGCCGCCCACGACGAGCTCCTGCTCGGGCCGGATCTTGATCTTCTGCCAGGCCATCGTCCGGCCGCCCGGGAGGTACCTCGAGCGCCGGTCCTTGGCCATGATCCCCTCGAGACCGCGGGCTCGGGCGGCCTCGAAGAACGCGACCCCGTCGCCCTCGACGCTCTCGCTCAGCCGCACCCGCGGGTCCGCCCGGATGACCCTGGCAAGGAGCGCGCGGCGCGTCTCCAGCGGCTCCTCGAGCAACGAGCGCCCGTCGAGATGGAGCAGATCGAAGACCTCATAGACGAAGGGGGTCGGTTCGGCACCGCCAGCTCGTCCCTTGATCCGGGCCTGGAGCAGGGCGAAGTCCGGTTCGCCCCGCTCGTCGAGGGCGATGACCTCGCCGTCCACGATCGCCCGCTTCGCGTCCAGCCAGCTGGGCGGGCTCAGGAAGTCGCCGAAATAGCGAGCCGCCGCGTCCTGCTCGCCCCGCGTCCAGAGCCGGACCGACGCGCCGTCCACGACCGTCTCGACCCGGAAACCGTCCCACTTCACCTCGAACAGCCAGCCCGGGTCGTCGAAGGGGGCGCCCACGAGGGTCGCGAGCATCGGCGCGATGAAGGCGGGCTTGGCGGTCATGGTGCCGATGATGCCTCGCGGCGGAGCCGTTAGCATCGAGCCATGCCCAACCCTGCGCTCCGGGTGATCCTCGAGATGGGCAGGAAGCGCCGCGTGGTCGCCGCTGCGCTCGATTGGCCCGGGCTCGATCGGTGGGGAACCTCGGAAGACGACGCGATCGCGCGCCTGGCGGCCTATCGCCCGCGCTACTCCTCGGTCGCGACGCGGGCGGGCCGCGCACGGGAGCTCGACCGAGCCGCCGAGATCGACGTCGTCGAGCGGATGCCTGGCTCCAGCTCGACCGACTTCTGGGGCATCGCCCACGTCCCCTCGGAGATCGAGCGCGAGGTCCTGGACCCGGCGGCCCTGGAGCGCCGCCTGACGCTCCTCCAGGCGGCGTGGGCGACGTTCGACGCGGTGGCGGCGGCCGCGCCCGAGGAGCTCCTGCCCGGCCCGCGCAGCGCCGGCCGGACCCGCGACCAGATCGTCCGGCACGTCCTGATCAACGAGCCGGAGCAGATGTCCCGGAAGGTCGAGGTCCGGACGCCCCCGGACGAGGTCCTGACCGCGCCCGGCCTGGCGGCGCATCGAGCGGCCTACCTCGACGCGATCCGGGCGTACAACGCCGACGCCCGCCCCGCCCGCACCTGGCCGATCCAGTTCCTGATCCGGAGGACCGCGTACCACGCTCTGGACCACGCCTGGGAGCTCCAGGATCGCGATCCCAGCGGCCGGACGCGCGATGCCTGAAGTCGTCCCCCAGGGGCATGGTGCTTCGGCGCCGCTCGAGGCCGGCCGTGATCCACGATCGCCCGCAGCACCGGCGATCCGAGTCGAAGGACTCGTCAAGCGCTATCGCAAGGCCGAGCGGAACGCCGTCGACGGCATCTCGTTCGACGTGGCCGCGGGCGAGTTCTTCGCGCTCCTCGGGCCCAACGGCGCGGGCAAGACCACGACGCTCTCGATCCTCACCACGACGCTTGCTCCCACCGACGGCCGGGCCCTGATCGACGGCCTCGACGTCGTCGCCGATGCGGCCGCGGTCCGGCAGCGGGTCGGGATCATCTTCCAGCGGCCCAGCCTGGACCGGAACCTGACGGGCGAGGAGAACGTGCGCTTCCACGCGATCCTCTACGGCCTCTACCCGTACGCCCCGTCGTATGGGCTGATGGCCGCCGGCTACCGCCGCCAGGTGGAGGACTGGGCCGGGCTCCTGGAGCTCGGGCGGGACGTCTTCAAGCCGGTCAAGACGTATTCGGGCGGGATGCTCCGCAAGCTCGAGATCGTCCGGAGCCTGGTCCATCGGCCGGCCGTCCTGTTCCTCGACGAGCCCACGACCGGTCTCGACGCTCCGAGCCGGCGCGCCCTGTGGAGCTATCTCCGCGACGTTCGCTCGGCCAATGGGACGACGATCGTCCTCACCTCGCACTACCTCGAGGAGGCCGAGCAGGCCGATCGGATCTGCGTGATCGATGCCGGGCGGATCGTCGCGACCGGGTCGCCGGCCGAGCTGACGGCCGCGCTGGCCAGCGAGTACCTCGAGGTGGATGCGGCCGACCGCGATGCCCTCGCCTCCGAGCTCCAACGGCTCGGCATCGGCGCCCGCGGAGCCGGCCCGTTCCGAATCGACGTCGGGACGGCTGCGGCCCACGCGACGCTCCGGGCGATCACGACGCCCCTGACGCTCGTCCGGACCCACGCGCCGTCGCTGGAGGATGCCTATCTCGCGATCGTCAGCCGAGCCGAGCTCGGCGAGGAGGGGCTCGGCCGCGCGATCGAGGCCCCGGACGCTACGGAATCCGCCACGGACTCCGCCGCGGAGGCCGAGCGCCGTGGCTGAGACGGCCCTCCCCCGTGATGCCACGGCCCGCCCCGACCGCCCGGTCCAGCGGCGCTGGCGGGCGGAGGTGTCCGCGATCGCGGTGATCGCCCATCGCGACTTCGTGAAGCTCCTGCGCGACCGGGTCCGGCTCGTGTCCGAGCTGTCGTTCCCGCTCATCCTCGTGCTGCTCCTCGGGCCGGCCCTCCAGTCGGGCTTCGGCCGTCCGAACGGGCTCGACCTGACCGCGTTCGTGTTCACCGGCGTCCTGGCCCAGACGATCTGGCAATCGTCGGTCCTGGGCCTCGTCTCGCTGATCTCGGATCGCGAGGAGGACTTCAGCCAGGAGATCTTCGTATCGCCGGTGTCGCGCTACTCGATCGTGGCCGGGAAGATCATCGGCGAGGCGCTCGTCGCGCTGCCGACCGGGCTCGGCGTCGTCGTCGTGGGGCTGCTGATCGGGGTCCCGCTCGCGCCGGTCGTGCTTCTGGCGCTCATCCCGGTCTCGCTGGTCGTGGCGCTCTACGGCGGGGCGTTCGGCCTGATCGTCCTGTCCAACCTGAAGAGCCAGCGCACCGCGAACCAGGTCTTCTCGTTCATCCTCCTGCCGCAGTTCTTCCTGGCCGGCGTGTTCAACCCGATCCACGACCTGCCGCTGCCCCTGGCGATCCTGTCGGCGCTGTCGCCGCTGCGCTACGCCGTCGAGCTGATGCGGAACGTCGTCTACGGCCTCCAACCGGGCGTGCCGGCGCCGGCCACCACGCCGATCTCGATCAACGCGGCGGTCATTGCCGTGTCGTTTCTCGGGTTCCTCGTCGCCGGGACGTTCCTGTTCGTGCGGTCCGAACGGAACCGCTAGCTAGGCGGCGTCCGCCGGTCGGGCTCGGTCGGGCGGGCTGGCGATCTCGTGGCCCAGCTCGACGTCCGGCATCGTCCGGACCGCCACGACGAATGCGACGGCCGCCGCGACGGCCATGATCCAGTACGTGACGTCGAGACCCGCCGCGAGGGAGCTGCGGGCCGCCTCGGCTGCCGCGGGCGAGACGGACCCGCGCGCGGCCGGATCGAGGATCGCCGACGAGGCGGATCCCACGAACGCGGCGAGCACCCCGCCCATCACCCCGACCCCGACCGCGCCCCCGATCGTCCGGCTGAACTGGACGAGGCCCGTGGCGACGGCCCGCCGGCTCCAGACCACGGCCCCCTGGATCACGACGAGCAGGGTCGTGGACGTGAGTCCCATCCCGACGCCGGTCACGAAGCACGCAAGCATCGCGAACCACAGGGCGTCGATCCGGGCGAGCTGGGTCAGCAACAGCGCGCCGATCGCGATCGCCGCCGTTCCCGCGAGCACGATCGGTCGGGCGCCGGTTCGGAGCAGGATCCGGCCGGCCGCGACGGACGCGATCGGCCAGCCGAGCGACATGGCCGCCACCGCGGCCCCGGCATCGAGCGCGGACCCGCCGTGGACGCCCTGGACCATCGGCGGAACGTACGTCGTCTCCCCGAACATCACGATCCCGGCGAGGATGCTGATCCCCAGGCCGGCCCGGACCAGCGGTGACCGGACCAGCTCCAGGTCGACGAGCGGAGCGGGGACGCGGCGGACATTCCAGACGAAGGCGACGAACAGCGCGACGGCGCCGCCCAGCATCGCCATGACGAGCGGGGACGTCCAGCCGAAGAGCTGGCCGCCCTCGGAGACCGCGAAGAGGAGGAGGACGACGGATCCGGTCAGGAGCGCGGCGCCCAGCCAGTCGATCGACTGCGGATGGCGCTCGAAGCGCTCGTGGAACGCGAACCAGATGATCGCGGCCGCCAGGATCCCGACCGGCAGGTTGATCTCGAAGACCCACGGCCAGCCGACGGTCGTGGTGATGATCCCGCCGAGCGCCGGCCCGACGACGGCGGACACGCCCCAGACGCCCGAGAACACGCCTTGCATCCGGGCCCGTTGGCGGGACGTGAAGATGTCGCCGGCGATCGTGAACGAGATGGGCTGGACGGCACCGGCGCCCAGCCCCTGGACCGCCCGCCAGACGATCAGCTCGAGCATCGAATGGGCCGTCCCGCACAGGACCGAGCCCAGCACGAACAGCGCTAGGCCGATCAGGAAGACCGGCTTGCGGCCATGGATGTCGGCCAGCCGCGCGTACAGCGGCACGGTCGTCGTCGAGGTGACGAGGTAGGCCGTGAAGACCCACGAGTACTCGCCCAGGCCGCCCAGCTGGCCGATGATCGTCGGCATCGCCGTGCCGACGACCGTGGAATCGAGGGCGGCGACGGCGATGGCGGTCATGACGCCGGCGGTGACGAGGAGCTGGGTGCGGGTCAGCGGTGGATCGTCATCGATCGGGAGCGCTGCGGGCTGGTCCGGCTCGGTGGGCATCCGCCGAGTCTAGGGCGACGCGCGGGGATCCGGGTCGGGGCCGCGGCCGCCGGCGAAGCGATCGCCTGGTCGCCGGCGTTCGTCGTGGGTGCGGAGCGCGCCCCGGACACGGACGCCGGAGCACCGATCAGCCGGTCGTCGACGCCCTGAGCTTGCGCCAGCCGCCGGCCCGGTTGTGGTCGGCGATCTGGCGGACGATCGCCCGGAAGGCTTCGGCCGGGATCGTCTCGCCCTCCCGGATCGCGATCTGGCGACCCGTCTGGTTGTCGTGACCGGCCGTGATGATCCCAGCCGGGTCATCGACGAGCGGGTCGTACAGGAAGACGTTGACGTGATCCTTGGCCGCGAGGAACGCGGCGACATTGCCGTTGAGCACGAAATACGGCTGGACCGTCCGCTTGATCGTCTCCCCGATCCCGGGATCCGCGGCGTGGATCAGGTCGCGCAGCTCCTGGAAGCTCGTCGCCTGCCAGGCAGGCAGCGCCGCGATGTACGCGTCCACCCGCGGGTCCTTCTCGTAGTCCATCACCACCTCCGTCCTGCCCAACCCATTGACGGCCCGGTCGGGCCGATCTCATCGGCCGGTTGGTGTCAGGACGTGACCGGCGCGTCGGATAGGCTGGCTTCGTGCCTCGCTTGCCCGCATACGTCGAGCTGGACCCCACGAGCGTGTCCATCGTGCCCGCGAACGAAGCGTCAGGCGAGGACCTCCGTGCCATCTTCGGCAGCCGCGGCTACCCGGCCTACTGTCAGTGCCAGAAGTGGAAGTTCGCCAACTGGGCGGAGCGCAAGGCGACCCCCATCGCCGCGCGAGTCGAGCGGCTCCAGGATCAGACCCACTGCGGCTTTCCGGGCTCGGAGGTCACGAGTGGCCTGGTCGCATCGCTCGACGGCGAGCCGGTCGGCTGGTGCAACGTCGAGCCGCGGAGCGCGTTCATCCCGCGACTCCTGAACAGTCCGGTGCCATGGGCCGGCCGCGACGAGGACCCGGCTGATCCGTCCGTCTGGGCGATCCCCTGCTTCGTGGTCCGGGCGGGCTACCGTCGCCGGGGCATCACGCGGCTGCTGCTGACGGCGGCAGTCGAACGCGCAAGGAGCTGCGGGGCTCGAGCCCTCGAGGGCTATCCGCTCCTGACCGAGCCCGGCGTCGAGGTCACCTGGGGCGAGCTCAACGTGGGCGCCCGGAGCGTCTTCGCCGCGGCCGGTTTCGAGGAGGTCTCCCACCCGACTCCTCGCCGGGTCGTGATGCGCATCGAATTCTCATGATTCCTAGAGATGGCGATCCAGGAACCTGCACTTGACATGCAAGACGTAGGCTCGAGCCATGACGAATGACGAGCTGCCGACCGGGCCGGACCCGGAGGCGATCACGACGTTCATCCTCGAGCGCTACCCGGAGACGGTCACCGCCCAGGCGATGGGCGCGACATTCTTCTCCCTCGACGCGTCGCACTGGCCGAACTTCGCGACGATCGTGACGACCGACGAGCACGACGAGGGCGCGCCGTCGAACCTCAGTGCGCGGCCGGGGACCTTCCGGCTGAACCTCGGCGTCGGCAAGGCAACGTTCGAGCGGATCGCGGGCGCGGCATCCGATCGGGACCACGCCGCACTCGACACCCTCCTCCCCCACCCCGTCTACGCGAAGCAGCGCTGGATCTCGATCCTGAATCCGAGCGACGAGACGTTCCGGACCGTCGTGACGCCGCTCCTCGACGAGGCGCACGGCCGGCTCGCGACCTCGACGGCGCGGCGCAGCGGCTCGAGCGCCCGGTGAGCCAGGCCAGCGCCCCCTCCCCGTCCCGCGCCGAGCTCGAGGCCGCGCACTGCTGGGACCCATCCGACGTCGTGGCCCGCAAGCCCGCGATGACCGCCTTCCGGCAGGCCACCCGGCTCCATCACGCGAGGTGGCGTGAGGCCCGCGGCCTCCCGATCGGCAGCCAGCCCTTCCGAGCCCGAGCCGGGGCCGAGGTCCGGCCCGTGGGCAACCGGCTCGCCCTGGCGTTCGCCGAGAAGACCGGGGCCAGCCTCCTCACGCCGGCGGCGCTGGAGGCCGCTCGCCGCCGGATGTCGTTCGTCGAGCACGACCAGAGCATCGACCGCCAGCGCCTCTGGGCGGACCTCCTCGCCTCGGAAGCCCTCGCCTTCAACCTCTTCGGTGACCTGGCCGCCGACCTGCGCCGGGCCGATCGCGCCGTCCATGCCTGGGCGCCGGATGCGCCCGGACGCGTCACCGACGTCCGGTTCGCCCACTCCCCCGGCCGGCTCGACCCGGAGTGGCTGAACAGCCTCCGCGCCTTCGATGCGGCCTTCGTGCTCGATCGCGGCGACGGCACCCGCGGGATCCTCGCGGTCGACGTCAAGTACCACGAGCGCCTGACGGTCGAGACCCCGAAGCCCCAGAACCTGTGGCGGTATCGCGAGGTCCACGAGCGCTCCGAAGCCTTTCGGCCGGAGGCCTTCGAGGCGCTCCACGGCCGGAGTGACCTGTGGTCTCCGTGGCTGGAGCAGCTCCTCCTCTTCTCGATGCTCCAGCACCCGAGCGGCGAGTGGACGTGGGGTCGGTACGCGCTCGTCCACCCGACGGACAACGTCGACATGGTCGACCTGTGCGCACGCTATCGCGACCTCCTGACCGATCCCTCGACGTTCCTGCCATTGAGCCTCGAGGAGGTCATTGGCGGCGGCGTGCTCCCGCGGCAGACGAGCCGGCTCCTTCGCGAGCGCTACGTCGCCGCCTGACGATCCGGGCGGACTCGACGGCTCTCCCCAGGCGAGGAGGAGCGATCCCCAGTGGCCTAGACTCGATCGATGACGATTCGGCGCTTCTACGACCGCTGGCCCCAGTACAACCGCCGCGTCACCGCGGCGCTCGCGGGATTGACGGACGAGCAGCTCGCGATCCGCCTGGGCCCGTACGACTGGCCGATCTGGGCCGTTGCCGGCCATGACGCGGGTGCCCGGACCTACTGGCTGTGCGGGATCCTGGGCGAGCCGGGCGCCGATCGGACGCCGTTCGCCGACCCTATGGCCGCCGAGGGCTGGGAGGACGATCTCGACCACCCCCGGTCCGCGGAGGAGCTCGTGTGGGCGCTGGAGTCGAGCTTCACGATCGTCGACCACGTCCTCGACACGTGGCTGCCCGAGCGCCTGGAGGAGGAGATCGAACGACGCTACGGCGACACGATCCAGCACCATACGCGGGCTTCGATCCTCCAACGGCTGCTCACCCACGACGCCTGGCATGCGGCCCAGATCTCGGACGCCCTGGCGATGCACGGCCTGCCCGACATCGATCTCTGGCGTCGCGACTGACCGGGCCGCGTCGATGTTCCACGTCGCCGCCGAGTCGTACGACCGCTTCATGGGCGGCTGGTCGCGGTCGTTGGCCCCGCTCCTGGCCGACCTCGCCGAGCTCCGGCCGGGCCAGCGCGCGCTCGATGTGGGCTGCGGGCCGGGCTCGCTGACCTCGGAGCTGGTCCGACGGCTGGGGGCGGCTTCGGTGAGTGCGGTCGACCCGTCGGAGCCATTCGTGGCCACCGCGCGCGAGCGCCATCCGGGCGTCGACGTTCGGCGGGCGACGGCGGAGGCGCTGCCGTTCGACGACGACGCCTTCGACGCCGCGCTCGCCCAGCTCGTCGTGCATTTCATGAGCGATCCCCCGGCGGGGATCCAGGAGATGGCGCGCGTGACGCGGCCCGGTGGGACCGTGGCGGCCTGCGTCTGGGACTTCGGCGGCGGGCGCGGACCGCTCGGGCCGTTCTGGGTCGCGGCCCGCGAGGTCGATCCCGACGTCAACGACGAATCCGAGCGAGCGGGCGCCCTGTCCGGCCAGCTCGCGGCGCTGTTCCGGGGCGCGGGGCTGCGCGACGTGGAGGAGTCGGACCTGGCCGTCCAGCGCAGCTACTCGGGCTTCGACGACTGGTGGGAGCCCTTCACCCGCGGCGTCGGGCCGGCCGGCGGCTTCCTGGCCAGCCTCGACCCGGCCGGTCGCTCGCAGCTCGAGGCCCGCTGCCGGTCACGGCTCCCGTCCGGGTCCTTCGACATGACCGCTCACGCCTGGGCGGCCCGAGGGGTGGTCTGAGCGGGCGAACGCTCAGCCCGGGTCCTTGGGGAACCCCTGCTTCTGGGCCTCGCGGAAGGCGGCCTTCGCCTTCGATTCGGCGGCTTCGGTCGTCGTGACCGCGGCGTCCGCGACGACCTGCTCGCGGGACGCGGACCGGCTCAGGACATCGGCGGCGTCGGCGGTCTCCCGCGCGGCGTGCTCCGCGCGCTGAGCGGCCTCGAGGCTCAGCTTGGCCGCGTCCGCGGTCTCGCGAGCAGCGTTTGCCGCGCGCTCCGCAGCGCGGGCTGCGAGCGTTGCGACCGAAGCCGATTCGAGGGCCGCCGCGTGGTCCCGCTCAGCGGCCCGCCAGGCCGACAGCAGGTCAGCGGCCGAACCCTTGCCCAGGCGTCCGCTCTCGTCCTCGGCCATCGCCTCCCTCGTCATCGATCGGCCGGAGCCTCCGGCGATGATGCGGCGGATGATAGGACCCGGCGCGCCGGGCCGCTGACAGACGGGATCGCTCAGCGGGATGGTTTCGGGAATCCCTCCGCCTGGGCGTCGCGGAACGCAACCTTCGCCTCGAGCTCGGCGGCTTTGGTCGTGTCGACCGCGGCGTCCGCGAGGACCTGGCCGTGGCGCACCGCGGCACTCAGGACCTCGGCGGCATCGGCCGTCTCCTGCGCGGCCCGTTCCGCCCGGGTGGCCGCTTCGAGGCTGAGCCTGGCGGCCTCCGCCGTCGCGCGAGCCGCCGTGGCCGCGCGGCCGGCGGCGACGGCCGCGAGACCGGCGGTGCCGGAGGCGTCGAGCGCGGCCGCGTGGTCCCGCTCGGCGGCGCGCCACGCGGACAGCAGCTCCGCGGCTGAGCCGCTTCCGAGCGGCGGCTCGTCGTGATCGGCCATCGTGCCGCCCCTTTCGGTCAGCGCATCGGTGATCCCGGCCGATGCGCGCTGAGCGGATCATACGGCCCGTCTTCCACGCCACCTCGCCGGGCGGCGCGTCGAGCCCGTCGTGTCGAGCCCGTCGTGCGCCGGCCTGCCCTCAGGCGACGAGGCGCTTGTAGCGGATCCGGTGGGGTTGGTCGGCCGTCGTCCCGAGCTCCTGGTGGCGGAACGCCTCGTAGTCGCTGACGTTGCCCTGGAAGAAGCGGACCTGGCTGTCGCCCTCGAACGCCAGGATGTGGGTCGCGATCCGGTCCAGGAACCAGCGATCGTGGCTGATCACCACGACGCAGCCCGGGAACGACTCCAGCCCCGCCTCGAGCGCCCGCAGGGTGTCGACGTCGAGATCGTTGGTGGGCTCGTCCAGGAGGAGGACGTTGCCGTTGGACTGGAGGAGCTTGGCGAGATGGACCCGGTTCCGTTCGCCGCCCGAGAGCTGGCCAACGAGCTTGCCGTGGTCGGTGCCCCGGAAGTTGAAGCTCGAGACGTAGGCCCTGGCGGGGATCTCGCGGGTCCCCGACCGCACGACCTCGACGCCCGAGGTGATCTCCTCGAACACGGTCTTGGACGGATCGAGCTCGTCGCGTGACTGGTCGACGTAGCTCATCGCCACCGTCTCGCCGACCGTGATCGTTCCCTGGTCCGGCGGCTCCTGGCCGACGAGCATCCGGAAGAGGGTCGTCTTGCCGGCCCCGTTGGGGCCGATGATCCCGACGATCCCCGAGCGCGGGAGGCTGAACGACAGGTCCTCGATCAGGAGCCGGTCGCCGTAGCCCTTGCGAAGGTTCGCGACCTCGATGACCTGGTCGCCGAGCCGCGGCCCCGGCGGGATCGCGATCTCGAGCTCGCGGGTCTGCGTCCCGCGGGCGTCGTTCGCCTCGGCCAGGAGCTGCTCGTAGGCCGTCAGCCGGGCCTTGCCCTTCGCCTGGCGGGCCTTCGCGCCCATCCGGACCCATTCGAGCTCGCGGGCGAGCGTCCGCTGGCGGGCGTCGGCCTGCTTCTGCTCGCGGCCCATCCGCTCGAGCTTCTGCTCGAGCCAGCCCGAGTAGTTGCCGCTGAACGGGATTCCGCGACCGTGGTCCAGCTCGAGGATCCATTTGGCGACGTTGTCGAGGAAGTAGCGGTCGTGGGTCACGGCGACGACGGTCCCGCTGTACTCGTCGAGGAACCGCTCGAGCCACTCGACCGACTCCGCGTCGAGGTGGTTCGTCGGCTCGTCGAGGAGGAGCAGGTCGGGGTGGCTGAGCAGCAGCCGGGCAAGCGCCACCCGCCGCTTCTCGCCGCCGCTCAGGGTCGCGACCGGCGCATCGTCGGGCGGGCAGCGGAGCGCCTCCATCGCGATCTCGACGTTGCGCTCCACGTTCCAGGCATCGGCCGCGTTGATCCGGTCCTCCAGGGCGGACTGCTCGGCGCCGACGGCCTCGTAGTCCGCATCCGGCTCGGACCACCTGGCCATGACGGCGTTGTACTGCTCGATCAGGCCCGCCACCTCACGGACGCCGTCCATGACGTTGCCCTTGACGTCCTTCGACGGGTCGAGCTGAGGCTCCTGAGCCAGGTAGCCCACGCTGAAGCCGGGCGTGAGCCGGGCCTCCCCGGTGAATCCGTCGTCGAGCCCGGCCATGATCCTCAGGAGGCTCGACTTGCCGGCGCCGTTCGCACCGATCACCCCGATCTTCGCTCCCGGGTAGAAGGAGATCGAGATGTCCTCGAGGACCGTCCGATCCGGTGGGTAGTGGCGGGCGAGCTTGTAGGTCGTGTAGATGAACTCGGCTGGCATGTCGGTGGAAGCCTACCGGCCGGCCGGCGCCGGCACCTCAGTCCGCGAGCGCGGCCGCCCGGTGCATCGCGTCGAGCAGCTTGCGCGCCTGCTCGTGGTCCTTCTCGTTCGGGTGGTCGTGGTCGGAGGTGATCCCGCAGTACACGTCGTGGATCGCCTGGCTCATCGTCTGCTCGTTGGCCACCCCGATCCCATGGGTGCCGAGCCAGCTCATCGTGTCGCTGTCCTGGGGCAGGTGCATCGCCTCGGTCAGCGAGTCGCGGATCGTCATGCCGTCGCCCTCCAGCGTGCGTCAGGGGTGCTCAGCGTACGCCGCGCGGCCGCCGCGCGGGAGTCCTGGTCGCGTCCGCCCTGAGATCGGCGACAATCGGGCCGATGGCCTTCTCCGCGTCCGCCGCCCAGCGTCGGTCCGGCACGCTCCTCCTCGCCGACATCTCCGGCTACACGGGGTTCCTCGGCGCGGTCGCCGATGCCCATCGCGACATCATCCTCGACGCCGAGGTACCGCCCCCGGCCTACGCGGTCATGTCCCACCTGCTCGACACGATCGTGTCCGCGATCGCCCCGGCGTTCAGCCTGGCCAAGCTGGAAGGCGACGCCGTGTTCGCGGTAGCCGGCGAGGCCGCGCCTCGAGGCAGGCTGCTTCTCGACGCGATCCGCGGCTGGTACGGGGCGTTCGGCGCCAGCCTCGAGAGCGCTCGGGCGAACTGGACGTGCTCGTGCGACGCGTGCATCCGGATCGGCGACCTGGACCTGAAGTTCGTCGTCCACCACGGCGCGTGGATCGCCCAGACGATCGTCGGCCAGGAGGAGCTGCTCGGAGCGGACGTCAACGTCGCCCACCGGCTCCTGAAGAACCACGCTCGCGAGGTCAGCGGCAGTCACGCCTACGCCCTCTTGAGCGCCGTCGCCGTCGACGCCCTCGCCGTGCCGCTGGACGGCCTGGTCCCGACGACCGAGCGCTACGACGATCCCCTCGTCGTCGACGCCTGGGTGCTCCCACTCGATCTCGCCGGAGTGGCGAGCGCCTAGATCTCGGCGTCGTGGGCGATCAGGGCGAACTGCCGCCACAGGATCGTCACGAGGATCGCCGACCCCACGAAGCCGAACCAGAACGGCGCCGTGATCCCGAACAACCCGGCGATCAGGCCGCCGATCGGGGTCCCGATGACGATCCCGCCCTGGATCGCCACGCGGTACACGCCACCCACCCGGCCCAGGACCTCGTCGGGCACGGAGCGCTGGCGGACGACGGTCGAGGTCGTGCCCCACACGAACCCGTGCGCGCCGAAGATCACGAGCATGCCGAGGGCCACCGCGGCCGATGTCGTCAAGGCCAGGACGAGGTGGGTGACGGTCTCGATCAGGAGGCCGACCCGCATGATGTCGCCGAGCGTGAAGCGGCGTTCCAGCCAGCCGTATGACGCCGTCCCGATCAGGCCGCCGATCGCGATGGCGGTGGTGATCAGCCCGAATCCGATCTCGCTCATCCCGAGCCGTTCCGTGGCGTACAGGACGAGGACCGCCCAGGGCGCCCCGAACGTGATGTTGAAGGCGAGGATCGTCAGGGTCAGGGTCCGCATCGGTGGATGCGCCAGGAGCCAGCGAACCCCTTCCACGAGGTCGGCCCTGACGGTGGTGCGTTCCGCCCGCTCCCGGACCGGCGTGACGACCCGCGAGATCAGGATCACGGCCGCGATGAACGAGACCCCGTTCGCCGCGAACGGCAGGCTGCGGTCCAGCGCGAACAGGAACGCCCCCAGCGGCGGCAGCAACAGCTGGTTCGTCAGGAGCATCGCCCCGGACATCCGGGCGTTGGCCGTGCCCAGATCGGCTCGGGCCACGAGCGACGGCAGGAGGGTGCTGCTCGCCGAGTCGGCCATGACCTCGGCCGTGCCCATCGCGAACAGCGCGACGAGGACGAGCCAGATCGTCACCGCCCCGGTCGCGATCGTGACGACGAGCCCGGCCAGGATCGCGGCTCGGATGAGGTTGGCAATGACGACCATCCGGCGGCGGTCGAAGCGGTCCGCCGCGACGCCACCGAGGACTCCGAACAAGAGGGTCGGCAGGCGCTCCATGAAGAGCGCCAGCGAGACGAGGAACGGGTCGCGGGTCAGCGATGCGACGAGCAGCGGCCCGGCAGCGATGACGACGCCGTCGCCGGCGTTGTTGATCGCGGAGGCGGCCAGGAGGAACCGGAAGCTGCGACCGAGACGGGCTGGTGCGATCGTCTCGACGACCCGGGCGGGCAGGAGGCGCACCGGTCGGAGGATAGCAACGGCGGGCCGGCCCCGACGCGCCCAGCGGACGACGGAGGCGTTCCCTCGGGCGTGGCCGGCCAAGCGATGCCCTCCCCCTCCAGGACGGAGTCCTCGGCGATCACGATGCGGAGCGGCCGTTCTGCGGGCGGTGGTCGAGCAGCGCTCAGACGCCCTCGATCGGCGACTCCAAGGCGTCCGGGACGAGCGCGATCGTCTCGATCGTTGCCCCGTCCTCGGCCAGCGCGATCGTCAGGGTCACCGGCCCGCGCGGACCGTTGAGGCGCCACGAACCGGTCGAGGCGCCATCGCCGGCCGTCACCGCGCCGAGCGTGAGCGGTCCGAACAGCGCGTCGGCCGCGCGGAGGTCTCGCCGGACCGCGGCCCGATCGACCCCGGCGGCCAGCTCGAGATCCGCCGGCCACGCCGCGCGATCCTGGCTGACGAGCGCCGTGACTCGCTCGGCCAGCGCGAGGAGCCGCGGCGAGGGGTCCGGAACGGCCACGAGCTCGAGCCACTGGACGCGGGCGGGCCGCTCGGGGCCCAGCTGGATGTCGACCTGGACGCGGCCGCCGCGCTCGCCGCGGAGCCACCAGCGAAGCGCTGCTGGCGTGTCACCGATCGCCGGCTCGGATTCGTCCGGGCGGAGCCGGCCGAACGTCGCTCGAAGCCCGTCGATCTGGGCGCGCCGGAGCTCGAGCGGCTCGTCGAGATCGACGTTGATCGCGAACGTTCGCTTGGCGAGGTCGTCGTCCCAGTCCTCGATCAGCTGCTCGACCGCCGATCGGGCCGCCTCGGTCGCCGGCCACGGCCGGGGTCGCCGTGCCGGTCGGGTTCCGCCGTCGATCAGGGCATTCAGCGCATCCCGGCAGACCAGCCCGAGCGGTGCGTACCGGCCGTTCGCCGCGGCCACGACGCCGAGGCCGCTCGCCGGATGCCAGCGCATGTTCGAGCCGTAGCCCGGCAGCCCGCCGCTGTGGGTGATGGTCCGGCCCCGCTCGACGTCGTGCACGACGAACAAGCCGTAGCCGTAGCCCGAGACGAATGGGACCGGCGGCGCTCCCGTCGAGGTCCAGCGCAGCTCCGGAGGGATCGCGCGGTGGCTCTCCTGCATCTCGCGCAGCGACGCTCGCGAAAGGAGGACGCCACGATCGTCGTCGTCCCGGGACGGCGACGCGGCGAGGAACGCCGCCACCCAGGTGGCGAGGTCGCGGACGGTCGAGTACAGCCCGCCCATGGGGGCGTACGCGCCGTGCGGCGCGATCGGCTCCTCGATCCAGGCGCCACCGCGACGGAGGTAGCCCGGGGCGACCCGGCCGGCTTCCACGCCGGTCGTGTCGAACGCGGTCCCGGCAAGCCCGAGCGGCTCGAGGACCCGGCGCTCGACGAAGGTGCGATAGGCCTCTCCCGCCGCGCGGCCGACGATCAGGCCCAGGATCGCGTAGCCCGTGTTCGAGTACTCGAAGTGGGTTCCCACGGGCCAGGTGAGCTCCGGCCCGGCCGCGAGGAAGCGGAGGAACGACGCCTCGTCCAGCCCCAGCTGGCGGTCGCCCCACGGATCATCCGTGGGTAGCCCCGCCGACATCGTCAGGAGCGCCCGGATCGTCATCGGCCCGGCGTCGTCGGCCCAACGGGCGCCGCCATCGAGCTCGGGGACCCACTGCCGGGCGTCGTCGTCGAGGCGGAGCCGGCCGTCGTCGCGAAGGCGCAGGATCGCGGCCGCCGTGAAGCTCTTCGTCATCGACGCGATCCGGTAGCCGGTGTCGTCGTCAGGCGCGGCACCGGGTTCGACGACCGCGACGGTCCCGTCGGCGGCCTCGATGGGGCGGATGGATCCTCGGCTCCCGGAATGGACGAGTGAGCCGTCGACGATCACCCCGAAGACGACGCCGGGCGCCACCAGCGTGGCGTGGAAGCGATCGAAGATCGCGTCGACGGCGGCGATCGCCGTGGAGGTGGCGGGCGCAGTCGCGGTCACCTCGCGATGATGTCAGAGCGCCCGGGCGGCGTCAGCCCGGAAGCGCAGCCGGGTCGGCGCGCCGGAGGAGGGTCGCGAGGATCGCACCGTGCCAGGCGTGGCCGGGCCGCGGCGCCGTCAGCCCGCGGTGACCAGCACGGTCGTGCCGTCCGGGTCGTCGACGATCGCCATCCACGCCCCGAAGCCCGTTCGGAAGGGCGCCCGACGGCTGCGATAGCCCGCTTCGACGAGCTCGGCGTGCTTCGCGTTCACGGCGTCATCGCCCTCGACGAAGAATTCGAGGATCACCCGTCCGTCGCCCCGCGGTGATTCGTAGTCGGGGATCGCGCCGACGAAGCGAGTCGAGATCACGAGCTGATGGCTTTCCCCGAGCGGGACCTGGACGTCGGTCCGGGAATCGGCGTCGGCCGGGAACTCGACGCCGAGCCGGCGATAGAAGGCGAGGGAGCGAGGAAGGTCGTCGACGAGGAGGACGACCATCGTGAACCGGGGAGCGGCCATGCCTCAGGGTAGCCCTCGCGACTGCGCGAGGTTCACGGTGCCTGGGCGCGCCAGCTGGGCGGGAGCACTCACGACCCCCTTGACCGGAATGCGATCCTTCGCGCGGAGCGCGTCCGAGCCGGAGGGAGATGCGGGATGACGATCGAGAGCACGGCGGTCCTCGAGGGATCCGCCGAGGATCGGGGAGACTGGCCGACCGGCCGGTCCGTCCTGTTCGCCCTGCTGCCGCTCGCGGCCTTCGTGGCGGTCGGGTTGGCGCTGGAGGGTCGGTCCGAGCTGATCCTGCCCACGCGCCAGGTCATCTGGTTCGTGCTGGGCCCGCTGATCCTGATCGCCCCGGTCATCGGCGCGATCGCCCGCGTCAACGCCTACGAGCCCACGACCGTCCTCGTCTTCGCGACGATCACCCCCGCGTTCGCCCTCGCCG
Organism: Candidatus Limnocylindrales bacterium; assembly: GCA_035693125.1. Classification (GTDB taxonomy): domain Bacteria; phylum Chloroflexota; class Limnocylindria; order Limnocylindrales; family CSP1-4; genus CF-46. Next base: position 37,931 of record DASSHB010000072.1, on the reverse strand, counting down.
GGCGCCTGCTCCTCGACCCGCTGGAGCGCGACGCCAACGGCAAGGCCGTGATCGACGCCGGCGTCCTTCAGGCGAAGGCGCTGCCGCCGGCCGTCGTCGCGATCGCCCTGTTCGTCGCGATCGAGCTGGCGAGCGCCGGAATGCGGCGCGGCGTCGTCCTGGGCATCGCGGCGTCCCTGATGGCCGTCGCGATCGTCGGCGCCGCCGCGGTCGCGGTCCTCCAGCTGACGGGGACGACCCTGCCGGCCCTCGCCTGAGCGGCGGTTGGCCCGAGTCTGCGAAGATCGGGCCGTGACGAACGGCCGCGGGATCCCGGGTTGACCCAGCGCGGCGTCGTCCTGTTCGGCCTGATGTCGGTGCTCTGGGGGATCCCCTACCTCTTCATCCGCATCGCGGTCGACGAGATCAGCCCGGCAACGCTCGTCCTGTTCCGGACCGGCCTGGCATCGGTGATCCTGCTGCCCCTAGCCGTGTCCCGGGTCGACCTCCGACCGATCCTCGCCCGCTGGCCCTGGCTCATGGCCTTCGCGGCGATCGAGATCGCGATCCCGTGGGTGCTCCTGGGCTCTGCCGAACAGCATTTGACGAGCTCGCTCACCGGCCTGCTGATCGCGGGCGTCCCGCTGGTCGGCACCGTCGTCGCGCTGATGACCGGGGCGGCCGACCGGCTGGGGCGAGCGGCGGTCAGCGGCCTCCTCGTTGGCCTGATCGGCGTCGCGGCCATCGTCGGCAGCGACCTGGGGACGACCGAGCCACTCGCTCTCGTCCAGGTGGCGGTCGTGGTGGTCTGCTATGCAGTCGGGCCGGCGATTCTGGCTCGGCGCCTGGGCGGCCTGCCCTCGATCGGCGTGATGGCCCTCTCGCTGTCGCTGTGCGCCGCGGTCTACGTCCCGATCGCGGCGGTCCAACTCCCGTCCGTCCCGCCGTCGCCGGGCGTCATCGGCTCGGTGGTCGTCCTTGCCGTGATCTGCACCGCGGCCGCGTTCCTGGTCTTCGCGGCCCTGATCGACGAGGTCGGGCCGGTCCGGGCGACGGTCATCACCTACGTGAACCCGGCCGTGGCCGCCGTCCTCGGCGTGCTGGTCCTGCGCGAGATCCTCACGCCGGCGATGCTGGCGGGCTTCGCGCTCGTCATCGCCGGCTCGATCCTCGCAACCCGCCGACCAGCGGCCGCGGCGCTTCCGGATCTGCCGCCCGGCCGGCTCGGCCAGCTCGAGGAGTCCCTCCCCCGCTGACCCGCCGGCCCGGAACGGGTTGGCGCCCGGCCTGCCGGCTCGACGTCAGACCGATCGACGGTTCGTCAGGAACTGCGCGATGAACACGATGATCGCGAGGACGAGCAGGAGATGGATCAACGGACCCCCGACACTGCCGATCAGGCCCAGCAGCCACAGCACGAACAGGATGACGATGATCGCCCAGAGCATGGTGGTGGCCTCCTTTGCGCGTCATCCTCGGCGCGCGGCGGTGCGATCTCGACCACGCCGAGCGCGATCCGCTCGCAGCCGCGTGTCAAGCGCGGGAGCGGGGCCGGGGCGGACGCGACGACGCCCGGCTGCTTTGCGCTGCCGGGCGTCGAGACGAAGGGTTGGCGAGGCCTCCCGCGACCTCGCGCCGGCGAGTCCCTAGGGAGCCGCGGTGATCGATCCGAAGAGGCCGTGGGTTTCGTCGTCCGGTCCGGCGGCGAAGTAGAGCGAGGTCGTCGGGCCACCGGCGGCGCCGTTCCCGAAGCCGATGCCCCACAGGCCGTCGATGACGAGCGGATGGTGGTTCGCGTCCTTCAGGTGGCCACGATCCTCCCAGCCGGAGCCCGTCGCGCGGTAGGCGTTGATCCGTCCGTCACCGAAGTTCCCGACGAGCAGGTGGTCGCCGAAGCGCTCCCAGCCCGCCGGTGCCCAGGCGAGACCCCATGGCGCATTCAGCGGGCCGCCGGTCGCCACGCGCCCGTCGAACGAGCCGTCGGTGCCGAAGGCGCTGACGATGCCGAGCCCGGCGCCGTGGACCTCGTCGCCGTCCTCGCCGCGGAGCGCGTAGGCGATGTAGACCTCGCCGTTGAGCACCTGGATCCCGAACGGAGCGTAGTCCGCGGGGAGGTTCGGGTCGGTGAACGCGTCGCCCCAGTCCTGGAGCGTGAACGTGCGGTCGAGGACGTCGACATGGCCGTTCGCGAAGTCCGCCGCGTACAGGAACTGATCGTCGCCGACCGTGCCGATCGCGAGACCCGTGTAGACCGAGTCATGGTCCGAGGTGTACGTGATGACCGACGCGGGCCCGCCGTTCCAGGCCGACACGGTGCCGTCGAGGCTGTCGAAGATGAACCGGGCGTTGCTCGTCGCTCCGGTGCTGCCCGTGATCACGAAATCGGTCGCGACGCCGTTGAACACGATCCCGGTCGGGAGGCCGGACCGGGCCCCGCCGCGGCCGGCGATGTCGACGATCACGGTCGGGACCTTCGCCCCGGTCGCGCCGTTGTAGAGGGTCGATCGGCTCGTCCCGTTGTCGGCGACCCACCACGGGGTCGTGGGCCCGGCGACGATCCCCCAGCCGTTGACGAGGTCCGAGTCGGTGTTCTGGGCAAGGCCGGGAACGTCCGACTGGAGGTTCGTCACGACGTACGCGTTCTGGCTGTTGACGTTCGCGGCAAGCGTCGGGGTCGCCGCCACCGCGAGGAGCGCGCCGGTCGCGAGGAGCGCCGGAATCCGTCTGGCCATGGGCCATCCTCCATCACCGTTCGGGCCGACCGATCCGCGGGACAGGGCGGAACGGAGGACCGTGGCGAGAGGTACGCCGCGCCGCGCGGTGCGGTTTCCGGCGGACCGCCCCGCATCGGCGAAGGCGGCGACTGGCCCGATCGGCGGACTTGACGCGGGGCCGCGGACCCACGACCCTGCCCCGGAACCGTCACCGAAGAGGGAGCCTGGCCACGTGACCGCGCCGTCGCTCGCCGACATCCAGCCCGTCGACGACCGTCTCTTCTGCTACCGCCATCCCGATCGCGAGACGTGGGTCCGCTGCGGTCGCTGCGATCGGCCGATCTGTCCGGCCTGCGCGATGCAGGGTCCGGTCGGGTTGCGCTGCAAGACGTGCGGCCGGCCCGCCTTCGACCCGCTGACGTCCTTCACGCCCGTCCAGCTGGTCCTCGGGACGGTCGTCGCCCTTGGATCGGGGATCGTGGCCGGCTACCTGTCCGGCCGAATCGGCTTCTTCTCGGTGATCGTGGCCTGGTTCGCCGGTGGGTTGATCGCCGAGCTGGTGGGGCGGGCCACCGGCTACAAACGCGGCCCGGTCATGCTCGGGATCGTCCTGGGTGGGATCTTCCTGGGCGCGTTGATCGGCGGCGCCGCGTCGTTCCTCGTCGATTACGGGTTCCTGCTGAGCGCCGGAGCCGGCGATGAGGAGTTCCCGCTCCAACCGCTCGTTCTCGACGCCCTGACCTGGGCGCTCGTCGCGGCGGCCGCCGCGTGCGTCGGGGCCTGGCAGCGACTGCGCTGACCCGCGATCCAGTCGGGACGGGCTCGCGTATCGTGAGCCGATGGTCGGACCCGACGAGCCCAATCCGCCGCACCGAGCGTCCGTCGCACCGATCGCGCTGGGCGCGGCCCTCGCCCTCGCCGTGGCGGCGGTCGTCGTTGCAATCGTGGCCGGTCAGCTGGTGTCGCCCCGCCCCAGCGCCGGACCGTCCGTCCTGGGTCGCGCATCGGACGCGCCGAGCGCGGTCAGCTCGGCCGGCTCCTCCGTCGGCCCGCTCGGCAGCGTCGCCCCGGCGGTCCTGACGGGCTCGGCGCCGCGGGTCGGAGCGATTGCTGCCGTCGACGCGGCGGGCGCGCTGTCCGTGATCGCGTCGGACGGACACGCCGTCGCGCTCACGGCCGCGGGCGAACAGACCCTCGGCTTCCCAGCCTGGTCGCCCGACGGCGCGAAGCTGGCCGCGATCATCGGTCGGTCCGGGGTCACCAGCGTGGACGCCTTCACGATCGACCCGGCGGGCGCCGCGCCCGGCCCGCCCAGCGAGCTCTACCGCAGCCGCCTCCAGCAGGCCTTCTACGTGGCCTGGACGCCCGGGGCTCGGAACGTCTCGTTCCTGGCGAACGACGCGGACGTCGTGGCCCTGCGGGTGATCCCCGCCGACTCGGCTGCGCCGACGGACGAGACCGACCCCACGACGCTCGTCCGCAGGGGGGCGCCGCTCTACTTCGACTGGCTCGACGACGATCGGGCGCTCCTCCACGTCGGCGTCGGGGACGGCGCGTTCCTCGGCCGGGTCGGTCGCGACGGATCGACGATCGGTGAGCCCTTCGTTCGGCCGGGGGCCTTCCGATCGGCCCAGGCCAGCGCGGACGGCCAATGGCTGAGCTGGATCCGGACGTTGCCGGGAAGCGAGGACGAGCAGATCGTCGTCGGTCGGGCCCAGGGCGGGACCGAGACGACCCTGCCGGTCTTCGGGACGGCCGCCGTCGCATTCGCTCCGCAGGGCAGCCTCGTGGCCGCGATCGGGGCTGACACGGCCGGCCAGTCGGATCCCGGGTTCCCGCTCGGTCCGCTTCGCGTGATCGACCCGGAGCGCGGCGAGTCGCGCGTCCTCCTCGACGGCGCGGTCATCACCTGGTTCTGGTCGCCGGACGCCCGGACGATCTTCGCGTTGCGACTGCAGGTCCCGAACGGCACCTCTGCCGACGCGTCGATGCCACGGACCGCGGCGGGCTCGCCGAGCCCCGTCCCGAGCGAGGTCCACGCCCTGTTCGTCGACGTCGCCAGCGGGTCCGTCCGGGCCGATCACGTGGTGCGGCCGGGCCAGCGCCTCGTGAGCGAGATCCTGCCGTACTTCGACCAGTACGCTCTGAGCCACCGGCTGTGGGCGCCGGACAGCTCGTCGATCCTCCTGCCGATCCTGGGCCCCGACGGCAATGACACGGTCGTCGACCTTCCGGCGGATGGTTCGTCGAGCCCGTTCTCGATTGCGGCCTCGGCCGCGTTCTGGACGCCCTGACCGGTCCGCGCTCGGCGCCCGAACGACCATCCGGCGGTGCCCTTGCACCCGCGTGCGATCATCCGGCCATGGTCGAATACGGGAACGGCGTAGGCCAGGCCACCGAGGTCGCCGGCGGAGGGCACGCCAACCAGCAGCTCGACGCCGGCGCGGCGTTCGGTCAGTTCGTCTCGAACTCGATCCACACGATCTCGACGATGCCTCCGGCCCAGCTCGCACTCATCGCCGTCGTCGTGGTGATCGGGCTGCTCATCCTCCGCCGGGCGTTCTGACCGTCAGCCGGCCGCCCAGGGCGACCGAGCCATCCAGTCGGCCAGGCCGGTCCCGTTGAGCAGGCGCGCGCTCTGGCACGTGGGCCGGGCGGCGGCCTCGCGCCGAATCGCCGCGAGGAACCGGCGGTCGAAGTCACCGCGTGGGAAGAGCGCCATCACGCCGTCGCGGACGTCCTCCACCAGCCCGTAGCCGTCGCCCCGCACGTCCAACCCGGTCGAGCGATCGAGCAGCAGGGCTTCCGCGCCGTCGGCGATCGTCACGCCGGGCTGCATGTGGAGGATGATCGCGATCGCCACCCGGTCCGCCGCCTGGGCCGTCATCCCGTGGCGCTCGAGGAGCCGCCGGGCGAGCTCGGCGCCCTCCACCTCGAAGCACATCGTGTTCCGGGCCAGGCTCGTCAGGCCCACGTCGTGGAGGAGCGACGCCGACCACAGGATCGGCCGGTCGATCGCCAGGCCGTCACGTTCCGCCAGCGCGGCAGCCCACAGGTAGGCCCGGATCGAATGGGCTCGCAGCCAGCGCGGCAGCGAGCGGTGGACCCACGACCAGCTGAAGCGCGACACGTCGTCCTGCGGGACGGCGATTCCCGCGACGGCGTGCGGCAACGGTGGGACGGGCGGCACGGAACCCATCGTAGCGGGCCGAGGAGGCGCGGAGGCGCCCCGCCGGGACGATCCCGACGGGGCGCCGATGATCGCGAGGGAACCGTCACTCACCCGGCCGACGGCTTCTCCTGGACGGCCCAGCCGTTGCCGTCGGGATCGCTGAAGAAGCAGAACGAGTTCCACGGCCCGCCGTGGCCGTCCTTCCACTCCCCGGCCTCGATGAAGCGCACGGGCGTGACGTCGACCCCGCGGCCGGCCAGCTCGGCTCGTGCCGCATCGATGTCGGTGACGCACAGCTGGAGGCCCTGGAGCGTGCCCGGATCCATCTTGGCCAGGCCCTTGCCGATCGAGATCGAGCAGGCCGATCCCCGTGGCGTCAGCTGGACGACCCGGAAGTCGTCGTTGGGCTGGTGGTCGACGTCGACGTGGAAGCCGCACTGGTCCGCGTAGAACGCCTTCGATCGATCGACGTCGCTGACCGGGACGACGACGAGCTCCAGGGTGTAGTCCATCGACGGGGCTCCTCGTGAGGGCGTGCTCAATGGACCGCGGCCGGCTGGAGCCGGGCCAGGAGCTGATCGAGCCGGTCGAAGCCCTCGTTCATCCCGCCCTCCATGCCGTTCTCGATCATCGCGTCGCGGTCGGCGACGGACTGGTACGACGAATGGGTCCGCGCGATCGTCCGCCCGTCGCGCTCCTCGAGCGTCAGCCGCTCGAGCGATACGTGGCCGGGCGCACCCTCGAACTCCCAGGTCTGGAGGAACCCGTGGGGCGAGGGCTCGCCGTGGAACACGCCATGGAAGCCGAACTCACCATCGGCGGCGCGATGGACGAACCGCCAACGACCGCCGTCGCGGACGTCCCACTCGTGGATGACCATCTCGTACTTCGCCGGGCCGAGCCACTGCTTGATCAGCTCGGGCTCGGTCCAGGCCTTCCAGACCAGCTCCAGGGGCGCGTCGAACTCCCGGGTGACGTCGATGAAGGGAACGCCGGCGGGGGCGTCGATCGTGGTGCGGGACATGGGGGTCTCCTCTCGTCGGTCGATTTGGCTACTCGCCCGCGTTCGCCGGCCGGTCGCGATCGCGGGTCGCCAGCGGATCCGCCTGGAGCCGGGCCAGCAGGGCATCGAGCCGGCCATGGCTCTCCTCCCACCAGGCCCGGTAGCGGGCCAGCCACTCGGTCGCGTCGCGGAGCGGCGCCGCCTCGAGATGGCTCAGATTGGCCGTGGCCCGTCGTTGTCGCGAGATCAGCCCGGCCCGCTCCAGCACCTTCAGATGGCGCGAGATGGCGGGCTGGGTCATCGCGAACGGCGCCGCCAGCTCGGCGACCGTGGCGTCGCCGTCGGTCAGGCGACCAAGGATCGCCCGGCGGGTCGGGTCGGCCAGGGCCCCGAAGACGATGTCGAGCTGGGTCTCCACGGATGCTCCATAACCACTGCGTTATGTAACGATGTGGTGATTGAAGCAGGTGACTCGCCCGTTGTCAACACCTATGTCGCGAGGCGATCCCGCGCAATCCAGATCCGGAGGGCCACCAGGAACCGCAGGACGAGGCTGATCCCGTAGCTCGCGCACCAGACGCACACCGCCCCGATCACGAAGAGCTCGAGGTACGTGAACCACACCTCGAAGAGGACGCCGACGAGGGACAGGCCGTAGTGCGAGGCGAGCAGACGGCCGTCGTTCGTGCGCCACCAGGCGAGGGCGAGCGTCAGGAGGACGAGGGAAAGCGCCACCCCGAAGACCGCCACGGGCACGCCGCCGACCCGGCTCCAGGACGACAGCGCCACCTGCTCGCAGCCATGGAGCGGGCCGCACTGCGGCAGCTCCCCGCGAAGCTCCACGAACGACAGGTACGACGCGATCCCGAGCCCCACCAGATCGAGCGCCGCCAGGAGCAATCCCGGGTGCGGCCAGCGCCGGCCCGGTCCGGGCACGGCGGTCGCGAACCGCCCCGTCATCGGGCGGCGGCCTGGATCGCCGCGGACACCGCCGCGTAGCCCGTGCCGTCGACGATCGCGCCGTTCACGATGACGGTCGGCGTCCCCGTGATGCCGGCCGCGACGGCGGCGTCGGACGACGTCCGCACCGCATCCGCCGATGCGGTCGACGCGAGGTCCGCGACGAACCGGTCGTGGTCCAGCCCGACGAGATCGGCCATCGCGACCAGGCGCTCCGTCGTGAAGGCGCCGGCGTTCTCATGGAGCCCCTGGTTGGCGTAGAGCGTCGCCCACATGTCCCAGAACCGGCCCTGGCGGTCGGCGGCCCAGGCGGCCCGCGCGGCCGCGACCGATTCCGGGCCGATGAACGCGTAGCCCCGGTACGTCATCGCGACCGTCCCGGCGGTCACCTCGTTGCGGGTCAACGAGGGGAACACGTCCTCACCCCAGCGACGGCAGACGGGGCACTGGAAGTCCTCGTAGACCTCCAGCCGGACCGGAGCGGCGCTCGCGCCCAGGACCGGTCCGCTGGCGGCGATCCCGGCGGGCGCGAAGCCCCGCACGAGCGCGGCGCTGTCCGGCGTCGCCCGCGGGGCGAGGATCGCCAGGATGGCCACGAGCCCAAGCCCGGCGACGAGCGCCATGAGCGTGACTCCAGTGAGCCCGACCCGGGGACGGCGCGGCTGGGCGGCGCGCTCCCGCGCGGCGCGCCGCTCGGCGAGCTGACGGGCACGTCGCTCACGGCGGAGCGGGCGGACGGTGCTGGACATGCGGGTACTCCGTGCGGCGTGGACGTCCCCACGGTCGTTCGACGAACCCCCGCCGGAACGGTGCCATTCGGCCCGACCCGACCCGTCCGCTTGTCGTGTTCTGTCCCGGGGCTGGGGGTGTTGACCCACGGCCCCTGCCCGACCCGACGACCGGCGCGGTTCGAACTCTGGAGCGGCGGCGGCGCCCCGGCGCGCTGATAGTTGCGCGTGCAACGATCTTGTGCGACGATCCCGGCGGATCAGGCGCGACGACGCGCCGGGCCCGGAGCCGTCCGGGTCATCATGGAGAGCACATGCAGTTCGGAATCTTCTCGGTCGGCGATGTCACGGCCGACCCCACCACCGGTCGCGCTCCGACCGAGCACGAGCGGATCGAGGGCATGGTCGCGATGGCGCTCAAGGCCGAGGAGGTCGGCCTGGACGTCTTCGCCACCGGTGAGCACCACAATCCGCCGTTCGTGCCCTCCTCCCCCACGACGTTCATGGGCTACGTGGCGGCGAAGACGACCCGCCTGATCCTCTCGACGGCGACCACCCTGATCACCACGAACGACCCGCTGAAGATCGCCGAGGACTACGCCTACCTCCAGCACCTCGCGAACGGCCGGATCGACCTGATGATGGGCCGCGGCAACACGGGACCCGTCTATCCGTGGTTCGGCTACGACATCCGCAACGGGATCGCCCTCGCCTACGAGCACTACAACCTGCTCCACCGGCTGTGGCGGGAGGACGTCGTCGACTGGGAGGGCAAGCTCAGGACGCCGCTGACCGGGTTCACCTCGGTGCCGCGGCCCCTCGACGGCGTGCCGCCGTTCGTGTGGCACGGCTCGATCCGGTCGCCCGAGATCGCCGAGCAGGCGGCGTACTACGGTGACGGCTTCTTCCACAACAACATCTTCTGGCCGGCCGATCACGTGAAGCGGATGGTCGAGCTCTACCGGCGGCGCTGGGAGCACTACGGTCACGGCCCGGCCGAGACGGCGATCGTCGGGCTGGGCGGCCAGGTCTTCATGCGCTCGAGCCGCGCGGAGGCGATCCAGGAGTTCCGGCCGTACTTCGACCACGCCCCGGTCTACGGCGGCGGCCCATCGCTCGAGGACTACATGGCCCAGACACCGCTGACCGTCGGAACGCCGGACGAGGTGATCGAGCGGACGCTCGGGTTCCGCGACATCGTCGGCGACTACCAGCGCCAGCTCTTCCTCGTCGACCACGGCGGGCTGCCGCTGCCGGTCGTCCTCGACCAGATCGAGATGCTGGGCCGGCTCGTGGTGCCCGTGCTCCGCCGCGAGTTCGCGACCGGCCGGCCCGCCGGCGTGCCCGATGCCCCCGTCCATCCCCGGGTCCAGGCATCCCTCGACGGCGGCGGGGCGCCCGTCGCCGATTCGACCGCCGTCGGGGCCGAACGATGACGGAACGGCGCGACCCCGGCGAGCGTTCGATCGTCGTCGTGACGGCCGGCCTCAGCCAGCCGTCGTCCACCCGTCTCCTCGGGGATCGCCTCGCGGCGGCCACGGAGCGTCATCTTCGGGATCGGGAGATCGCGCCGGTCGTCACCACGATCGAGCTGCGCGACCACGCCCGCGAGCTCGTCAACCACCTCCTGACCGGGTTCGCCGGTCCGGAGCTCCGGGCGGTGATCGACCAGCTCCTGGGCGCGGACGGGCTGATCGCGGTCAGCCCGATCTTCAGCGCCTCGTACAGCGGACTGTTCAAGCTGTTCTTCGACGTCGTGGAGCGCGACGGACTGGCCGGCGTCCCGACGCTCCTGGCCGCGACCGGCGGCACCGCCCGTCACTCGCTTGCACTCGAGCACGCGCTCCGACCGCTGTTCGCGTACCTCAGTGCCACCACGATCCCGACCGCCGTCTTCGCGGCGGCCGAGGACTGGGGCCGAACGGGGGTGACCGCCGACCGGACGCTGGCCGACCGGATCGATCGAGCCGCGCGCGAGCTGGCCGACACGGTCGCGCTCCGCCCGCCGCGGACCCGGCGGGACCCGTTCGCCGATCCGGTCCCCTTCGAGGATCTGCTTCGCTCGACGGATCCGCGCGGCACCGACGCGAGCTGAGCCGGCTGCGACCCTACCAGTCGTCACCCGAGCGCGGCCCGCACAGGATCGCGCTCGCCGGATCGATCGCCGGCGTCCGCGGGGTCTCCAGGACCATCAGGTAGCCGTCCTCGTCGGGCGTCCAGCGGATCCCGCCGGCCGACTCGCGGACCCCGGATGGTCCCGCCCAGACCCGCCAACCGAGGCGCTCGTAGAACGGCTGGACGCCGGTTCCCAGCATCCCGAGCTCGAACCCCGCTCGGATCACCTCCGCGACGTCGCGCATGACGATCGAGCCGAGGCCTGCCCGGCGGCGGTCCGCACGCGTCGCGACGGCCTCGACGTAGCCGGTACGGAGGGCTCGATCGCCCACCTCGATCGTTCGCTCCACGACCGCGGCGTGGGCCACGACAGCGCCGTCCTCCTCGAGCAGGACGTGGGTCCCGCCCAGGGCGTGCTGCCAATCGTCGTCGCGAAGGACGTCGTCGGGGTCGTCTCCGAAGGCGCGGACCAGGAAGGCGTGGAGCGAGTCGAGCTCGGCGGCGGCGAGGTCGGTCGTCGCGGCGCGGCGCAGGACCAGACCGATCATGGGGGCGACTGCGGCGCCGCGGCGACCGCAGCCAGGGCCGGAGCTCGGACCGGGTAGAGCTCACGGAACACGACGTTCACGGCCGCCGCGAGCGGGACACCGAGCAGCCCGCCCAGGATCCCGTAGACGCTCAGGCCGACGAGGACCGCGAAGATCGTCACGACCGGATGGAGGTGGACGGCCCGGCCGATCACGACCGGGGCGACGACCTGGTCCTCCACCTGGCGGAGCACGAAGAAGAAGACGATCACGATCACGGCCAGACCGGCTCCGCCCCGGGCGAACGCGTCGACTGCCACGATCGCCGTGGCGATCAGCGGCCCGACGAGCGGGATGATCTCCAGGATCCCGGTCAGGATCGCCAGGACGAGCGCGTACGGCAGGTGCAGGACCGGCCCCAGCCCGAGGTACACGACCGCGGCGACGAGGGCGATCAGCAGGAGCTGACCGCGCAGCCACTTGCCGAGGATCACGTGGATCCGGCCCAGGACCTCGACCGTCCGAGCCTGGTGCTCGATCGGCAACAGGCCGACGACCCGGTCCATCATCGCGTCGCCATCGACGAGGAAGTAGAACGTCACGATGACCGCGAGGATCGCCTGCAGGCCGGCCTCGCCCACCTCGCCGGCGACGTGGAGGGCGTCGCCCGGCGATGCGATCAAGCCGAGGAAGCGGCTCTGGATCTCGCGGGCGATGTCGGCGACGAGGATCTTCGTGTCGCCGATCTGGATCGCGTCGTTCCCGAGGAGGTTGCGGAGCGTCGTGGCGAGGGCATCCGGCCCGCCCTCCGCGAGGAGCCGCGCCTCGGCCGCGATCCGGCCGGCGAGCAGGGCGATCAGGCCGGCGACGATGACGACCGCCAGCAGGTAGCCGATTCCGACCACCGCCACCCGCGGCCAGCCGGTCCTTCGCTCGCCCGCGGCGACGAGCGGGCTGAACGCGTAGGCCAGGACGGCGGCGACGATGAACGGGCCCAGGACGTCGCGCGAGATCCACAGGATCAGCAGCGCCGCCAGGAGGAGGACGGCGAACGGTGCGCGATCGCGAGGCGTGCGAACCACGGAGACCGGCGGCGGCGGCACCTCGGCGGGGCCAGCGGCGGCCGGTTCCGCGCTCCGCTCCGGCGGCGGTCGACGACCCATCATCTGCTCGAGGGCGCGGCGAACGGGATCCATCGGCGCGAGCGTACATGGCGCCATGCGCGCGGTGACGTTCGATGCCGGTCGGGTCAGCCCTGGAGCGTCTTCCGGAAGTAGACGAGATCGCTGCCCTGGTAGGGCTCGCGGCGGGTCTCGCGGTAGCCGTGGCGCTCGTACAGAGCGATGTTCGCGAGGTACCGCTCGTTCGTCAGCAGACCCAGCTCCGTTCGGCCAAGGCGCCGCGCCTCGCGCTCGGCAAGGCCCAGCAGCCAGCGACCCAATCCGCGACCCTGGCGGGACGGGTCGACCGCGACGTTCTCGATCCAGAGCTGGTCGCCATGGTCCGCGAGCTCGAGGATCGCGGCGATTCCGTCGGCATCTTCGAGCAGCCAGACGTCGTGGCGATCGACGGCCGCCGCGTAGTCGGCAAGCATCGGCTTGGGCATCCGGCCCAGGAGCGGGATGTAGTGGCGGTACGCCGAGTCGACGAGGCCCTTCAGCGCGACTGCGTCAGCCGGACCGGCTAGCCGCAGCCGGAAGCGGGCGGGCGGATCGCCACCGTCCCGGCCCGACGGGTCGTCAGCCATGGAACGCCTCGAGCGCGACCTGCTCGGCCTCGATTGCGTCCCGATCGCGACCGGCGACCGGCTCGTACGGGTCGACGACCACGCGTCCGTCGCGCAGCGACCAGGCGGCCACGACCCGTCCGTCGACGAGCACCGTCCCGACCGAGAACGGGTTCTTCGAGGTGAAGACCCGGGGCCGGTGCTCCTCCGGCAGGAGGCCGGTCCGCCGGGCATGGACGAGCAGTGACGCCTCCCAGTGGGGCAGGAAGCGGACCGGCGCGGGGGTCGTCGCGTCCGGGAGCGGAGCACCGGGAAGGTCGAGCAGCTCGCGATCGTCGACGTCGCGGTGGCGGGCGAGCTCCAGGTTCGCCGCGCCCCGCTTGACCCCGGCCAGCGGGATCCCCGCCCACGTGGCGACGTCTCGCAGCGGCGCCGGTCCGAAGGCGCGGAGGTAGGCCCGGACCAGGTGCGTCTGGCCCTCCTCCTCGGTTGCGTCGTCGGCCCCCACCCAGTCGTCGGCCAGACCAAGGCGGTCGGCTCGGCGGCGCTCCCACGTGCCGCTCGGTGGGACGCGCACGAGGTCCACCCAGAGGCCGGCGAGTCCCACGAAGCCATCGACGAGCCCATCGAGCTCCTTGACCGTTCGCGGGCCGTCCCGCAGCGCATCGCGCAGGGTCTGCGCGCGGACGACCATGGCCGCCTCGTCGAGGCCCCGTGGCTGGACCTTGATCGCCCAGGCCCGACGCGGCGCGCGGATGCCGGCCACGTACCGCCAGTACTCGGCCCGGCTGACCATGTGGATCGTCGTCCGGAGCGTCGTCGCCTGGACGACCGAGTGGTCCTCGAGGGCGCGGGTGAGAGCATCGCGCTCCAACGACCGCAACCGGGTCCACAGCCCGACGTAGCCGGACGGCGCGTACTGCGTCTGGAGGCCGCCGACCTGCTCGAGCGCCGCGGGGATCGAGAGATTCGCCCGCTCGAGCAGGAGCTGGCGCGCCAAGAGCGCGCGATTCAGCGCGCGGGCATCCAACGTTCGAGGGGTCACGGGCCGATTCTGCCCGTCGGGCGCGGCGCCCGCCGACGAGGATCGTGCCGGCGTGGCGAAGCTCGGTCCAGGCGGGTCGCTGAGGAGCTAGGTGGCTCCCGGGGCCGACGCCGGCGAGGCGCAGCTGACGATCACTCCAGTGCGGCGATCAACGCATCGAGGGTGGCGGTGGCCCGGCGAAGGCTCGGCGCCCCGACGGCGCCGCCGACCCGATCGGCCCACGGGCGTTGGGCCGCCTGGATGGCGGCAAGCACGATCCGGCCCTCGGCGCTGAGCTGCGCCAGGCGCGCCCGACGATGGCGCGGGTTCTCCACGTATCGGATGAGGCCCTCGCCCTCGAGGATGTCGGCGATCCGCTGGACGCTCTGGCGAGCCAACCCCAGGACCCGGGCGATCGAGGCGACCGTCGCCGGCTCCCCCTCCAGGATCGCCAGCACCTGCCAGCGGGCGCTCGATTGGCCGGCCGGCCGGCTGAGGGCGTCCCCGGCCGCGGCGAGCAGCCCGTTGAGCCGGAAGACACGGGCGACCAAGGCGCTGAAGGCATCTCCGGCCGGCGTTCGGCCCGCAGATTCGGGCGGGACCTCCTTGACAGGATGCTGTCGATCTGGCACAGTACTCATGACAGCATTCTGTCACAACGTCGCGGCTTCGCAAGCCCCTGGAGGTAGCCGATGGACTGGAAGCTCGAGCTGATCAACGTGCCGGTCTCCGATGTCGATCGGGCGCGCGATTTCTACGCGAACCAGGTCGGCTTCGTCCTCGACCACGATCACGCCGTCAGCGACCAGCTGCGCTTCGTCCAGCTGACCCCCAGGGGCTCGGGCTGCTCGATCGCGATCGGGACGGGCTTGAGCGACAAGGCGCCCGGATCGATCGCGGGCCTCCAGCTCGTCGTGGCGGACGCCGATGCAGCGCGGGCCGAGCTCGTCGCCCGCGGCGTCGACGCCAGCCCCGTCCAGGAGTTCCCGTGGGGTCGCTTCACGTTCTTCAACGACCCCGACGGCAACGGCTGGGCCGTCCAGCAGCTGGTGCGCCCTCAGCCCTGATCGCTGGGTGGGGCGTGGAGATGGTGCCGATGCCGGCGTCGCTCCAACGCCGCGTCGGCCAAGCGCGCCGCCCGGTTCGGGAGCCAGACCGGCGGTGGCGCGACGGACTCCAGCGCCAGGTCATCGAGCCAGTCCGGCATCGCGAATCCGTTCCCTCCCTCGCCCGGTCTCCCGCGCCGACCCGGCGGACCATATCCTGCGCCCTATGATCGCCGTCCAGGTCGCCGTCTTCGCCTTGGGTGCGTTGGCCGCGGGACGGGTCGTGATGAGCGCGATCCGGACGTTCGTCATCCCGCGCGGCGACAACGACACCCTCACGCGGCTCGTGTTCCGGGCGACGCGCCGCCTGTTCAACATCGTCGCGTCGCCGCGCCGGTCATACGAATCCCGCGACCGGATCATGGCCTACTACGGGCCGATCGCCCTGATGACCCTGCCGGTCTGGTGGCTGCTCCTCCTGACCGTGTCGTTCGCGGCGATGTTCTGGGCGCTGGGCCTGCCGCCGACGGAGGCCGTGATCGTCAGTGGCTCGTCCCTGCTGACCCTGGGGTTCGATCGACCGACCGTGGCGGGTGGCGACCTCCTTTCGTTCGTCGAAGCGACCTTCGGGCTGGGCCTGCTCGCCCTGCTCGTCTCATACCTGCCCACGATCTACTCGTCGTTCTCGCGGCGCGAGCTCCTCGTGAACCTCCTCGAGGTCCGGGCCGACTCGCCGCCGTCGCCGGTGGTGATGATCACCCGGATGGATCGACTGTCCGGCCTCCACGAGCTGCACGAGCTGTGGATCGCCTGGGAACGCTGGTTCGCGGAGCTCGAGGAGACCCACACGTCCCTGCCGGTCCTCGCCTTCTACCGCTCCCAGCAGGCGAATCATTCGTGGGTGAATGCGGCCGGCGCGATGATGGATGCCGCGGCCCTCGTCCGCTCCGTCGTGGCGATCGAGCGCGACGTCCAGGCCGACCTGATGATCCGGGCCGGCTACATCGCCCTGCGCCGGATTGCGGACCTCTTCGGGATCGTCTACGACCCGAATCCGTCGCCCACCGACGCGACGTCGATCGATCGAGCCCGGTTCGACCGCGCGGTCAGCGTCCTCGAGGCGTCCGGGGTACCGCTCGTCGAGGACCTGGACGCGGCGTGGCGCGACTTCAACGGCTGGCGGGTCAACTACGACGCGGTGCTCCGCCGGCTCGAAGGCCTGACGATGGCGCCCACCCCCTGGTGGGACCGGGCCATGACGTCCGCCTACGAGACCGACGAGCCGCTCGTGGCCGAGGGCGTGGCGACGGTGATCGCCTGACGGAACGGACCCTCGCCCTCATCCCCGCGGTCGTTCTCCTGAATCAGCCGGCCGCCGCGGCCCGGCAGGCGGCGCAGGTGCCCGCGATCGTCAGGTGACCCACGTCGACGCGGAAGCCGCGACCCTGGGCCAGGGCGCCCACGAGCGCTGCGATCTCGCCGGGCTCGACCTCCCACGTTCCGCCGCAGGCGGCGCATTGGAGGTGGGCATGCTCGGCGGCCGGGGCGACGTGGAGCTCCTCCCGTCCGTCCGCCCCGTGGCTGTGATCCACGTACCCGAGCTCCTCCAGGACGTCCAGCGTCCGGTACACGGTCGAGGGCGTCGTCTCGGGATCTCGCGCCCGGCAGCGCTCGATGACCTCGCTCCGCGTGACATGGCCCTCGGCGGCGGCGAGGACCTCGATCAGGAGCCTCCGTTGGGGCGTCCAGCGCAGCCCTCGGGTGTGCAGCTCGTCGCGGATCCCCGACCAGGGATCCGTCCCGGTCGCTCGAGCCGAGGTCGAGCCGCGACGGCTCACTCGAAGTCGTCCGCCGGGCGCTCTCGGGCGAGGTTGGGAACGGGCTGATCGATCCAGGCCGGACGCCGTCGGGCCGCGGTCGTCGCCAGGAGGCAGATCGCGAAGGTCGCCGCCTCGAGCAGGACGATCGTGGCGCCGGACGACACGTCGAGCCAGTAGCTGGCGTACATCCCGACGATGCCGGCCACGCTCCCCACGATCGTCGAGACGACGATCATCCGGCCGAACGAGTCGGTCAGGAGCCGAGCCGTCGTCGCCGGGATGACGAGCGTCGCCGCGATCAGCGTGACGCCGACGACGTTGATCGAGGCGACGATCGTGGCCGCCATCGCGAGCGCGAAGAGGGTGTCGACCAGGCCGACGTTCACGCCGTAGATCGGGGCGACCTCGGGATCGAACGTCATGAACAGCAGGCGCTTGTAGAACAGGCTGATGAACGCCGCTACGGCGATCGTGACGACCGCGACGACGATCAGGTCGAGCTCGGTCACCCCGAGGATGTTCCCGAACAGCGCCGCCTCGAAGTTTCGCGTGAAGCTCCGCGTCTTGCTGATCAGGGCCACCCCGATCGCGAAGCTGGCGGTCGTCACGATCCCGATCGCCGCGTCGGCCCCGATCCGCCGGCGGCGGGCCGTGGCGTTGATCGCGACGGCAGACAGGAAGCCCCAGAGCCCGGCGGCGAGGTAGAAGTTCAGGGCCAGGACGTAGCCGACGACCGCGCCGCCGAAGACCGAGTGCGACAGGCCGTGGCCGATGTAGCTCATCCGGCGCAGGACGATGTAGACGCCGAGCATCGCGCACAGGGCGCCCACGAGCGCCGCCGCAAGGAGACCTTCGCGGAAGAACGCGAAGCCGAGCGGCTCCGTCAACCAGGTCATGCCCGCCGTTCCTCGCCGGGCCCGTCATGCCCGGCGGCATCCGCCGCGTCGTGGGCGTGGACGTGGTCGCCCGCGGTGTGCTCGTGATGGCTGTGCTCCAGCTCCCCGTGGCGGTGGCGGAGTGCGTCGCGCAGCCGGTGCGGTGCCGCATCGGCGACGAGGACGAGGCCCTCCTGGCGGACGACGCGGAGCTCGGCGCCGTAGGTCCGGCCGAGGACCTCGGGCGTGAAGATGTCGTCCGGATCGCCTTCGGCCACGACGCCGCCGTTCACGCAGATCACCCACGGCAGATGGGCCGCGACCGTGTTCAGCTCGTGGGTCGTCAGGACGACGGTGATCCCGTCGGCGTTCAGGTCGGCCAGCAGGTGGAGGATGTCGTCGCGGGTCTTCAGGTCGACCCCGCTCGTCGGCTCATCGAGGAGCAGGATCTCCGGATCCGAGATCAGGGCCCGGGCGAGGAACACCCGCTGCTGCTGCCCGCCCGACAGCTCGCGGATGTGGCGGCCGGCCAGGCCGGCGATCCCGAGCCGCCCCAGGAGCCGATCGACGCGCTCGCGATCGCCCGCGGTCGCCCAGGCCCGCCACGGGCGCTCCGCCCAGCGGCCCATCAGGACGACCTCGCGGACCGTCGCCGGGAAGTTCCAGTCGACGGTCTCGAGCTGCGGGACCCAGCCCACTCCGGGCGTCGCGCCGCGCCCCACGGGCCGGCCGGCGAGGGTGATCCGGCCCTGCAGCCGCGGCACCATCCCGACGATCGCCCGCAGGAGCGTCGTCTTGCCGGCCCCGGACGGCCCCACCACTCCGACGAACGCGCCACGGCCGATCGCCAGGTCGACGTCCCGCAGGACGGGCGGCCCGTCGTAGCCGCAGGTCACCCGCTCGAATCGGACGAGCGGCTCTGGCCTCGTCCCCTCGCGGGGTGCCCCGTCGCGGGCCGTCAGCGCCACGTGTCGGTCACCACCAGCGGGTCGAAGATCGTCGCGTCGCCGCCGAGCGCCCCGATCATCACCTGCATGTCCTTCTTGAGCATGCCGAGGTACGTGTGGTCGGGGTCGTTGGCGGCCCCGGGTGGCTCGTCGTCGCGGAGCTCGTCGATGAACGTCGCGCCGGACTCGCGGGCGATCTGCTCGAGGACGGGGCTCGGGAACACCTCTGAGCCGAAGACGGCGGGAACGTGCTCGTCCTTGATCTGGGTGATGAGCCGGGCCACCTCCTGCGGACTCGGATCCGAGAAATCGGACGCCTGGACCGCCCCGATCACGGTGAACCCGTACTCACGAGCCCAGTAGGCCCAGGAGTCGTGATAGGTCAGCAGCTTGCGGTTGCCCTCGGGGACCGACGAAACGCCCTTCCGGATCAGCCCGTCGAGCTGGTCGAGGCGTTCCTCGTATGCCGACGCATTCGCGGCGTAGGCCGCTGCGTTGGCGGCGTCCGCCTCGCTGAACCAGTCCCGGAGCAGCTCGGCGTAGTGCTTCGCGTAGACGACGTCCATCCAGAGATGCGGGTTCGGGTCGCCGGCGGACTCGGGGAAGCTGAAGTCGAACAGCCAGTCCGCGCGGGTGATCGTGGCGTCGGCGAGTTGGCGGATCGGGGTCGAGGCGGCCTTCGAGGCTTCGGCGAGGTCCAGCGTGGGTTGTTCGAGGTGGAGCCCGTTGACGACGATCAGGTCGGCCTTCGCGAGGGTCTGGGCGTCGGATGGCGCCGGCTCGAACGTGTGGGAGTTCGTCGCGTCGGGGATCAGGCCGCGGAGGCGGATCCGGTCGCCGCCGACGTTGCGGGCGATCGAGCTGATCGGCGCGACGGTGGTCGCGACGTCGAGCTTGTCGGTGCCGCCGGTCAGCGTGTCGGTCCAACCGAGGCTGCTGCCCGCGCCATGCGCCCCTGCCGGCACGCCGCTCGCGCCCTCATCCCCACAGCCGGCCAGGAGGCAGATCGCCAGGGCGGCGGGCAGGACGGCCAGGCGGGCGAACGTCACGGACAGCGGATCTCCAGCGGGCGTCGGTCGGCCGATCTTATCGCAACACGTTGCAATAGACACCCGGCGCATCTAGTGCTTCGTCCCCGCTGCTCCCTCGGATCACCCGACGCGCCCCGGATTTGCGATCCTTCGACCGTGCTCCGCGTCCCCGATCTCGAACCCGCTGCCATCCGGGCGGCCGCCGAGACCATCCCGGCCGTCTTCCGCCACGCTCCGCAGTACGTTCATGACGGACTCTCTGCGCGGCTCGGCGTCCCCGTCGTCGTCAAGGTCGAGACGGTCAACCCCATCCGGTCGTTCAAGGGACGCGGAACGACCCTCGTGATCCGGGCCCTCGCCGGGGAAGGCCGGATCGGCCCCGACCAGCCCATCGTGTGCGCCTCGGCGGGCAATTTCGGTCAGGGCGTCGCGTTCGCGGCCCGGACGCTCGGCATTCCGACCGTCGTGTTCGCGTCGCTCCACGCCAATCCCGGCAAGATCGAGCGGATGCGGGCCCTCGGGGCGACCGTGGAGCAGGTCGGCGAGGACTTCGATGCGGCTCGGGCGGCTTCGGAGGATCACGTGGCGCGGGCCGGTGGGCACCTCCTCGTCGACGGCGACGACCCGCGGATCGCGGCGGGCGCCGCGTCGCTCGCGGTCGAGCTGAGTGATGCGGTCGCCGCTGGCGACCTGCCCTCCCCTGCCGTCATCAGCGTGCCGGTCGGCAACGGGGCGCTGATCAACGGGGTCGGGTCGTGGCTCCGCGCGGCGATGCCGGATTGCCGGGTCGTTGGAGTCCAGGCCGATCGCGCTCCCGCCATGACTCGCAGCTGGGAGGCGGGCCGGCCGATCGACACGTCGTCCGCGGCGACCTACGCCGACGGCATCGCGTCGCGGATCTCGATCCCGGCCTCGGTCGCGCTCATGGCGGGACGGGTCGATGAAATGCGGCTCGTGTCCGAGGAGGCGCTCCACGCGGCGCAGGACGAGCTGACGATGGCCCTCGGGATCACGGTCGAGGGTGCCGCGGCCGCCTCATGGGCCGGCCTCATCGCGGGTCCGCGCCCCGACGGCCCCTCCGTCGTGATCATCACCGGCAGCAACGTCTGAGCCGATGGCCGACGACGAGCTCGATCCACGTGAATCGGCCCGCGTCCGCCGGCGCGACCGGGATGCGGCCGCGGCGGAGCGCGACCTGATGCGGCCTGGCATGGGCAAGGTCTTCAAGCAGATCCAGGACGCCCAGCGGAAGGCCGCCGAGGATCCAGTCGACGAGCCGCGGCCGGTCAAACGTCGCCCTCGGCAGGGCTGATCGCCGGACGAGCTCCCGTTGACGGTCTTCGACGATCCACCGAGCCGCGGCCGGCTGCTCTCAGCGTGCGGCCGCGATGGCCTCCAGGACGACGTCGAAGGACGCTCGCGTTGCCGGTCCCACATTGACCTGGAGGTGGTCCACGCCTCCCGCCCGCCAGGCCGCAAACGCCTCGACCAGCGCCGTCCGGTCCAGGCGCAGGGATGGCCCGTCGCCTGGTTCGGTCTGCACGTCGACACCGACGGTCACCTCGAGCGTCGCCGGGTCTCGTCCGACCTCGGCGCACGCGGCCAGGAGCGCGTCGTGGCGGGTCCGGTAGCGCTCGTCGGGCAGGCCGAACCAGGCGGTCTGCCAGGCGTCGGCGAGCTCCGCGGTGAGCCGGAGCATCCGCTCGCCCTTGGCCGCGACGAGGATCGGGATCCGGTGGGTCGGCGCCGGGACGAGGGCCGCGTCGCGGACCTCCTGCCAGCGGCCGCCGGCCGTGACACGTTCGCCGCGCAGCAGCGGGCGCACGATCCGGAGGACCTCCTCGAACCGGCCGACGCGATGGTCGAACGGATAGCCGAAGGCCTCGTACTCGGGCTCGTGCCAGCCGCAGCCAAGACCCAGGATGAACCGGCCCGCGGCGACGTCGTCGAGCGTGGCGGCCATCTTCGCCAGGATCGCCGCCGGCCGGAACGACGTCGCGAGCACCAGCGGCCCGAGCTCGACCCGGGTCGTGGTCGCGGCAAGAGCCGCGAGCAGGGTCCAGCCCTCGTGGCCGCCGTCCTCCTGCCCCGGGGCGGCGTCCGGCGCGCGGTAGAAGAAGTGGTCCGACACCCACAGGCTGTCGGCCCCGCCGGCCTCTGCCTGGCGGGCGAGCGCGAGGATCTGGCTCCAGGTCCCACCCTCCCCATCGCCGGCCGCCTGGGGGAGCGTCAATCCGATCTTCATCGTGGCGAAGTCTAGGGCCCGGCCATGGCGCGAGTCGCCGGGAGCGTGCATGATCCGGTCGATGGCTGGCCTCCTGCCCGAGTCGCGCTCGCCCTCACCAGTTCCGGGATCGCGTCGCCGGCCGGCCGCGATCGCGATGGGCCACGGCCATGTCGTCGTCTACGGCAACCCCGCCTTCCGGGCGATGTTCGGCGGCGCCGCGCTCGGACTACCGGCTCGGGAGGGCCTGCTCGGTCTGCCCGCGGCCGCGTTCGGGTTGCTCGACAGCGTGCTGGAGCAAGGACGGCCGCTCGCTCGCTGGATCGACCGGGCTGACGGGCCGTGGCGGCTGACCGCGGTGCCGCGCCGCGACCCGGAAACGGGTGAGGTCTACGGGCTGGCGTTCCATCTCCGCGCTCGGACGGACCTGCCGGTCCTCGCCCCGGAGGACTGAGCCCTCAGCGGCGCCGGCGGCTCGCCGGACGCTCGACGACGATCGGGCGGCCGTTGCCGTCCACGAGCCGCCAGCGCACGTCGAGCGCATCATCGCGACCCTCCGCCAGGACGGCGGCTACCTGATCGGGCGAAGCGTCGCCGCCGAGGGCGTCGATCGCGCGGCCCACCGCCACCGAGGCGATCGCCGCGACGTCGCCGAGGAGGTCGCGACGAACGATGCCCTCGGCATCGGCGATGCCGGCCTCGCTGAGGGTGGCGACCAGGCGGCGGGCCCGGCCACGTTGAGCGGCGGCGAGGTCGGCGATCCAGGAGGGCTCGGCTGGCGGCTCGGCCGTCTTGCGCGGCGGGGCCTTGGGCCGTGCCGCCTCGGCTGAGGACGGCTCCGGCCCGGGCGATCGGTCGCGCTCGGAATCGCCGGATCGAACGCGCTTCGATCCAGCTCGCTTCGATCCCGCCGCCTTCGGCTCCGCGTCGGCCTTCGGCCGGTCGTTCGACCCCTTCGCCAGCCGTCCGGCCAGCGGCGACGTGGCCGGCTCGCTCGTCCGGGCCGTCGCGATCGCGGCCTTGGCGGCCGTCAGGCTCGGAAAGGGGCCCCGGACCAGGGCCAGGCCCAGGTCGTCGGTCTGCTCGGCGTCGACGACGACCCAGGTCCCCGACTGGGGCTCGATCGTGAACCGCTCGTCGCGCGTCTGCCAGCGCCCGCCGCCGAGCCGCTTCAGCGAGTCATCGTCGGCCGGCTTCTTGGTGGGCATCGGTCAGCCGCCGCGGAGCGCCGGCTCGGTGGCGAAGGGCCGGAACTCCCCGTCGGGAGTCCGCGGCATCGCCTGGACCGTCACGATGGCCGCGCGGTCGATCGGACCGAAGACGTGCGGGTAGATCCCGCGAGCGTCCTCGATGCGAACCGGGCTGCCGACGCGTTCGAGTTCCACGGTCAGGACGACGAAGGCGCGCGGATCGTCCCGATAGTGGCGGTTCGCCGTGGCGACCATCTCGTCGGGTCCGGTCGTGCAGTGGATGAATCCCTCATCGGCGAACGACGGGGCCGTCAACGGGGCTGCCGGGTCCGCCGCGGACCACCACTCCGCGGGCGTCAGGTGGTACGTCGTCGCGGGCCGGGCCACGGGTCAGGCGGGCTGGAACGGCCGGTCCGGGGTGACCCAGCCGCGATCGAGGGCGACCTGGATGACGGTCGGCCGATCGTTGGCGAGCGCCTGACGGACGGCCTGCTCGAAGGCCGCGTTCGTCTCGACCCGGATCCCGCGGGCGCCGGCGGCTCGCGCGATCGCGGCGAAGTCGAGCGGGCCCAGATCGGCCGCGATCGCGGCCGTCCCGCCGTCGCCGCGACGGTCCTGGTGCATGCGGATCGTGCCGTAGCGCTCGTTGTCGAAGACGATCGCGATCACCTTCGCCCCTTCGCGCACCGCGGTCTCCAGCTCGGCCATCGTCATCGCGAAGCCACCGTCACCGGCGACCGCGACGACGACCCGCTCGCGATGGACGAGGGCGGCAGCGATGGCCGCCGGCAAGCCGTAGCCCATCGCGCCGGACGTCGGGCCCAGGAACGTCCCGGGCCGCCGGAACCGGAAGTGGCGGGCCAGCCACAACCCGAAGTTGCCGGCGTCGGTCGCCACGATCGCGTCATCGGGGAGCAGGTGCCGGAGCGAGGCGATCGCCTGGGCCGGATGCACGCCGGGCCCCTGCCAGGGCCCGGCCTCGGGCTCGGTCGCGACCTCCCAGGCGGCGCGATCGGTTGCGTTGCGGGCCGACCGGGCATCGGCGACGTCGCGGTCGAGGACGCCCTCGTGGAGCTTGGCGACCGCGGCGCGCAGGAACGCCCGCGCGTCGGTTCGGATCGTCCGGGCGGCGGGCGGCAGGCCGTCGCGCGTGGTCGGCGGCTCGGCGTCGACATGGAACCAGGTCTGGCCCGCCCCCGGGATCGTGTAGCCGTACGAGGTGATCTCCGACAGCCGGCAGCCGATCACGAGCAGGACATCGGCACCGGCGAGCCGCTCGCGAACCACGGCCGGAGCGCCATAGCCCGCCATCCCCAGGTACAGCGGGTGGTCGTTCGAGATGACATCGCCACGCCGCCAGCCGGCGATGATCGGGACGCGCAAGAGCTCGGCGAGCTTGAGCAGGTCCGTGGACGTCCGGGCTCGCAGGACCCCGCCGCCGGCGAGGATGACGGGCCGCTCCGCGGCGGCGAGGGCGCGCAGCACGGCCTGGATGTCCGGAAGCTCGGCCCGAGCAGGCGCCGGACGCGACGAGTCGACCGCGACGCCCGCCGGGAGCTCGATGTCGAATAGGTCCTCGGGGATCGCGAGATAGGCCGGGCCCGGCCGGCCCGTGAGCGCCGATCGGACGGCGTCGCCCACCTGGCGCGGCACCGCCGCGGGATCGGTCAGGACCGCCGCATAGGTCGCGAGGCCGCCGATCGTCGCGGCCTGGTCGATCTCCTGGAACGCCTCGCGGCCCAGGAACGGACGCTCCACGTGGCCGACGATCGCGAACATCGGAGCGGAGTCCTGCCGGGCGGTGTGGATGCCGATCGCTAGGTTCGCGGCGCCCACCCCGCGCGTGCCGAGGGCGACCGCCGGCCGGCCGGTCAGCTGGCCGTGGGCCTCGGCCATGAACGCCGCAGCGCCCTCGTGGCGCGTCGGCACGATCCGGATGCCCGCGTCGCGGAGTCCCTCGAGCAGCCCCAGGAAGCTCTCGCCCGGAACCGTGAACGCGTAGCGGACGCCGGCGGCCCGGAGGGCGTCGGCGATGAACCGGCCGATCGTCCGCGGGCCGGCCGGCTCGGGCGCCGCGGGCGACTCGGACTCGACCTCGGATTCGCCGTCGTGGTCTCGGCCCGGCTCGCCCCGCGGGGTCGCGGGCTCGGGCTCGGGCTCGGGCTCGGGCTCCGGCTCGGGCTCCGGCTCGGGCGCCAGCTCGGGCGCCAGCTCGGGCTCGGGGGCTAGCTCGGGCTCCGGCTCGGGCGCCAGCTCGGGCTCGGGCGCTAGGTCGGGCTCGGGCTCGGTCGCGGGCTCCGGCTCGGGCTCGGGCTGTGGCACGGTCTCCGGCTCCGGCGCGCTCTGAGGCTCGGCGGGCGGCGGCTCGACCACGGACGACGGCGACTCGACCGGTCCGGGCTCGGTGGCCTCGTCGCGGCGTTCGTCGACCATCAGGGCCGGACCGGCGCCGAGATCGCGAACGTCGCCACCATCCCGACCACCACGACGACCGCGACGATGATCATCACGGTTCGCGCGTAGCGGCTGCCGGGCATCATCGGTCGACTAGCGGTAGTTCTGGAACTGGAGCGGGACGGGCACGTCCTCGAGCTCGCGCAGCCGGACGATCACCTTCTGGAGGTCGTCTTTGCTCTTGGCGACGACCCGGACCGCATCGCCCTGGATCTGCGGCTTGACCTTGGGGAACTCGTCGCGGATCAGCTTGCTGATCTTCTTGGCAAGCTCGTCGTTCAGGCCGCGCCGGAGGGCGATCACCTGGCGGACCTTGTTCCCGCCGGCCGGCTCGACCTTGCCCCAGTCGAAGATCTTCAAGGACAGGTTGCGCCGGATCGCCTTCGACTCGATCAGGTCCTTGATCGCAGCCGCGCGGTGCTCGTCGTCCGTGACCAGGACGAGCTCGTCCTTGGCCTGGGCGATGTCGACCGTCACGCCCTTGAAATCGAACCGCTGGCCCGCTTCGCGGCGGACCTGGTCGAGGGCGTTGCGCAGCTCCTGCTCGTCGAAGTCGCTGACGACGTCGAAGGAACTCTCTCCGGCCATGGGCCTCCCTGCGCTGGGCGATCGGCGGCGCGTCGATTGGGCGGCGCGGATCGTTCGATGGTCGGGCGCAAGGATACCGTCCCGGCGTTCAGCGGTCCGCAAGCGCCTCGAGCAGCAGCCGCCCGATCAGGGAGCTCTTCCCGCCGCCCATGACGAGCACGGCATCGCCGGCGCGGACCTCACCGGCGAGCCAGGCGGCGGTTGCCTCGACGGAGCCAGGCGCCGCGGCGGGGATCGTCGGATTCCGGTGAGCAACCGCCCCTGCCAATGCGGCGGCCGAGGTGACCGTCGTGTCCGGGTCGCGACCGGCCCAGATGTCCGCGATCGCGACGGCATCGGCGGTCATGAGCGCGTCGGCGAACGCCTCGAGCATCGCAGCCGTGCGGTGATAGGTCAGCGGCTCGTAGACGGCCCAGATCCGGCGACCGGGCTCGCGCTGGCGCACCGCGTCGAGCGTGACCCGGATTGCGGTGGGATGGTGGCCATAGTCGTCGTAGACCACGACCCCGGCGGTCTCCCCCAGCCGTTCCAGCCGCCGGCCGACGCCCCCGAACGACGTCAAGCCCGAGGCGATCGCATCCGGATGGACGCCCAGCGCCAACGCCCCGCCGGCGACCACGGCCGCGTTCGCCGCGTTGTGCGCACCCACGAGCTGCACCGTCGTGTCGACGAGGTGCGCGTCCGTCGCATGGTCGACGAGCCACAGGTTCGTGCGATCGGGTCGGTCGACCCAGGCGGTGCCCGAGACGTACCGATCGATCTCGCTGCCCCGGATCGGGCGCGGCGTCACGGCGATGGCGCGTTGCGGGTTCGTGCGGTCTCGGGCCTCCTGCTGAACCTCCACCTGAACCGCGATGACCGGGCCCGGTCGATCTGCGAGGCGTCGCACGAGCTCGTCCACGCCGGCATCGCCGAGGTTCGCGACGAGGGTGGCGTCCGGGACGGCTCGCAGCCACGCTTCGAAGGCCGCCGCGACGGCCGATCGGTCGGCGAAGACATCCGGATGATCCCACTCGATCGAGGTGAGCAGCACGACGTCGGGACGGTACGGATCGAAGTTCCCGGCGTACTCGTCCGCCTCGACGACGAACGCGTCGCCGGTCCCGCGGCGCGCCGTCGCAGGGCCGATCCCGCCGGTCAGCGACGCCGGCAGCAACGCGCCCACGAACGCCGACGGGTCGAGGCCGGCCTCGACGAGGACGTGGACGAGCCACCCGGCCGTCGTGCTCTTGCCGTGCGTGCCCGCGACCCCGACCAACCGCCGGCCCGCTGCCGCGTCAGCGATCACCTGCTGCCACGGCTCGATCGCGATCCCGGCCGCGCGGGCCGCGGTGAGCTCGGGATGGTCCGGCGCGATCGCGGTCAGCGCCTTGGTGACGGCCAGCCGCTCGGGCGCCGGCGACCGGGTCACGTGGACGGCGTCGTGCTCCCAGGCAAGTGGCACGCCCAGGGCTTCGATCGGGCTCGTGTAGGACGTGGGACCGCCAGGGTCGCAGCCATCGACCGCGGCACCGGCCCACGCGGCGTGGAGGACGGCCGCACTCGCCCCGGCGCCGGCCGCGCCCACGACGTGGATCCGCTCGCCAGATCGGATCGGGCGGGCGGTCCGGGCGGGGAGCAGGCCGCTGCCGGGATTGGCGGTGCCGGTCACCGGTCCGGGGCGCCGGCGGGGTCCGAGGGTTCAGCGGGGTCCGAAGGGCCGGCCGCCGGCTCGGCTGCTCCGGCGACGCGCTCCAGGAGCAGCTCCAGGGCCGCGACCGCGCTGTCCAGGCGGTTGGCCGTCCGATCGCCGGGCCAGACGAACCGCCGGACGTCCGCGCCGGCGGCGTCGGCGACACCAACGTACGTCAGTCCGACCGGCTTCGCGGGCGAGCCGCCGTCCGGCCCGGCGATCCCCGTCACGGACGCCGCCAGATCCGTCCCGAAGCGATCCCGGGCACCCAACGCCATCGCCCGGGCCACCTGCGCGCTCACCGCGCCGTGCGCCTGCAGCAGCGCCTCGTCCACACCCAGGACATCCCGCTTCGCCTCGTCGGCGTACGACACGACACCACCCTGGAAGTAGGAGCTCGAGCCGGCGACGTCCGTGATGGCCGCCGCGACCAGACCGCCGGTGCACGACTCGGCGAGCGACATCGTGAGCCGCCGCGCAATGCACGCCGCCTGGAGACGCTCGGCCAGGACACGCAGCCGTGAATCCGTCGCGAGTCCGGCCGGGTCGTCCGGCATCGCTAGTTGCGCTGGGTCTTCTGCGGCGCGGCGGGCGGCTCGAACAGCCAGGTCTCGGGGATGCCGCGCTTCCCGAGCGCGCCGAGCGACTGGCCGTTCAGCGTGAACGACGTGGCCCCGGACGAGCCGGTCCGGACCTCGATCGAGGTCTTGCCGGTGAAGGTCAGGACCTTGCCGTCGGTGAACGTCTTGCCCGACTTGACGGTCGGATCGAGCTGGCCGTCGACCCAGACCTTGATCCACGCGGCCGAGCCCTTGATCCTCACGACGAGGTTCACGCCCTTGTAGGCGACCGAGACGTGGCGCGTCAGCGTCGTGGACGAGGTCGAGTTGGCGGCCTTGACGCTGATCGTCCAGCGGCCGGTGGTGAGCTGGAGCGGCGTCGTGGCCGAATCCCAGGTGCCGTCGCTCGCCACGGGCAGGGTCAGGCTCGGGCCCGTACCGCCGCCGGATGGCGCGCCGCTCGGAGTGGGTGCGGCGGACGGGCTCGGGCTCGACGACCCTCCCGTCACCGGCCCGTCGTAGCTGGCGGTGACGGTCACGGAGGTCGCGTTCGTCGCATGACCCTGGACGCTGATCGCCCCGTTCTCGAAGACCGCGCCGTCGGCCGGATTGTCGATCGAGAGCGTCGGACCCTGGCCCTGCGGACCCTGGCCCTGGCTGACGGGGACGGTGATGACGATCTGGGCCGGCGTCTCGGCGTGCTTGCCGGTGTCGGGGTCGGTCGCGTCGATCGTGAACTCGTTGCGGCCCCGGCGAAGGTCAACGGTCGCGCTCCAGACCCCGGTCGAATCGGCCGAGACCTGGCGCGAACCACCGGCCATCTCGATCGTGATCGTGGCCCCCGGGATCGACTTGCCCTCGAAGGTGAACGCGGTCGTGCTCGAATCGAGCTGGAGGGTGGCCTCGCGCGGCGACGTCATCACGAGGGTCGGCGGCTTCGCGAACCGCATCACCTGGACACCGAGCCACACGCCCACGCCGGCGATCAGGATCGTCAGCAGGGCGGCGACGACGATCCCGGGCGAGAACTGCAGACCCTTCCGCGGCTGGGCGATCGGGCGTGGGACGGTCAGGACCGTCTTCTGGACCGGGGCATCGCCGCGCTCCCGCCGCCACTGGCTGACGACTTCCTCGGCGTCGAGCCCGAGATAGAGCGCGTAGTTCCGCAGGAAGCCCTTCGTGTAGACGTCACCGGGCAGCTCGCGGTACTCACCGCGCTCCAGGGCCGCCAGGTAGCGGGCCCGGATCTTCGTGTCGCGCTCGGCGCGGTAGAGGTCCACGCCCTTGCGCTCACGGGCGGCATAGAGCCGTTCGGGCAGGGGAGCCTGGCGACCGAGCGCCCGATCGGGGTCGCGCGCCTCGTTTCGATCGACTCGGGCGTCACCGGATCGGGTCGCGTCGAGGCGGAGGGCGTCGGCCCGCGAATCCGCCGTGGCGCGTCGCGCCTCGTCGCGTGTCGTCATCGAACCCCGTCCTCGTCGGCCCGGTCCGCGCGCCCGCCGGCCACCGACCTCGCCGCAGAGGATACCGCGTTCGCCCGGCCGGTCCAGATGGCGTCGATGGGACGATCGTTCATTCGTCTGACCCATCGCCGTCGTCGATCGTCCGGAGCCAGTTGTCCGGACCGTAGATGTGGCGCGGCGTCGCGGGGTTGCGCGGGTCCTGCGGCCCGATGAGCCCGTAGCGCTCCAGCTCGTCCATCACCCGGCTGGCCCGGGCGAAGCCCAGCTTCAGCTTCGTCTGGAGCATCGAGGTGCTGGCTCGCTGGGAGGTCATCACGAGCTCGGCGGCGGGGACGGTCATCTCGTCGACGCCGTACTTGCGCAGCCAGGCGAACTGGCCGCCGTCGCCGGCGCCGCCGTCCTCGCCGTCGGCGTAGGCCAAGATGTCCTCGTCGTAGAACGTCCGTCCGCCTGTCTGGTCCAGCCAGTGGCGGGTCACGTTGGCGACCTCGCGATCGCCGACGAACACGCCCTGCATCCGGAGCGGCCGGGGCAGGTCGACGGGCTGATAGAGCATGTCGCCGCGGCCGATGAGATCCTCGGCGCCGGGTGCGTCGAGGACCGTCCGCGAATCGACCATCGAGGCCATCGCGAACGCGATCCGCGACGGAACGTTCGCCTTGATCAGGCCGGTCACGACGTTGACCGACGGTCGCTGCGTGGCCAGGACCAGGTGGATCCCGACGGCACGCGCCTTCTGGGCGATCTTGACGACCGGATCCTCGACCTTGCGGCCCTCGCGCATGATCAGGTCGGCCAGCTCGTCGATGATCAGGACGATGTACGGCATCCGCTCGTCGCCGTCGGCGGACTGGGCGTCGGGCCGGGCGTTGAACGCGGCGATGTTCCGGACGCCGTGGCCGGCCAGGAGCTTGTAGCGCTCCTCCATCTCGCGGACCGCCCAGTTCAGGACGCCCTTCGCCTCGTTCGGCTCGACGATCACGTGCTGGAGCAGATGGGGCAGCCCGTTGTACGGCGCGAGCTCGACCCGCTTGAGGTCGACGAGGATCATCCGGACCTCGTCGGGCCGGGCCCGCATCAGGAGGCTCGTGATCAGGGCGTTGACGCAGACGCTCTTGCCCGAGCCGGTCGCCCCCGCGACGAGGAGATGAGGCATCTTCGCGAGATCGACCGCGATCGACTTGCCCGACACGTCGCGACCCAGCGCGAACGTCAGCGGGCTCGACGCGGTGAGCATCGAGGTCTCCTCGACGAGTGGCCGGAACCCGACGACCTCGCTGACCTGGTTGGGGATCTCGATCCCGACGACATCCTTGCCCGGGATCGGCGCCTCGATCCGGATCGAGCGAGCGCTGAGGGCCATCGCCAGGTCGTCGGCGAGCGCCTCGATCCGGGAGACCTTCACGTGGTGCTCGGGCTTCACCTCGTACTGGGTGACGACCGGTCCCGAGTTGACCTTCACGACCTTGGCCGGGATCGCGAAGCTCAGGAGCTTCTCCTCGATCCGCTTCGTGTTCGTCGTGTGGTCGGGCGGCGTGGCGGTGGCCGCCGGGCGGGCATCGAGGAGCTCGATCGAGGGCAGTTCCCAGTCGATCGCCTGGAGGCTCTCGAGGGCCGTCGGCGGCTCTTCGGTTTCGATTCGCGGCCGCACGGCGACTGCCGTGGCCCCGACGCTCGCGGGCCCTGCCGGCGCGCCGGATGGGTCGCGCGCGCCGCCCCCGAAGGCGAACGTCTGGCTCGTCTGGGCCATGCCGCTCGGTGGCGCGGGCTCATCGAGGATGCTCCGGGTCGGCGACGGCTCGCGCGGATCGAGCCGCGACGGCGCCATCGGCTTCGAGATGGGCTCCGCCTTCGTTCGGGAGGCAGGCTTCGCGGCCGTGTCCGGCCGGGACATCAGGACCCGGATGTTCGCGATGACCGGGTCGACGAAAACGCGCAGCGGTCGCTGCAGGGCGATCACGATCCCACCGACGATGATCGCGATCAGGAGGACGACGACGATCAGGTCGTTGCCGACAACCGTGCGGAGCGCTCCCGCGAGGCCGGTCCCGATCCGGCCGCCGCCACGCACCGGCAGGAACTCGAGCAGGCCCAGGAACCCGACGTAGGACGCGGTCGCGGCGACCAGTCGCCACTGCCAGCCCGGAGCGGGCGGCCCGCCCCACTCGACCGATGCGCCGGCCGCCATCAGGAGGAACGGCAGGAGCCAGCGGCCGGTCCCGAACAGGGGATTGACCGTTCGCTGCGCCCAGTCGGTCAAGCTCCCCTCGCTCGCCGGCAGGAAGATCATGATCAGGGTCACGACGCCCAGGATCAGCAGCGCCAGACCGAACAGCGAGCGGGCGACCTCGGGCGAGATGCTGAGGGCCGGGACGGAGTAGCCGCTCTTGCGCCGACGCGAGGTCGTCGTCCGGCGGGCCGGCGTCCGGCGCCTGGTGGCCATCCCTTAGACCTCGACCACGACCGGGAAGACCATCGGCCGGCGCTTCGTCTGCTCGTAGAGGAAGCGCGAGACGGCGTCCTTGATCTGGCTCTTCAGGAGGGCGATCTCGCTGATGTGGTCGCCCGGGTTCTGGATCGAGGCGGCGACGCGCGCGGCGGCCTCCTCGATGATCGGATCCTCCTCGTTGCCGCGCACGAAGCCCCGGGTGATGATCTCGGGCTTCCCGACGATGTTGCCGGTCTGCTTGTCGACCGTGACGACGACCATGAACATCCCGTCGTTGGCGAGGGCGCGGCGATCGCGCAGGACGATCTCACCGACCTCCCCGACCGACAGGCCGTCGACGAACACGTAGCCCGCCGGCACCGGCGTGCCGCGCCGCGCCGAGCCGTCCTCCGTGATCTCGATCGGCTGGCCGTTCTCGATGATGAAGACGTTCTCGGGCAGGACGCCCGTCTCGATCGCGAGGCGGCCGTGCTGGACCTGCATCCGGAACTCGCCGTGGATCGGGATGAAGTGCTTGGGCTTCGTCAGGCCGAGCATCAGCTTCAGCTCTTCTTGGCTGGCATGGCCGGACACGTGCGCCCGCTTGATCGTGTGGTAGAAGACGTTCGCGCCGGCCTTGAACAGGTTGTCGATCGTCCGCGAGACGTACTCCTCGTTGCCCGGAATCGGGCTCGCGCTGACGATGACGGTGTCGCCCGGCTGGATCTCGACGAAGCGGTGGTCGCGGTTGGCCATGCGGGCCAGCCCGCTCATCGGCTCGCCCTGGGCGCCGGTCGTGGCGATGACGATCTGGTTGTCGGGGACGTCGCCGATCTTGTCCTTGGCGACCATCCGCGACGCGTCGTAGGTCAGGTAGCCCAGGTCGGTCGCGATCCGGGTGTTCTGCTCCATCGACCGCCCGATCACGGCCACCTTGCGGTCGAAGTCGGCGGCCGCGTCGAGGACCTGCTGGATCCGGGCGATGTTGCTGGCGAACGTCGCGACGATCACCCGGCCGTCGAGCGGCTCCATGATCTCCCGGAACGCCTCGCCGACCGTGCGCTCGGAGGGCGTGTAGCCCGGGTTCTCGGCGCGCGTGGAGTCGCTCAGGAGGCAGATCACGCCCTCCGCGCCGAGCTTGGCCAGGATCGCGAAATCGCTCAGCTTGCCGTCGACCGGGGTGTGATCGAACTTGAAGTCGCCGGTGTGGACGACGACGCCGACCGGCGTGCGGAGGGCGATCCCCATCGCGTCGGGGATCGAGTGGCCGATCCGGAACGCGACGACGCCGAACGGCCCGATCTGGAGCTCGTCGCCGGGCTCCAGCCCGATCAGCGGGTTGTTGTGGAGCTTGTGCTCCTTGATCTTGTTGCCGAGCAGACCGCGGGCCAGGGTCGAGGCGTAGATCGGGACGCCCGGGAACTCGGGCAGGACATACGGCAACGCGCCCACGTGGTCCTCATGGGCGTGGGTGATCAGGAACGCCTTGACGTTGGCCTTGCGCTCCTTCAGATAGGTGATGTCGGGGATGACGAGGTCGATCCCGAACATCTCCTCGTCGGGGAACATCAGGCCGCAGTCGATCACGACGATGTCGTCGCCGTACTCGAACACGTACATGTTCTTGCCGATCTCGCCGACGCCGCCGAGCGGGATGATGCGGAGGGGAAGGTTGGTGGAAGCCATCAGGGGGTGGAAGCGAATCCTTGGTTCGTGAGGGGGGTTCAGAAGATCGTGAGGTCGGGCGACGGCTCGAGCGCGTCGCCCGGGTCGGGGGTCAGGGCCGTGGCCGCGACGAGGGTCGCCGCGGGGACGCCGGCCGGCATCCCCTCGGCCGAGAAGCCGACGGGCGTCACGTCGGCCGCCCGAGTCGACGCGCGACGTGCCCGGGCGTCGAGCAGCACGCCCGGGACCTTCTCGACGTCGCGGTAGCTCTGCTCCTCGATCGCCCTGGTCCGGAGCGCGGCCGCCGGGTGGTACATCGCGAAGACGGTCGCGTCCGGAGCACCGGTCGCCGGATCCACGGGGGCGATCGTGCCATGGGCCTGGCTGATCCGGGCGCCCGGCATGAACCGTCCCATGGAGTGCCGGCCCAGGGTGACGACCACGGCCGGATCGAGCGCCGCGAGCTGGCGCTCGAGATACGGCGCGCAGGCGGCGATCTCGTCCGGCTCCGGATCGCGGTTGTCCGGCGGCCGGCACTTCACGACGTTCGTGATGAACACGTCATCGCGACGCCACTCGATCGATCCGAGGAACTTCACGAGCAGGTCACCAGCCCGGCCCACGAACGGGCGACCCAGGCGATCCTCGTTGAAGCCGGGGCCCTCGCCGACGAACACCACCTCGGTGTCCGGGCTCCCCTCCCCCGGCACGGCATTCGTCCGCGTCTGGGCCAGCCGGCAGCGGGTGCAGCTCCGGACCTCGGTCGCGACGGCCTCGAGCGCCGACCGGCGCTCGGCCGGGGTCACGCGCCGGCCCCGATCGCGGTCTCCTCCGCACGGTACGGCGCCGCGCCACGAGCGGTCGCCGGCCGGACCCAGCCGCGGGCGATCAATGCCTCGGCGATCTGGACGGCATTCGTCGCGGCGCCCTTGCGGAGGTTGTCGCTGACGACCCAGAAGGCCAGTCCGCGACCCGCCGGGATCGACGGGTCCTGCCGCACCCGGCCCACGAACACATCGTCCGACCCCGCCGCCTGGGTTGCGAGCGGGTAGGTGGATGTCGAGGGATCGTCCTGGACGACGACGCCGTCGACGTCGGCGAACAGCTCGCGGGCGCGGTCCGGATCGATGGCGATCCGCGTCTCGACGTGGACCGCCTCGGAGTGGGCGACGAAGACCGGGATCCGGACGGCGGTGCACGAGACGCGGAGGTCGGGCAGGTGGAGGATCTTGCGGCTCTCGTTGACGAGCTTCATCTCCTCCTTCGTATAGCCGTTGTCGAGGAAGACGTCGACCTGGGGCAGCGCGTTGAAGGCGATCTGGTGGGGATACACCGACACGTCCTTGGGCTGGCCGGCGACGTGCGCCCGAACCTGGCCCTCGAGCTCGCGGATCGCCTCGCCGCCGGTCCCCGACACCGCCTGGTACGTGTCGACGACCACCCGCTCCAGGCCCACGGCGTCGCGGAGCGCCATCAGCACGGGGACGAGCTGCATCGTCGAGCAGTTCGGGTTGGCGATGATCCCGGGGTGGCCCTCGAGGTCGCCGGGATTGACCTGGCTCACGACGAGCGGGATCAGCGGGTCCATCCGCCACGCGGAGCTGTTGTCGATCACGGTGGCGCCGCGGGCCACGGCGAGCGGGGCCAGCTCGTGTGAAGCGCCGGCACCCGCCGAGAACAGGGCGATGTCGACGCCCTCGAACGCCTCGGCCGTGGCGTGGCGGACCTCGTGCGTCTGGCCCTCGATCGACACGGTCCGGCCGGCCGAACGCTCGGAGGCGAGGAGGCGCAGCTCCCTCAAGGGGAACTCGCGCTCGAGGAGGACCTGGATCATCGTGCGCCCGACGACGCCCGTGGCGCCGACGACCGCGACGGTGAGGTTCTGGCGTGTCATGTCGGGCATGGCTCCGCTGTCACTGTCGCTGGCAGGGCACGCTCCGAGTATAGCAGCGGGCTTGGGCCCGCCCGATCAGCCCGCCTCGGGCGGCCGGACGTCGTCGCGACGCGGTCGCTCCATGTATCGCTCGGGGTTCCGAAGGGGGATGAACCCGAATTGCTCGTACAGACCGCTCGCGGTCTGCGTCGTGAGCACGAGCCGGCAGGTCTGGAGGCTTGGCTCGGCCAGGACGGCTGCCATCAGGGCCTTGCCGATCCCGCCGCCGCGGGCCGACTCGTCGACGAAGACGTCGCAGACCCAGCCGTACGTCGCGCGATCGGTGATCACTCGGGCGAACCCGACCTGGTGGCCGCCGTCGAGGTCATACGCGCCGAAGCACAGTGAGCCGCGGATCGAGGCCTCGATCGTCTCGCGCGGGCGGCCCGTCGCCCAATAGGCGCGCTCGCTCAGGGCGGGCACGAGCCAGTCAAGATCGAGGGACGCGGGATCGGTCGAGATCTGGACGGTCACGCAGTTCTCCTGCTGCTGGCGGTCGCTGACCGAAAAACGGACCACCCTGGGGCCGGATCCGGTCCCGCGGCAGCGCGACCGCACATCGCCGCCGACGGACACGATGCCATCGCGTTGCCGACGCGATCGCCCCGGACCCTGTTGGTCGGCGCGGACGGGCTGGCCCGGAACGACGAACGCCGGCCTCGCGGCCGGCGTTCGCACGGAACTGCGTGGGTCGTGGACCCCGCCGGGCTACTCGGCCGCGACGGGCTCCTTGGCCAGGTGGCGCTGCATCGCGGCCTTGCGCGACAGGTTGACCCGGCCCTGGCGGTCGATCTCGGTCACGACGACCATCACCTCGTCGCCGACGGACACGACGTCCTCGACGGTCGGCACGTGGTAGTCGGCGAGCTCGCCGATCCGGACGAGGCCTTCCTTCCCGGGCAGGATCTCGACGAAGGCGCCGAAGCCCATGATCCGGGTGACCTTGCCCAGGTAGAGCGAGCCGACCTCGACCTCGCGGGTCAGGCTCTCGATCCACTGGATCGCCTTGCGGGCGTTCTCGCCGGAGACCGCGGCGATCTCGACCGAGCCGTCGTCCTCGACGTTGATCTCGGTCTGGGTCTCTTCCTGGATCTTCCGGATCATCGAGCCGCCCTTGCCGATGATGTCGCGGATCTTCTCGGGGTTGATCTTGATCGTGGTGATGCGCGGCGCGAAGTCGCTCATCTGGCCACGGGCCTCGGGCAGCACCTCGGTCATCTTGTCGAGGATCTCGAGCCGGGCCGCGAGGGCCTGCTTGAGCCCGTCGCGGATGATCGCCTCGTTGATGCCCTGGACCTTGATGTCCATCTGCAGGGCCGTGATCCCGTCACGGGTGCCGGTCACCTTGAAGTCCATGTCACCGACCGAGTCCTCCTTGCCGAGGATGTCGGTCAGGACGACGAACCGGCCGTTGGGCTCGCTGATCAGGCCCATCGCCGCGCCGGCAACCGGGGCACTGATCGGAACACCCGCGTCCATCAGGGCGAGCGTCGAGCCGCACGTCGACGCCATCGAGGTCGAGCCGTTGGAGCTCATGCACTCGGAGACGAGGCGGATGACGTACGGGAACTCGTCGTGGGGCGGCAGGACCGGCACGAGCGCCCGCTCGGCCAGGTTGCCATGGCCGATGTCCCGCCGGCTCGGGCCGCGCATCGGCTTGTTCTCGCCCGTCGAATAGGGCGGGAAGTTGTAGTGGTGGATGTACTTCTTCTCGGTCTTCGGGCTGATCGTGTCGATCCGCTGGACGTCCGAGGACGCGCCGAGCGTGGCGATCGTCATGACCTGGGTCTCACCCCGGGTGAACAGGCCCGAGCCGTGGGCGCGCGGCAGGAGGCCCACCTCGACCGAGATCTGGCGGAGCTCGGTCGTCCCGCGGCCATCCATCCGGAGGCCTTCGTCGAGGGCGAGCGCGCGGCACGTCTTCTTGTAGACGAGGCTCCACAGGCTCTTGCTCAGGCGCGCCTTGCGCCGGGCCGATTCGAGCTTCGAAGCCGCCTCGTCCTTGCTGGACCGGGTGGCCCGGACGGCGTCGGAGATCTCGGCCTTGGCGGTCCCGATCCGGGCCGGCAGGTCCGCCGCGAAGCGGA
>DASSHB010000071.1:0-8564 GCA_035693125.1 Candidatus Limnocylindrales bacterium | reverse complement strand
CGTCGCAAATGGAGTGCTGGTGAGCCGGGGGAGACTCGAACTCCCAACCAACTGATTAAGAGTCAGTTGCTCTGCCATTGAGCTACCGGCCCAGCGACGGCGAAGGATACCCCAGACCGCGGCGGGGGTCGCCTGCCGCCGAGTGGGCGATCCCGCCCGGCCTGCCGGCCGAAGCCCGAGCCGGTTCGCCGCCGAGGGCCTCCATTGACAGCCGATCGAGGTCGGCGCACCGTGAATTTCTCAGGGTCACCGCGTTGATCGAGGGCACTCAGGTGCCGTACGTGCTGCGCTGCTTCCCACACGACGACGAGGCGTTCGCGGCGCACGCCGCGCGGTCCCTCGCGACAGTCAACGGCCAGGTCCCGTCCGAGACGGACGGAGTGCCCGAGGAGATGGTCGCAGCGCTTCGCGCGGCGTATCCGAACGTCGCTGTTCACCGATCGCACGAGCTCGCCACTATCGGCCGCGAGGACCGGACGCTCTACGCCTACCGCGACGGAGGTCCGATCGCGAGCTAAGACCGGGTCGGCAGCGGCGGGCCCGAGCGGTTAGCTCGCGGTCGCGAGGCGCTCGCCGATCATCACGAGCGCGTCGGCCGTCTCGCGGTACCGCTCGGCCGGAATCGACAGGACCTGGGGCTCGTCAGCAGGGCTCTCGGGCACGATCACGAGCGTCGCCGGCCGATTGCGCTCGATGTCGAACTGGATCCGGCGCAACGCGTGGAAGGGAATCGCCAGGGCGAGTCGCTCCGGCGCCGCCACCACCAGACGTCGATCCGTGACGCCCAGGACGGCGTCACTCGTGCGCGCCGCGACATGGAGCTTCTCGTCCGGCTCCAGGATCTGGTCGAGCTCCGGGACCGCGTTCAATGCCTTTGCCTCCGCTACGGACGAGAGACTCTAGCCGAGTCTCGACCAACACGGACGCGAGGACCGGGACCGGCGTCGACGGGTCGCCTGCTGCGGCCAACGCTGCCGTCGAGAGGCGATCAGGCCAGGACGCCGGCCTCGGCCGCGGTCGAGCGCCGCGCAGCGCGGGCCGCCGGCCGATCGTGCCGCCGGCCGATCGCGTCGGCGAGCGCGCGGACGTCGCACGGCCACGGGCGGCCGCAGGCGCGGCAGGCGCGTCCCAGCTCGGTGGGATCGGGGTGGTGGCGGTGAACGATGGCGTCGAACGTGGAGATCGTCATGAGCCCAGTCTGCGCGGCCCGCGACCCGCCGCCATCACCCCGATGTCGTAGTTCGATGAACGTGTCGTGAACGATTCCGCGGGCGGGAGGGAGTCAAGCCGCTTCGGCGACATCCTCGACGTGGCCCTCGATCGTGACCTGCGGCAGCCAGCCCAGCCAGCGCGGCAACCACCAGTTCCACTCCCCGAGGAGCCGCATCGTGGCCGGCAGGAGGGCCGACCGAACGACCGTCGCGTCGATGAACACCGCGACCGCCAGGCCGAATCCGAGCTGCTTGATGATCGTCAACGGCAGGGTCACGAACACGGCGAACACGCAGACCATGATCGCGGCGGCGCTCGTGATCGTCCCCGACGTGATCGAGATCCCGCAGGCGACGGCCTCGTTCGAGGTCAGTCCGTGGTCCCTGGCCTCCTTGATCCGGGTCAGGATGAAGACGTGGTAGTCCATCGACAGCCCGAACAGGATCGTGAAGATGAAGACGGGCACGAACGACTCCACGGGACCGGGCTTGAACCCCAGCGGTCCCTCGAGGAAGCCCTCCTGGAACACCACGACCATCAGCCCGAACGCCGCCCCGGTCGAGAGCAGGTTCAGCAGGATCGCCTTGATCGGGATGACGATCGAGCGGAACGCGACGAGCAGCAGCAGGAAGGACAGGGCGAGGACGAAGGCCGCCACGACCGGCATCCCGTGGGCGTAGAAGTCGGCGACGTCGAGGGTGTAGGCGGCGTCGCCCGTCACCAGCTTGCGGACGCCCGGATCCACGCCGGCGAAGGCTGAGGGGATCACGCTCGAGCGGACCTGCCGGACGATGTCCTGGTTGTGCTGATCGTTCGGATCGCCCGACATCTGGAAGTTCACGGATGCCGTGTGGCCGTCGGTTGCCAGCTTCGTGTCGCCCCCGGTGAGCCCCGGGATCGCCAGGATCCCGTCGCGCATCCGGGCGATCGCGTCCTTCGTCGGCGTCTCGTCCGCCCGGGTCACCACGACGTTGAAGTCGATCCCGACGCCCTCGCCGGCCGGGTACTTCTCGTTGAGGAGGTTCACCGCCTGGACCGCGTCGAGCGAGTCCGGGAACGACGAGAAGTCGGCGCTCCCAAGGTGGAGCCGGACGACCGGCACGGCCAGGACGATCAGCAGCGCTGCGGTCACGAGGAACGACAGGATGGGCTGGCGCATCACGGCGCGGACGACCGTCGCCCACAGCCCGCTGCCCTCCTCGCGGTCGCGGCCGATGATCGGGATCCGGAGCCGGCTCACGCCGTCGCCGAGGATCGCCAGCGTCGCGGGCAGGAACGTCAGCGAGCCCACGACCGAGACCACGACCACCGCGATCGTCCCGACCGCCATCGACCGGAAGAGCGGGTCGTCGAGGAGGAACAGCCCGCCGATCGAGATCGTGACCGCGAGCCCCGAGAAGAAGACGGCCCGACCGGCCGTCGAGCTCGACGCGTCGATCGCCGCCAGCTTCGACCGTCCGTGGCGGCGCTCCGTTCGGAACCTGGTGACCATGAACAACGAGTAGTCGACCGCCACGGCGAGCCCGATCAGGACGACGAGCTGGCTGGCGTACGGGCTGACCGCGGCGACGGTCTGGCTGTAGGTCGCCAGCACGCCGAACGCGGCGAGGAGCGCCGTCACGGCCAGCACGAGCGGGACGACCGCCGCGATCACCGCGCCGAAGGCGATCAGCAGGATCGCGAACGTGATCGGGATCGTCAGGAGGAGCGACTTGTCGAGCCCGCCGGTGATCAGCTCGCTGATCTCGTCGTTGGCCAGGGCGTTGTTCAGGGCATGGATCCGGAGGTCCGGATGGGCGGCGCGGATCTGGTCGAGCGCCGCGGGCACCGGCTCCAGGCGCTGGGTGATCACGATCCCGTCGCCGAGCACCTGGCCGACGATCCGGACGGTCGTCCCGTCCGGCGACACGAGCCCGGCCACCGGCGGCGCGGTCGTCGGATCGACGAGGTTCGTGAAGATCGGGCCGGTCGTGCCATCGACGGTCGATTGGAGGGCGTTCAGCCGGGTGACGATGTCCTTGACCGCCGCCTGCGCGCTCGCGTCCGTCAGCGTCCCGTTCGGCGTCGAGACGAGCAGGAGGAAGGACTGGCTGGCCGGCGCCTGTGGCCCGGCGTTGACGTTCGCGTCGCTGTAGACGAGGTTCGCCTCCGTCGACTCGTACTTCGCCCGCTGATCGCGCGAGACCGCGTCGACGGCTTTCGTCCCGCCCAGCGCGATGCTCGTCGCGAACGTCCCGATCGTGAGGACGAACCAGAGGACGAAGACCGGCCAGCGATGCGCGGCGCTCCACGCGGCGACGCGCACGGTCCAGGGTCGACGGGCGGACGAATCCGCGGTAGTGACGGTCACGGGCCCTCAGGGTACTCGACGACGGGAGAACGCCGACTCGGGAGGAGTACGCCGGGGGCCGGGCGGGCGGATGCGGTCGAGGGCCGCCTCCACGTCCTAGCCGCGCTTCCGGGCGACCCAGACCTCCTCGGACGGCCATTGCCGCGCCCACTCGGGCGTCACATACGGGAAGTCGGTCGTCGCACCCTCTGTCGGGTACAGCTCGGCGAGCCGCTCGACCTCGAGCCCGTTCTCGCGCAGCAGGTCGATCCAATCGCCGTGGCTCAGGTGGAAGTTCACCGACACGTCCTCGGACCATTCCAGGCGGTGGAGGCCGCGCAGCGGCCGGAGCAGCTCACTCGTCGCGGCGCGCTCCTCGTCGGGCATCGCGAGCATCAGGATCAGGCCGTTCACGAGGAAGATCAGGCGGCCGCCGGGGCGCAGGAGGCGCGCGGCCTCGGGCAGCCAGCGGTAGGGGTCGGCCCAGATCGACGCGCCGTACTCCGAGACGACCAGGTCGAAGGTGGCGTCCTCGAACGGGACCCGCTCGGCGTTACCGTGGATCAGTGGGAACGACAGGCCGTGCTCCTCCTGGAGGCGGCGCGCCGTCGCGAGCTGCTGAGCCGAATTGTCGATCCCGACCGGCCGCGCGCCGCGCCGGGCGAGCCATGCCGAGACGTAGGCCGTCCCGCAGCCCAGCTCGATCGAGTCCTTGCCGGCGAGGTCGTCCGGCAGGAAGCGCAGCTCACGTTCGGGCAGCTCCCAGATCCCCCACGTCTCGTCGCCCGGGGCCAGCCGCCAGCTCCGCTCCCCATTGGCGATGTAGTCCGGCGCCCACTCGTCCCAGGCTGTCCGATTCCGGGCGACGTGGTCGGGAAGCGGCTCCTCGCGCGGCGCGGTCATTCGGCGTCGAGGGTCCTGGCGAGCTTCTTCGGTGCGGTTCGTCGCCAGGCCTTCCGGATGAGGCTCTCGAGCAGGGCCGGATCGATCCGCGTGAGGTCCGCGGTGACCCAGCCGAAGCGACCGACGTAGGCCGCCTTGGCGAACGTCAGGGGATCCATCTCGAGGAGCTCCGCCTGCTCCTCCAGGCTCGCCTTGATGAACGCCTGCTGCGATCCCTCGCCGCCCATCACGAAGATCTTGTCGCGGACGCGCAGGGTCAGGTCGGTCCCCCAGGTCACCCGCTCCTCGACCTCGGGCAGGGCGAATGCCATCCGGCGCACGTCGTCGAACGTCATCGCGGCACCAGCGGTTTGAGCATCGCCCGGTCGTACTCGCGGTAGCCGAGGTCCTCGTAGAGGCGGATCGCCCCCTCGTTCGCAGAGCTGACGTTCAGGACCATCCGCTTCGCCCCGCGCTCCGCGGCCCACTGCTCGAGGTGGGCGATCAGGGCCCGACCGATCCCGCGCCCGCGGAAGCCCTCGACGACGGACACCCCGAACTCCGCGCTCGGGACGGCCCGCAGCATGTTCCCGGGCGTCGGCGGATCGTCGAGGTGGACCGATGCGGAGCCGGCCGCCTCGCCATCGACGATCGCGACCACGTACTCCGAGGTGGGTCCGCGGCCCTCGATCCGCGGGCGCAGACGAGCGGCGATGTCCTCCCGGGCCGGGACGTGCCAGACCTCCGCCTCGATCGCGGCGTGGTGGCGGGCGGTGTCGAGGTAGATGTCGATCAGCGTCTCGAGGTCGTCGATCGTGACCGGCCGGATCTCGACGCCGCCCGGTGCCGCTCGCGAGCCGGACGCCGCATGGTCATTGGTTGTCAATCTGGGCTCGCTGGAGGCGACCGCTGAAGTCCACGTAGATCGACTTCCACTCGGTGAACGTGTCGAGCGCTGCGTGGCCGGCCTCGCGGTGCCCGTTGCCGGTCTCCTTCCAGCCGCCGAACGGCAGGTGGGTCTCGGCGCCGGTCGTGCCCGCGTTGACGTAGACGATCCCGGTCTCCAGGTCGCGCATGGCCCGGAAGGCCGTATTCGCGTCCGCGGTGAAGATCGACGAGCTCAGCCCGTAGCGGGTCTGGTTCACGGCGGTGACCGCGCCCGCGTAGTCGTCCACGGGGATGACCGACAGGACCGGGCCGAAGAT
Source organism: Candidatus Limnocylindrales bacterium (assembly GCA_035693125.1). Taxonomy (GTDB): domain Bacteria; phylum Chloroflexota; class Limnocylindria; order Limnocylindrales; family CSP1-4; genus CF-46. Next base: position 2,936 of record DASSHB010000071.1, on the reverse strand, counting down.
CTCCTCCTGGGCGATCCGGTCCATCGGCGCGACGTCGCGGAAGATCGTCGGGGCGAAGAAATGGCCGTTCGCCAGCTCGCCGTCCCGGGCCCGCTCGCCGCCGATCACGAGCTCGCCCTCGCGCCGGCCGATCCCGACGTAGCCAGCGACCTTGTCGAGCGCGCCGGCGTTGATCAGCGGGCCGACGTCGGTCGTATCGTCGAGACCGGAGCCCAGGCGGAGGCTGCGTGCGCGCCGCTCGAGGCGCTCGAGGAGCGGCTCGACCGCTCGGCGCTCCACGACCACGCGGCTCGCTGCGGTACAGCGCTGGCCCGTCGTCCCGAACGCCGACCAGAGGATCCCGTCGGTCGCCAGGTCCAGGTCCGCGTCGCCCATCACGACGATCGCATTCTTGCCGCCGAGCTCCAGGCTCAGGCGCTTGAGCTTCGCTCCGGCCCGCACCGCGATCCGCTTCCCCGTCGCCGACGACCCCGTGAACGAGATGACCGAGACGTCGGGGTTGTCGACGATCGCGTCGCCGACCTCGGCGCCGGTGCCGGTCACCAGGTTGACGGTCCCGGCCGGGAAGCCGGCTTCGGCCATCAGCTCCACCAGGAGCGTGGCGCAGTGCGGGGTGTCGCTGGACGGCTTGAAGACGACCGTGTTGCCCGCCACGAGGGCCGGCATCATCTTCCAGCAGGGGATCGCGATCGGGAAGTTCCACGGCGTGATGATCCCGGCGATCCCGATCGGCTGGCGGATGCTCATCGCCCACTTGTCGGGGAGCTCGCTCGGGACCGTGTCGCCGAACATCCGGCGGCCCTCGCCGGCCATCAGGAAGGCGATGTCGATCCCCTCCTGGACGTCGCCCCGGGCCTCGGCGATGACCTTGCCCATCTCCCGGCTCATCGCCCGGGCGAGGCGCTCCTTGTGCTCCGCCATCAGGGCGCCGAAGCAATACAGGATCTCGCCGCGCTTCGGGGCGGGCGTCCTCCGCCACAGGGCCCCAGCGACGTCGGCGGCGCGAACCGCCATCGCGATGTCAGCGGGCGTTCCCGCCTGGAACCGACCGATCAGGTCGCGCGTGTCAGCGGGGTTGCGGCTCTCGAACGTCGCGCCTGACGTCGACTCGCACCACTCTCCGGCGATGAAGTGACGGAATGTCGGCGGCTCGGCGGGATCGGCCTCGCGCTGGCTCGGGCTGGCGGTCTGGGTCATGGCCGCGAGTGTAGACCGGCGGTCAGGCCGGGACGGGCGTGCGCTCGCCGGCTGGTCGCGCGTTCCGGAGCGTCCACGGCTCGAGGATCGCGTAGGCCGCATCGAGGAACGGCGTCGGGATGCCTCGCTCCCGGCCGAGCCGGATCGCCGCGCCCTGGAGCGCCTCGGTCTCCATCCGATGGCCGGTGGTCAGGTCGTGGTAGAGCGACGCGGTGGCATCGTCGTTGCGGGTCGTCAGCAGCGTCATCTGGCGCTCGACGAGGTCATCCGCGAGGGCCACGCCGGTCGCCCGGCCCACGGTCCAGACCTCGGTCATGATCGCCCCGAGCATGGCCCGGGCGGCGGGCGCGTCCCGGATCGCCCCGATCCCGAGGCGGACCGCCGCCGACATCGCCGAGAACGCGACGAGGAGCGTGTACTTCTCCCAAAGCGCGATCCGGACGTCCGGCGAGGGAAGGACGGCGAGCCCGGCGCGGGCGCCGGTGTCGACGATCGCCTGGACCCGGGCGCTCGGCGGGCCGCCGGCCAGCTCCCCGATGACGATCTGGCGGGGACCGCCCGCCTCGACGACGCCCGGCTCGCGAACTGCGGCCAGGATGTACGCCGCGCCGCCGACCACGTGCCGGGGCCCGATCGCGGCCGCGATCCGATCCTCGTTGTCGATCCCGTTCTGGAGCGACACCACGGCCGTCTCGGGACCGAGCAACGGCCCCAGCCGGCCCGCCGCCTCGTCGGTGTCGTACGACTTCACGCAGAACAGGACGACGTCCACGGGGCCGATCGACGCCGGGTCGTCCGTCGCTGCGAGCCGCGTCGTGGTCGTCCCTTCCGGCTCGACGACCGTCAGGCCGTCCGCGCGAAGGGCCTCGAGATGCGCGCCGCGCGCGATGAGCGTCACGTCCGCGCCGCCGTCGGCCAGCCGCTTGCCGTAGTACGCCCCGACGGCACCGGCTCCGAGCACCGCCACGCGAAGCGAACCGTCCATCGAGGCAGCGTACAACGCGCTCGGGCTCCGGGCCGCGGCACGCGCCGCGTGCTCAACCGTCCTCCGTAGACTGCCCGGATTCGTGGCGAGGGGCGAACCGGGCGCCGCGCGCGGGCGCCGCGCGATCGTGGCCGCTGGGCTGCAGGTGACCGTCCGGTAAGCGCCTCGTGCGATCGTGCGCTCGTGTCTGATCGAATGGTCACCGCGGGACTGCGCGCCATCCGGATCCGGTCACGCCTGACCCAGCTCGAGCTGTCCATCGCGGCCGATGTGCCCCGCTCGGTGGTCCAGACGATCGAGCATGGACGCCTTGATCGCGTGCGCATCGGCGATCTTCGCCGGGTCGCGGGCGCCCTCGACGCCTCCGCCGAGGTCCTGTTGCGGTGGCACGGGGGTGATCTCCCACGGCTCGTCAACGCCAGGCACGCCGCCGTCCACGAGGCCATGGCGGAGCGGTTCGCCCGGCTGCCGGCCTGGACCTACGAACCAGAGGTCTCGTTTAACGAGTTCGGTGAGCGCGGGGTGATCGACGGCCTCGCCTGGCACGCCGCGACGAGGTCCCTCCTCGTTGAGGAGTTGAAATCCGAGCTGGTGGACATCAGCGAGCTGATGGGCTCGAGCGATCGGAAGCGGCGGGTTGCCGCTCAGATCGCGGCGCATCGCGGATGGCGCCCGGCGACGGTGTCGCTCTGGATTGCCGTCGCCGACGGTCGGACGAACCGGCGCGTGCTCGCGAGGCATGCCACCGTCCTCC
>DASSHB010000070.1:0-8179 GCA_035693125.1 Candidatus Limnocylindrales bacterium | reverse complement strand
TGCCGCGGGATGCGAGGCTCAGTAGCTCTTGGGGAGCGCCTCGCTGGCCGGTCGCGGCGTGCGGAGGTCCTTGAGGGACGCTTGGTCCACGCCGCTGAATCGCGGCAGATCCGCCTGGTTGGTCCGGCTCAGGCGCTCCGTCAGCTTGGTCAGGAAGATCGAGCTGAGCTCCGGCACGGCCATCAGGGCCCGGAGCGCCGGGGCCGGGACCTCGACGATCGTCGTCGGCTGCTCGGCCACCACGGTCGCGGTCCGGCGACTGCCCGTGAGGGCGGCGATCTCGCCGAAGAAGTCGCCGGCCTCCATCGTCGACAGCGATCGATAGCTGCCGTCCTGCTCGGGCGTTCCGGCCGCGGCGCGTCCGTCGAGGATGAAGTACGCCGCGTCGCCCGCGTCGCCGACGTTGACGATCGTGGCCCCGGCCTCGAGCTCGCGGACCGTCGATGCCTCGACGAGGGCCGACCGCTGGGCGGCGTCGAGCCGACCGATGCCGGACAGGTGCCCGGCGAGCCGGTCGAAGTCCGCCAAGGTCGCGGGGCGGAGCGTCGCCCTCGCGGGCACCGGCGCCGCCTCGGCCTGCTGCAGGACGCTGAGGGCGACCTGCTCGGCCTTCGCCGGCCGGCCGATCCCGGGTACGAACCAGGCCCACACGCCACCGAGGAGAAGCAGGACCGAGGACCCGACGACGAGGAGCCGGACGTCGATCACGTCGGCCAGGCCGGCCGCCCCGATGCCGATGAGGAAGGTCACGTCGCGCGCCACCGCGAACGCGGAGAAGACCCGGCCGCGCATCTCCCGCGGGGTCTGGCGCTGGAGGAGGACCCGCCGTGAGATCGACTGCGGGGCGTTGAAGAAGCCGGAGATCGTGACGAGCGCGATCGCGGTCCAGATCGACGTGGAGAAGCCGTACAGGACGCCGGTGATGCCCATCGCAACCCCGGCCACGACGATCCACGTGCCCTCGCGGAAGGAGTTCGCCCATTTCGCCATCATCAGGCTGCCGACGACGAAGCCGACCGACGTCAGGCCCTCCTGGAGCCCGTACTCGAAGGTCGTCGCGTGGAGCGCGTCGAGGGCGAACGGCAGGAGCAGGACGTTCCAGAGGCCGAAGGAGATGAAGACCGGCAGCCCGGTCAGCAGGAGGTTGCGGATCGTGGGCGTGCCGACGAGGGTCGCGATGCCGTCCTTCAGGTTCGACACGACGACCGCGATGGACGTCTCGTCCGCCGTCTCGATCTTGCCGACCCGGACGCGGATCAGGAGGAGCGCCGAGAACACGAAGGTGATCGCGTCGAGCCAGAAGGCAAGGTCGATGTCGATCGTCGCCAGGAGGCCCGACAAGGCGAAGCCGACCGAGGTCGAGCCGAACGAGCTGATCATGATCCACGAGTTCGCAGCGGCCAGCTCGTCGTCGGTGGCGACCTCGGGAAGGAGCGCGTCGTTGGCCGGGTTGAAGAACTGCGAGATCGTGCTGACGGCCGCGACCGCGACGTACAGCAGGGCGATGTTGATCGAGATCAGGAACGGGATCGCCACGACGATCGCGGCCCGGGCGAGGTCCGAGATCACCATGATCTTGCGCCGGTCGTAGCGGTCCACGAAGACGCCCGCGATCAGCCCGACGATCAGGGTGGGGACGGCGGTCGCCATGAACATCAGCCCGACCGAGAGTGCCGAGCCGGTCGCCTTGAAGACGAGGATGCCGGCCGCCAGGTCGGTCAGACCGGTCCCGATCGTCGACACGAGCTGGGCGGTCCAGAGGAGCCGGAAGTCGCGCTTCCGGAAGACCGAGAATGTGCCCGGCAGCGGCAGTGCCTCGCCGGGGGCGGCCGGATCGGTGGTATCGGTGGCCGCCTCGGTCACGGTCGCATCCTCTCCGCGCCCTCGTCCGGGGGGCGCGCCCGCATCTCGATTCCCGCCGGTCGCCCGAGTGTAGCGAAGCCGTCAGCCCGGGATTCGGTCCACGGGCAATCGGACGCCCTCGAGGGCCAGGAGCTCGCGTTTGATGTCGAGGAGGGTCTCCCGCGAGCCGAACCACCCGCCCCCGTAGCCGCCGATCGAGCCATCGCCGGCGATGACTCGGTGGCACGGGATCGCGAGCCCGATCGGGTTGCGGCCGATCGAGCCACCCGCCGCCCGCGCCGCGCCCGGCCGCCCGATCGCGCGGGCCACGCGGCCGTAGCTGGTCACCTGGCCCCAGCCGACATCGGCAACCGCGCCGAGCACGGCGCGGTCCCACGGACCGCGGTCGGCGAGGTCGAGCGGCAGGAGCTCGAGCTCGCTCGGATCGCCCGCGAGGAACGCCTCGACCGCCGTGGCGGTACGGTCGGCCGTTTCGTCCGTGAGCCGGTCCGCTCGTGCCGCCTCCGCCCATCCGGTTCGCCGGGTGACGTCGGCCACGAACAGGTCCCGAGGCGCGAGAACGGCCAGTCCGACGACGGCGCCGGCCGTCGCGGCCACGTGCACCGGTCCCCACGGCGCCTCCACCACGCGGACGGTGAACGGTCCGGGCCTCGGCTCGACGAAGCGGCTGGTCGTCATCGAGCGATCATCGGTCGTTTCACCGGCCGGCGCCGGCGCCCTGCAAGCCGCCTGCAAGCCGCGGGCGGGTCGAGCGGCCCACTCCTGAGACCCGTAAGGGCCGATCCTGCCCGAGAAGGAGCGGTCCACCCGGTGTCATTCGGCGACGACCGACCCACGCTCGTGGTCAACCCACCGGATGACGGCGATTTCGAATCGTTCGTCGCGGAGTTGGTCGAAACGACCCGAGCGTCCCAGCAGCTGGAGCACCGGCTCCGAGCGCGCTACCCGCGCGCGATCGTCCGACCCCGCGACCTGGCCGGTGAACGCCTCCAGGTCTGGTACGTGTACCGCGACGGGCACTGGGTCCGACCGATCGGCTGACACGCGACCGGGACAGCGGGATCGAGGACCCTCGCGCGAATGGCGACGCGATTCGCCGGGATCATCCTTGCCATTGATGCTCGCGGCGGTATACTCCCGGGGAGTATGACGAACGCCTCCGCCGAGCCACCTCTGACGACATTCGTCGAGATCGACCTGCCGATCGCCGGGATGACCTGCGCATCCTGCGTCAACCGGATCGAGCGGTTCCTTCGCAAGACCGATGGCGTCGAGGAGGCCTCGGTCAACCTCGCCACGGAGATCGCTTCCGTCCGCTTCGCCCCCGGACGGGTCGGTCGCGCCGAGCTCGCCGGGGCTGTCGAGGCCGCCGGCTACGAGCTGAAGCCACCGCCCACGGCCGAGGAGAGCGCCGCGCGCCGATCGCTCCAGAGCGCGGCCGATGCGGACGATCGGGACCGCGCCCGCGCTGCCGGCAGGCTCCTGCGCGAGGCCCTCGTCGCGATCGGCGTGGCGGCGGTGCTGATGGTCGTGATGCTCTGGCCGCAGACCGTCGTGCCCATGGAGACGATCAACTGGCTCGCCCTCGGTCCGGCGACGCTGGTCCAGGCCTGGGCCGGTCGAAGGATCTACGCGGCGGCCTGGCGGGCGGCCCGCCACGGTGGCGCGACGATGGATACGCTCGTCGCCGTCGGGACCACCGCCGCCTGGGCGTACAGCGTCGCGGTGACGCTGGATCCGGCCTGGGTCCACGAGGCCGGCCTCCATCCCGAGACCTACTTCGACAGCGCGACGATCGTCCTGGGGCTCGTTCTCCTCGGGCGCTGGCTCGAGGCTCGCGCCCGAACCCGGGCGAGTGGAGCGATCCGCCGCCTGATCGGCCTGGGCGCGACATCCGCCTGGCTCGTCGACAGCGGCGGCGACCGCACCGTCCCGGTCGAGGATGTCCAGCCGGGCGACCTCCTGCGCGCCCGTCCCGGCGACCGCGTGGCGGTTGACGGGATCGTGGTCGACGGCGCGTCGGCCGTCGACGAGTCGATGCTGACCGGCGAGCCCGTCCCCGTCGAGAAGGTGCGCGGCGCCGAGGTCTTCGGGGCGACCCTGAACACGACCGGCTCGTTCACGTATCGGGCGACCCGGGTGGGTGCCGAGACGGCGCTCGCCCGGATCGTCGCCCTGGTCGAACGGGCCCAGGGCTCCAAGGCCCCGATCCAGCGCCTCGCCGACCGTATCAGCGAGGTCTTCGTGCCGGCCGTGCTGATCGTGGCTGGGCTGACGTTCGCGGCATGGCTCGTCTTCGGTCCCGAGCCGCGGCTGACGTTCGCGCTCACCTCGTTCATCGGCGTCGTCGTCGTCGCCTGCCCGTGCGCGATGGGCCTCGCGACGCCGACGGCGATCATGGTCGGGACGGGCCGCGGCGCCGAGGCCGGGATCCTGTTCCGGGGCGGAGCCGCGCTGGAACGCGCCCATCGCGTCGACACGGTCATCTTCGACAAGACCGGAACGCTCACCCTGGGCCGGCCGACAGCGGCTGCGCCGCTCGTCGCCGCCGGCTTCGACGGTCGCGAGGTCCTCGACCTGGCAGCCTCCCTCGAAACGCGCAGCGAGCATCCGCTCGGTGCGGCGATCGTCGCCCTGGCTCGTCGCGACGAGCTGGGCTTCCGACCGGTCACCGCGTTCCAGGCGGTCGCAGGCCGGGGCGTCGTCGGCAGCGTCGACGGGCACGCCGTGGCGGTGGGGACCGAGGCGTTCCTGGGCCAGCTGGGGATCGCCACCGACGGCGCCGTGACGGCGGCCGGCGACGGGACCCCGGCGTGGGTCGCGATCGACGGGCGCGTCGCCGCGGTCATCTCGATCGCGGATCCGGTCCGGCCCGAGGCCCGGGCCGCCGTCGGCGAGCTGCGCGCCGCAGGGATCGATGTCTGGCTCGTGACCGGCGACCGGACCGAGACCGCCTCGGCCGTGGGAGCCCGCGTCGGAATCGCCGAGCATCGGATCCGGAGCGGCGTCCTGCCCGACGCCAAGGCGGGCGTGATCGAAGACATCCAATCGGGCGGCCACGTCGTGGCGATGGTCGGCGACGGGATCAACGACGCTCCCGCCCTGGCCCGTGCCGACGTCGGGATCGCGATCGGCAGCGGCGCGGACGTGGCGATCGAGGCGGCCGGGGTCACGCTCGTCGGTGGTGATCCGCGCGGCGTGCCGGCCGCGATCGCCCTGTCCCGGGCGACGATGCGGACGGTCCGCGAGAACCTCTTCTGGGCCTTCGCCTACAACGTCGTCCTGATCCCGGTCGCGATGGGCCTGCTCGTCCCGGTCGGGATCAGCCTGAGCCCCGCCCTGGCGGCCGCCGCGATGGCCCTGTCGTCGGTCGCGGTCGTGACGAACTCCCTCCGACTTCGGACGTTCGATGCGCGTCCGGCCGCGGTCCGGCGGCCCGAGCGCGGCGGCCTCGCCCGGCTGCGCCACGCCTGGTACCTGGCAGCCGTCGCCGTGGCGTCGCTCGTGGTGGCCGGCGGGGTGATCGCCGCGGACCGGGCGATCGAGGCCGGCGCCGTGACGATCGAGGTCCGGGCCAGCTCGGGCCGGTTCGAGCCGTCGGACATCCGCATCCGGGCCGGTCAGGTCGTCGTGGTCCGCTTCACGAACGACGACCCGGTGTTCCACGATTGGGAGGTGGATGGAGTGGCGAATGTCGACGCGGCCGCGCGGCCCGGCCAGACCCAGCGCATCCGGTTCTCGATCGACCAGCCGGGCACGTACGAGATCCGCTGCACGGTCGACGGCCACGCGAGCGCGGGCATGGTCGGCCGGCTCGTCGTGAGCCCGTGAGCGGGCGATCCGAACGGCAGCGGGCGGGCCTTCCCCGGAACCGCGTCGCCGTTGACGGCCCGCCCGATCCACGGGAGCTCGACGGCGACTTCGGCCACCGCGTCACGGTCCGGGTCCGATTCGCCGACACCGACGCGATGGCCCATGTGAACAACGCGACCTACCTGACGTACGTCGAGGTGGCCCGGATCGACTGGTGGACCGCGATCACCGGCGAGTCGCTCGAGCGCGAGCATGGCCGGCGCGACGGGTTGATCCTGGCCGAGGCCGAGACAGCCTTCCGATCGCCGGTCGTCTTCGGCGAGACGGTGACGATCGAATCGCGGGCGACCCGGATCGGGCGGACGAGCCTGGCCCTGGAGCATCGCCTGACCGCGGCGGCGAGCGACGGCGATCCGGCGCGGCTGGTCGCCACCTGCCGAACCATCCTGGTCCGCTACGACTACGTCGCGGAGGCGCCCGTGCCATGGCCCGACGCGTTCGTCACCGCGATCGAGGCATTCGAGGGTCGCCGGCTCCGCGTGTGACCGGCGGCCGGACCGGGTCGCTTCATCGCCCGGGGCGCGCCGGGGCGCTCGCTCATCACGCCGCGAGCGCCGACCGAACGCATCCTCGGTGAGTCATCTCCCCGCGAGCGCGGGAGGTCCCGTCGCCCGCGGTCACTCGGTTGGGCGGCGGAAGATCGCGACGGCGTTCTGGCCGCCGAACCCGAATCCGTGGATCGCGACGGTCTCGACCCGGGTCCGGCGTGCGGTCAGGGGCACGTAATCCAGATCGCATTCCGGGTCCGGCTCGTGGAGATTCGCGGTGGGCGGGATGACCTGATCGCGGATCGCCCCGATCCCGGCAAGTGCGGAGGCAATGCCGGCGGCGCCCACGAGATGACCGATCATCGACTTGGGGGAGCTGATCGCGACGCGCTTGGCATGGTCGCCGTAGGCCGTCTTGATCGCCCGCGTCTCGGTCACGTCGTTGAGGGGCGTGGAGGTTCCGTGGGCGACGATGTAGTCGATCTCGTCCGGGGCGACATCGGCATTGCGGAGCGCGTTCGTCATCGCCCGGCTCTGGCCGCGGCCCGTGGGCTCCGGCGCGCTGATGTGGAACGCGTCGGCGGTCAGGGCGCCGCCCAGGACCTCGACGAGTGGGGTCGCGCCGCGCGCTCGTGCGTGGGCAAGCGACTCGACGACGACCACGCCGGCGCCCTCGCCCAGCACGAACCCGTCACGGGTGGCATCGAAGGGCCGCGAGGCCGTCTCGGGCGAATCGTTCCGCTTCGACAGGGCCCCCATGTTCGCGAGCGCGGCGACGCCCATCGGCACGATCGGCGCCTCGGAGCCGCCGGCCAGGACGACATCGCATTCCCCGGATCGGATGAGGCGCAGAGCGTCGTGGAAGGCGATGACCGACGTGGCGCACGCGGCGACCTGCGTCATCACCGGGCCCGTGAGCCCCCACTCCATCGACAGCAGCGCGGCGCCCATCGAGCCGGACAGGGCGGGGATCGCGAAGGCCGAGACGAACCGCGGGCCCTTCGTGTCGTGGGTGTGGGTCCCGTCAATGATCGCCTCGATCCCGCCCCCGCCGGTGTTCATCACGACGCCGACGCGATCGCGGGCGTCCTGGTCCATCGCGGCGAAGTCGATCCCGCTGTCGGCGACCGCCTCCTTGCCCGCGGCCATCGCCAGGTGGATGAACCGCGTCATCCGGCGGGACATCTTCGCGTCCATGTGGGCGGTCGGATCGAAGTCGATCACCTCGGCGGCGATCCGGACCTCGAAGTTCGAGGCGTCGAAGCCCCGGATCGGGCGGGTGCCCGTGACGCCGGCGACGAGGTTCGACCAGTACGTGGGAAAGTCGTTGCCGATCGGCATGACCGCGCCGAGGCCGGTCACGACGGCACGCCGCGCAGGATCGAGCTCAGGCACGAACTACGACCTCAGAAGACTTGGGCACCGGCGAATTGTACGAACGCGACTGCGTTCGTCGCGCCAGTCGTCAATCGCCGTCGTAGCGCTTGAAGATCACGGCACCGTTGTGGCCGCCGAGCCCGATGTTGTTGGACAGCGCATGCCGGACCGGCATCGGGGTCGCCTCGGTCACGACCCACAGGTCGCACTCCGGGTCGGCATCCCGATAGTTGATCGTCGGCGGGATGCACTGCTCGCTGACCGACATCACCGTCGCGAACGCCTCGAACGCGCCCGCCGCACCCATCATGTGACCGGTCATCGACTTCGTGGCGGAGATCGCCAAGGAGTGCCGCGAGCCCGCTGCGCGATCCCCGAACACGGTCCAGATCGCCTCGGCCTCGCGCTTGTCACCGAGCGGCGTGGACGTCCCGTGGGGGTTGATCAGGTCGACCTCGTCGGCCGGCACGCCGCGCCGCTCGAGTGCCATCTTCATCGCCCGGGCCGAGCCCGAGCCGCGATCGATCGGCTGGATCATGTCCCAGCCGTCGGCAGCCGAGCCGTAGCCCACCACCTCG
>DASSHB010000069.1:0-8651 GCA_035693125.1 Candidatus Limnocylindrales bacterium | reverse complement strand
GTCGTCCGCCGCGGCGAGATCCTGCCCGGCCGTGCCGCCGGCCTCGCGCCGCTCCGCCGCGAGGGACCCGCCAAGCTCACCGGCGAGGCGAAGTACGCAGACGACCTCGTCTTCCCGGGCGCCTGGTATGGCGCCACGATCCGATCCACGACGGCCCACGCACGATTCGACGGATTCGATCTCGACGACGCGCTCGATTGGTCGAAGGTCGCCGTCGTCACCGCGGACGACATCCCCGGCGACAACATCGTCAGCCTGATCAGCGACGACCAGCCGGTCCTCGTGCCGAGGGGCGGCGAGATCCAGCACCACGCGGAGCCGCTCGTCCTCCTCGCCGCCGCCGACCGCGAGACGCTTCGGGCGGCCCGCCGCGGCGTCCGGATCCGCGCGACGCCCCTGCCGCCGGTCTTCGACCCACTCGAGAGCGAGCATGTCTTCGCCCATTACGAGATCGGGTCAGGTGACCTGGAGGCCGGCTTCGCGGCCGCCGACCTCGTCCTGGAAGGGACGTACCAGGTCGGCCACCAGGAGCAGCTCTACATCGAGAACAACGCGATGATCGCCGTCCCGCGCGAGGACGGCGGCGTGGCCGTCCACGGCAGCCTCCAGTGCCCGTACTACATCCACAAGGCGCTGAAGCGGGCGCTGAAGCTGACCGATGAGGGGGCCCGGGTCGTCCAGGCCGAGACCGGTGGCGGGTTCGGGGGCAAGGAGGAGTACCCCTCGGTCATCGCCCTCCACGCGGCGCTCCTCGCGCGCAAGACCGGCAAGCCGGTGCGGATGATCTACGACCGCCACGAGGACCTGGCCGCGACGACGAAGCGCCACCCGGCGGTGGTGACCCATCGGACCGGGCTCAAGGCTGACGGCACGCTCGTCGCGCAGGACATCGAGGTCGTCATGGACGGCGGGGCATACTGCACGCTCACCCCCGTCGTCCTGTCCCGCGGGGCGATCCACGCCGGCGGGCCGTACCGCTGCCCCAACGTCCGGATCCGGGCCCGGGCGACGCGCACGAACACGCCGCCCAACGGCGCCTTCCGCGGCTTCGGCGCGCCGCAGGTCGAGTTCGCGGCCGAGATCCAGATCGGGCGGGCCGCGGAGGCGCTGGGCCTGAGTCCCCTCGACATCCGGCGGCGGAACCTCTACCGGCTCGGCGACACGACGCCCACCGGCCAGATCCTCCGCGAGAGCGTGGCCGCCGAGGAGGTCCTCGAGCGGGCCGCGGAGGCGGCCGAGTTCGAGGGCGTCCGGGCCCGGACCGCGCGCGACCGGGCCCATCGGTCCGGCTCCGGCCACGTCCCGGGCTCGCCCCTCCGGACGACGACGGAGCGATCGGCGTCGGGGATCGGCGTCGCCCTCGCCTGGCATGGCGCCGGCTTCACCGGCAGCGGCGAGGTGAAGCTCGCCAGCGTCGCGTCGCTCGAGCTGGCGGAGGACGGTCGCATCCGGATCCTCACCGGATCGACGGAGATGGGGCAGGGGACGAAGACGATCTTCCCGCAGCTCGTGGCGGCCGAGCTGGGCGTGGCCGTCGACGACGTGGACACGGTGGCGCAGGACACGGCGCTGGTGCCCGACAGCGGACCGACCGTCGCGAGCCGGACCGCGATGGTCGTCGGCGGGCTGCTCGTCCAGGCGGCGCGCCGGTTGCGTGACGAGGTCCAGGACCGGAACGGCGGCGCGGCCTTCGCGGACGTCCGGGTCGCGGATGCCGCCGCCCACGGCCCCACCCGCGTCGACCAGCGGTTCGAGCCGTATCCGCACGTCCACTTCGACGACGAGACCTACCGCGGCGATGCCTACCCCGCGTTCGGCTGGGCAGCCTGCGTCGCGACCGTCGACGTCGATCTCGACTCGGGCGAGGTCACCGTCCGTGACGTCGTCGCCGCCGACGACATCGGGAAGGTCATCCACCCGGTCCTCGCCGAGGGCCAGGTCGAGGGCGGCACGCTCCAGGCGATCGGCTACGCGACGGTCGAGGAGATCAAGCTCCGGGACGGCCGCTACCTGAACGACCGGCTGGCGACCTACATCATCCCGACCGCGCTCGATGCGCCGCGGATCCACACGCTCCTCGTCGAGGCGCCGTTCAGCGGGGCGCCGCACGGGGCCAAGGGCGTCGGCGAGCTGCCGATGGACGTCGGGGCACCGGCGGTCGTCGCCGCGATCCACGACGCGATCGGCGCCTGGATCCACGAGCTGCCGGCCTCGCCGGAGCGGATCCTCGACGCGCTCGGGGTGACCGACGCGGCCCCGACCGCACCGCCGCCGCCCGCGGCGGTGGACGCGACCGTCGATGCGCCGATCGAGGACGGGCCCGATCCACGCCCGGACGCGCCCAGCGACCCGCAGCCACTCCGCGGCCCGCAGGCTCCGGACGGGGGCGCATGAGCAGCTGGCGGTTCCTGGTGAACGGCGAACCGGTCGAGGTCGAGGCGCCCGGGATGCGCCGGCTCCTGGACGTCCTCCGCGAGGACCTCGCCCTGACCGGGACGAAGGAGGGCTGCGGCGAGGGCGAGTGCGGCGCCTGTACGGTCCTCGTCGACGGCGCTCCCGTCGACAGCTGCCTCGTGCCGGTCGCGCAGGTCGAGGGCACCCGGGTGGCCACGGTGGAGGGCCTCGCCGGTCCGTCGCCGGAAGGGCCCGTCCTGGATTCGCTCCAGTCGGCGTTCCTCGAGGCCGGCGGCGCCCAGTGCGGGATCTGCACGCCCGGGATGCTCATGGCCGCCCGCGCGTACCTTGACGCGGGCGGCGCGGGCGACGACGCCTCGATCCGCGAGGCGATCGCCGGCAACCTCTGCCGCTGCACCGGCTACACGAAGATCGTCGAGGCGATCGCGATCGCCGCTGGAGGGCATGGATGAGCGACGAGCGGGACGGCCGAAGCGAGCGCCTGAGCGACAGGCGTCGGCCGCGAGCCGGCGACGGGCCTGCCGACGGGGTCGCGGATGCCGACGACACGAGCGCGGACGGCGAGGACCTGACGAGCGCCGACTACAGCGTCGCGTTCTCCCCGCGCAACGTGGCGGTCGGGCTGGCGATCGTCGCCGGGCTCGTGGCGTTCGCCGCCAGCCGTCGGCGCCGGCGCCGGGACGAGGACGCCTGAGGGTGCCGGTCGAGCCGCCGCTCGAGGTGCCCGCGACGCTCGACGAGGCGTATGCGATCCTCGCCGGATCGACCGCGGATGCCCCGATCACGCCGATCGCCGGCGGGACCGACGTGATGGTCCGGATCGCCGGTGAGATCGGCGAGCCACCCGCCCGGCTGATCGATCTCTCGCGCCTGGGCGACCTGCGTGGGATCGCGGTCGATGGCGGCTCGATCGTCGTGGGCGCCCGGACGACGTACACCGACCTCCGCCGCTCGGACGTCTGCCGCGAGCACCTCCCGACGCTCGTCGAGGCCGCGGCGACGATCGGTGCCGCCCAGATCCAGAACCGCGGGACGCTCGGCGGGAACATCGCGAACGCCTCGCCGGCTGGCGACACCCTGCCGGTCCTGCTCGCCCTCGACGCGGCGATCCAGGTCGGCGGTCCGCGCGGGACGAGGACGATCCCCGCCGCGGCGTTCTGGGTCGCGTACCGACGCACCGCCCTCGCCCCGGACGAGCTGGTCCTTCGCGTCCGGTTCCCGATCGTGGCCGGGCGCGAGGCGTCCTTCCGGAAGATCGGGACGCGCCGAGCCCAGGCGATCAGCAAGGTCGTGATCGCGGTCGCCTGGCGGGAGGGAACGCGGGCCGGCCGGGCGTGGAACGACGTCCGGGTCGCCCTCGGCAGCGTCGCGGACCGGCCGATCCGCGCCCGGGCCGCGGAGCTGGCGCTGGAAGGCACCGAGCCCACGCCGGAGGTCGCCGACGCGGCCGCGGAGGCCCTGGCGGGCGAGATCCAGCCGATCGACGACGTGCGGTCCACGGCCGCGTACCGACGGGCCGTCGCGGCCCGGGCACTCCACCGGATCGTGCGCGACGCCGGTGGCTGGTAGCGGGTGATCTCGCTCGACGCGCCGTTCGTCCCGGGTGGCTGAGCCTCGGCGGGGTCGCGATCCTGCCTCGACGGACCCGCTCGACGGGGTCCGGCCCGGGTCGCGTCGCTCGTTCTGGCTCCGCGAGGCGCTCGCGGCGGAGGATCCCGAGCTCGTGGCCGATGGGGCGGCGCCCCCGTTCGCCGGGGATGGCCGCGCCGATGTCGTGATCCTGGGCGGCGGTTACACCGGGCTGTGGACGGCGCTTGGGATCCGCGACCGGGAGCCGGGCGCCCGGGTCGTGGTCCTCGAGGGGGACATCTGCGGTGGCGGTCCATCCGGCCGGAACGGCGGCTTCGTGACCGGCTGGTGGGACGAGCTTGCGGGCCTCGTCCGGCAGTTCGGCGAGGCTGAGGCGATCCGGACGGCGCGTGCGCTCGACGCGGAGATCGAGGCGCTGGGCGCGTGGCTGGCGGCGAACCGGGTCGAGGCGGACTGGCGCCCGTCGGGCTTCCTGTCCGTGAGCGCGGCGCCGAGTCAGGACGACGGCTGGCTCGAGTCGGTCGAGGCCTGCGCGCGGATCGGCGAACCGGAGCGCTGGCGGGCGCTGACTGCGGACGAGGTCGCGGACCACGTCCGATCGCCGGTCTTCCGTGGCGGCGCCTGGATGCCGACCGCCGGCGTGCTCCAGCCGGCGAAGCTGGCCCGCGGGTTGCGCCGCGTCGCGCTCGAGCGTGGGATCGAGATCCACGAGCGGACGAGGGCGGCATATCCGCGGGAGCCCGGAGGGACGGGCCCCGTCGCGATCGTGACGACCTCCTCGGAAGGAGAGGGAACGATCCGCGCAGATCAGGTCGTCGTCGCGACGAACGCCTGGGCCGCCGCGTGGCGACCCGTCGCCCGGCGCCTCCTGACCTGGTCGAGCTACGTCGTGATCACCGAGCCCATCCCCGACCGTCTCGCCGGGATGGGATGGACCGGCGACGAGGGGATCGCCGATGGCCGGTTCACGCTCCATTACGGCCGGCCCACGCCCGATGGCCGGATCGCCCTCGGGGGCGGCGGCGGGCGAGCCGGCTGGGGCGGCCGGATCGGGCGGGCGTTCACGCATGACGCCACCTCCGCGCGGCGCGCCGCCGAGGGCCTCCGCCGCTGGTTCCCAACCGTGGCCGACGTCCGGATCGAGGACGCCTGGGGTGGCCCGATCGACATCACCGACGACCATCGGCCCTGGTACGGGACCCGACCGGGCGGGCGGATCCACCATGGACTCGGCTACAGCGGCAACGGCGTCGCGCCGGCGATGCTCGGCGGCCGGATCCTCGCCGCGCTCGCCCTCGGCCGCGGCGCGGACGATGAGTCGGCGAGCCTGCCGATCGTCGGCGAGGGCGCCACACCCCGGGCCTTCCCGCCGGAACCGCTCCGGGCGATCGGTGCCCGCGTCTTCCGCGAGGCGATGGGCGTTCGAGAGCGTGCTGAGGAGGCCGGCCGGCAGGCCCCCGCACCAGTCCGAGCCGTGACGCGGATCCCGCGCCGCCTGGGCTACCACCTGGGACCCGAATAGATCGCTACGATGCGCGCGTGATCGAGGTTCACGGGCCAGCCGTTCCCGGCGCCGACGCGATCCTTCCG
Source organism: Candidatus Limnocylindrales bacterium (assembly GCA_035693125.1). GTDB lineage: Bacteria > Chloroflexota > Limnocylindria > Limnocylindrales > CSP1-4 > CF-46. The sequence goes on along the minus strand of DASSHB010000069.1, from coordinate 3,056 downwards.
CCCGACGCGCTGGCATTCCTCGCCGACCTCCAGGCGCGCTTCGGCGCGCGGCGCGAGGCACTCCTGGGAGCGCGGCGCGAGCGCCAGGAGGCGATCGACGCCGGCGCCGATCTCGACTTCGAGCCTGCCACCGCCGAGCTCCGGGCCGGCGACTGGACGGTCCCACCCGCTCCGCCGGATTGGAACGACCGCCGCGTCGAGATCACCGGCCCGGCCGAGCCGAAGATGATGATCAACGCCCTCAACTCGGGCGCGCGGGTGTTCATGGCCGACCTCGAGGACGCCTTGAGCCCGACCTGGGCGAACCTGGTCGGCGGCCAGCTCGCGCTCCGTGATGCCGTCCGCGGTGAGCTCGCGTTCACGAGCCCGGAGGGCAAGTCGTACCGCGTGGGCGACCATCCGGCCCAGCTCGTCGTCCGGCCGCGCGGCTGGCACCTCGAGGAACGCCATCTCCGCCTGGACGGCCGGCCGCTCAGCGCGTCGCTCGTGGACGCGGGGCTGTACCTCTTCCACAACGGTGCCGAGCGGATCCGCCGCGGGACCGCGCCCTATCTCTACCTGCCCAAGCTCCAGGCCGCGGCCGAGGCCGCCCTCTGGCACGACGTGTTCGGGTTCGCCGAAGAGCGCCTGGGGATCCCGCGCGGCTCCGTCCGGACGACGGTCCTGATCGAGACGATCCACGCCGCGTTCCAGATGGACGAGATCCTCCACGCCCTGGGTCCATACGCCGCCGCGCTCAATGCCGGCCGCTGGGACTACCTGTTCAGCTGCATCAAGACGTTCCGGACGCGACCGGAGCGGATCCTGCCCGAACGGGCCCAGCTGACGATGACGACGCCGTTCATGCGCGCATACACCGAGCTGCTCGTGGCCACCTGCCATCGTCGCGGCGCCCATGCGATCGGCGGGATGGCGGCGTTCATCCCGTCGCGGCGCGACGCGGCGATCAACGAATCGGCGATGGCCAAGGTTCGCGAGGACAAGGAGCGCGAATCCGGCGACGGCTTCGATGGCACCTGGGTCGCCCATCCGGACCTCGTCCCGCTGGCGACCCGGGTCTTCGACGGCGTCCTGGGCGATCGGCCGAACCAGAAGGACCGGAGCCGCGATGACGTCCACGTCACCGCCGGCGAGCTGCTGGACCTCGCGGTGCCGGGCGGACGCGTGACCGAGAACGGCGTCCGCCTGAACGTCTCGGTCGCGCTCCAGTACCTCGATGCGTGGTTGGCCGGGAACGGCGCCGCGGCGATCAACAACCTGATGGAGGACGCTGCGACCGCCGAGATCTCCCGCTCGCAGCTCTGGCAGTGGCGGGTGGGTGGCGCCCAGCTCGACGACGGCCGATTCGTGACCGGGGGCCTGTACAGCGCGATTCGCGACGAGGAGCTCGCCGCACTCGGCGGACCGGCCGGCGGGAGCGGCCACCTCGCGGAAGCCGCGGAGCTCCTCGACGGGCTCGTCCTCGAGGACACGTTCACCGAGTTCCTGACGATCCCGGCCGGCGCCCTTCTCGACTGATCGGATCGACCAACCGATGCCGGCCCACACCGACGCCGAGCTGCTGGCTGCTTCGGACCTGCTGTCGGCCGGCTTCTTCCGGTCCGCCGCCCGCTTCCCGTGGGCGACCGTCCACGACGACGGCGACGTGATCCACGGCACCACGGGGATCCCGTTCGAGGCGTTCAACGGCGCGACGGTCGCCCGGTTCGAGCCGGCGACGGCCGACGAGCGGATCGAGGCGGTCCTCGCCCCGTTCCGGGCGGGCCGGATCGACATGTCGTGGATGCTCGGCCCGACGTCCCGGCCCGCCGATCTGGCCGAGCGGCTGCTCGCGCACGGGTTGGTCCGCGATGAGGAGCTGCCCGTCCTGGGGATGTCGCTCCAGGCGTGGCAGTCGACGCCGCCCAGGCCGGGAGTCGAGCTGGAATGGGTCGCCGACCGCCCGGCGTTCGACGCGGCGATCCGGGTGATGTTCGCCGCGTTCGGGATGCCGCTCGACGCGTTCGACGCCTTCGCCGACCGGTTCGCCGACCTCGTCATCGGGCCCGAGCCGAGCGCCCGGGTGGTCCTCGTCCGGATCGACGGACGGCCGGTCTCGACCGCGCTCGGGATCGTCCTCGACGGGTTCCTGGGCGTATACAACGTCGCCACCGTCCCGGACGAGGAACGGCGCGGCGGCGGCAGTGCGGCGACGCGGGCCGTCATCGACGACGGTCTCCGGCGCGGCGCCGTGTCCGCGGTCCTCCAGACGTCCGAGGCGGGGCGGCCCGTCTACGAGCGGCTCGGCTTCCGTGACGTCGGGACGGTGACGGTCCTGGCGGGGCGGTTCAGCGGCGGATCCACGGCGCCCTGATCACGGTCCGGGGGACTACGGAGGCGGGGTCGCGAGCGCCACCAGCGCCGCATGCACGCTCGTCGCATCCTGGGCGACGTTTAAGTACGCCTGGGCCGACGAACCGGCGAACGTGATGCGGGCGTGTCCGATCCACTGTCCGCCACCGGCCGGGGCCAGAGCCCCTCCCGGGCACGTGGTGTTCGCAAACAGGAGGCCGGGCGTCGGGCACCACACGCCGCGCCCCAGCTCGACATGGATGATCGGCCCCTGCCGCAGCACGCTCGATACGGCTGCCTCCGCGACCTGGCCGCAGACCGCCTGGGCGAGGTCGCCACAGTCGAACGTCGTCCCGGCGTCGGGGGCCCGCGACGAGGCGTCCGCCGCCGTCGTCGTCGTCTGCGGGGATCCGCAGCCGGAAAGGACCAGGGCCAGCGCGATCACGAGCCTGCGAGTCGAACCATCCACGATGCCGCCAGCGTACCCGCCGGGCGTTTGCCCAGCCGCTTTGTCCAGCGACTTGACAAAGAATGCGCCGGTCTGCCACTTTGTCCATCGTCTGGACGAAGTCGGCGCCGAGCACGCGCTGGCCGTCCGGTCCGCGGAGGATCCGCCCGTCGATGGCGCTTCCCGTCAAGGCGACCCATCAGCAGACTCGCGTCCACAACGAGCGGCTCGTCGTGCGCACGCTGTACGACCACGGGCCGATCAGTCGGGCCGATGT
>DASSHB010000068.1:0-2099 GCA_035693125.1 Candidatus Limnocylindrales bacterium | reverse complement strand
ATGTGGCCCGTCTACCTGCAGGTCCTGCGCGATGCGCACAACACCCGCGATGCCTCCTACGTGATCGGCGAGGTCCCGACCGGGATCGCGCTGGCGATCGTCGCGATCGGGGCCCGGACGGGCGGTCGCCCGTTCCGGAATCCGTTGCGTCCGCAAGGATTTCCGCCTCGCGGTGCTATCCTCCGCCGGTGACGACCCACGCTCCGGACGCGGAGCCTGCCTGTCCGGGCCCTGCAGACGCCCGACCGGCCAGCCAATCTCAGATCTCGACCGATGCGGCCCCGGCGGCGCGCGCCCTGCGCGTGGAGCCGTGCGCGTTCGGCGCGATCCCGCGCGACGTCTGGGACAACCTGGCCGCGCGCAACCCGTGGGCGACGCCATTCTCGGGCTGGGCCTTCCAGCGGGCGTGGTGGGACGCCTACGGCGCGAGTGCCCATGACCAGACCCTGATCGTCCGGGCGGCAGCGGGCTCGGCGGGCGGCGCCGAGGCCGGCGACCCGATCGCGATCGTGCCCCTGATGCACCGCCACGAGGTGGAGACGTCGGACGAGGCGACCGCCTCGAAGATCCGCCACGGCGACGTCTCGTGGCTGACGCCGGTCGCGCCGACCGCGAAGGCGGTGTTCTTCGGGGCGAGCTACCACGCCGACTACGCGACGATCCTGGCGGCGCCCGAGGACCTGCCGGCCGTCTCGGCCGCGGTCGCGGATCACCTCGCCGATGCCCGCGCCGGCGATCCCTCGCATCCGGCGCCGTGGGACGCGATCGACCTCCGCCGTCTGCGCTGCGGCGACCCGGCCGCGGACGCCCTCGCGGCCGCGTTCGGTGCGCGCGAGCTCGCCAACGGCTGGACCCTGAACCTCGAGCGCGAGGACGTCTGTCCGGTCGTCCCGATCCCGCCCGACGTCGACTTCGAGGGCTACCTCTCGACGCTCGACAAGAAGTCGCGCCACGAGATCCGCCGCAAGGTCCGTCGCGCCGAAGCCGCCGGCGATGTCCGCCTGACCCGCTCGACGACGCCGCTCGACGACCTCGACGACTTCATCGACCTCCACCAGAAGCGCTGGGGTCCCGATGGCCTGTTCCCGCCCACTCCGGGCGGCGACGCGTCGCGCGTGTTCATCCGGCGCTGGTTCGAGGAGAGCGGCCCCGACGGTCCGGTGGCGCTCCTCTTCCTCACCGTCGGGGACCGCCGGATCGCGGCCGGGATCCACGTCGAGGACGGCGAGACGCTGATGTTCTACAACGCCGGGATCGACCCCGATGCCCGCGACCTTTCGCCGGGCGTGGTCCTCGCCGCCGAGTGCCTGCGTGTCGCGATCGCCCTGGGCAAGACGCGGTTCGACTTCCTCCGCGGCAACGAGCCCTACAAGTACGAGTGGGGCGCCGTCGACGAGCCGATCCAGCGGCTGCTGGTGCGCCGCGACGACGCCCGGTCCGAGGGCGCCCGCTGATGGGCGGCCCCGGCTGGGATCCCTGCCTGGCCCCGATCGAGCACTTCCCGCTGCCCGGCCCGGCCCGCGTCCGTGTCGTGGAGATCCTCGCGACGGGCACCAACGGCGGCGCGCAGGAGCATCTGTTCGGGCTGATGTCGCGGCTCGACCAGGCGCACTACGAGGCCTCGGTCGTGTCGCTCTCGGCGGGAAGCGCGGTTCGCAAGCTCCAGCGCCACGGCTTTGACGTGACCGTCATCGACGATCCCGATGACGACTCCGCCACGCGCCTCCTTGCTGCCCACCTCGCGGCCGTCCGCCCGGACGTGATCCACACCCACATGTACCGGGCGGACGTCGTCGGCACGGAGGCCGCGAACCTGCTCGCCGAGACGGGTCATCGCCGGCCGTACGTCGTGTCGACCGTGCATTCGTCACGCGTCCGCTCCGCCGAGGACCGCGACCTGATCCGGCGCCTGACCACGTCGATGGACCAGCTGATCGCCGTGTCCCGGGCGATCGAGCGGAAGATCGCCGATGAGCATCGGACCGGTGCGCCTGTCCGGCTCATCTACAACGGCGTGGACCTGGAGCGCTACGACCACCAGGATCCGTGCTGCACCCTGCGCGACGAGTACGGGATGGAGGCCGGGTCTCAGATCGTCG
>DASSHB010000067.1:0-20236 GCA_035693125.1 Candidatus Limnocylindrales bacterium | reverse complement strand
CGCCGGGCCCCGGCAGCTTCGGCCGGATCGCCGTCGCGCGCCGGACCATCATCGGCCGAGGAGTGCTGCGTGTCGACCGAAGGGAGGCTGGGGCGCGCCGTCCGCGCGCGGAGCGGGCTGCGTGCCGCGCGGCCCGCGGCCGCGGGCGACGCGGCCCACCCGGAGGGCGGCCGCCGACCCACCCGGGCGGCGCGCTCAGGGCGGCGCCAACCCACCAGCACGCGTTCTATGTGCCCGTGGCCTGGCGGGGTGCCGGCCAGCCGCTCGCCTGGGGGTGCGCCGCGGGCCCCCTCGTGCCCCGGCCCCCGCGGGGGCCGGCCGGCCACTCGCCCGGGAGCCGGCCGCGGGCCGATTCTCCCCGGCAGTGCTGTCCGCGCCGCAAGCCTGAGACGCCGTGGATCCCCGGGGAGGACCGGCCGTTGTACGCGGGCGGTCACTACCGGGGAGGTCTGACCGGGCCGGCGGAGCATCGCCCGGGGGAGCCTCTCGCCGCGATGAGTTTCGAGGCACGACGCCGTCTCAGGGGCGAGCCGCTGCAGGAGTCCAGGGTTGGCAAGATCGGATACGCCGCCCGAGCCCGGACCGCCCGAGCCGGGACCGCGCGACCCGGAACCGCCGGCGCCGGGACCAGGCGTGCCCGGACGGCCAGAGGCGGGACTGCCCGTGCCCGGACCACCGGGACCGGAAGAGCCGCGACCAGGCGTGCCCGGACCGCCGGGAAGGCCCGTGCCCGGCCCGCTCGAGCCCGGACGGTGGGAGGCGGGCCCGACCGGGGCCCGACGCGCGCCGGGGATCCGGCGCTCGACCGTGCCGGCCCCGACCCGCGTCGTGGCGGTGCCGGCGCGGATCGGTCGTGCCGACGTCCGGTCCGTCGTCGCGCGCTGCCTCGACGAGGCCTCGGCCGGAGGACCGCTGTCGGCGGACTGCTCGGATGTCGCGGACGCCGCCCTCCCGACGATCGACGTCCTGGCCCGGCTTGCCCTCGCGGGCGCTCGCGAACGGCGACCCTTCCGGCTCGAACATGCGAGCCCGGAGCTCCTCGACCTGCTCGCGCTGTGTGGCCTCGCGACCGTGCTGGGGCGCGAGCGCGGCCGACGCTAGGCGTCCAGGTGCGGCGGCAGGCCGAACAGCGGGAAGAACCGCTCGGTGTCGAGGAAGAACGTGATCCCGGCGATCCGGCTGCCGTCCGGCTCCAGCTCGAGGACCTGGATCGACCACGGCGCCAGGCCCCCGTTGATCGGGTCGGGCTTGTACTGGCCGAAGCCCGGCGAGCCGTTCACGTTGATCGGAACGAGACGGGATCCGCGACAGCCGATCCCCGGGCCCAGGCACCACGCGACGATGTCCGGGTTCGTCCGGAGCCACAGCTCGTAGGGCGGCATCGACCAGCGCGCGTCCTCGTTGAGCAGGGCCGTCAGCGCGTTCATGTCGTACTGCTCGAACGCGGCCACGTAGCGGTCGAGCAGCGCCCGGTGCGCGTCGTCCAGCTCGGTCGGGGTGGGATCGGCCTCCACGAGGTCCTTGGCGGACAGCGTCGCCCGGGCGCGTTGGAGCGCGCTGTTCACCGATGCCGTGCTCGTGTCGAGCAAGTCGGCGACCTCCTCGGCTTTCCAGCGGAGGACCTCGCGCAGGATCAGGACCGCGCGCTGCTTGGGTGGCAGGTGCTGGAGGGCGGCGACGAAGGCCAGGCGGATCGACTCGCGAGCCATCGCCACGTCCGCCGGATCGCCGCCCACGGCGATCGTCCGCTCGTCGGGGACCGGTTCGACCCAGGCGCTGTCGGGAAGCGGCTCGCCGAGCTTCGTGTCGGCCGTCACCGCGGGGTTCAGGTCGATCGGCCGGGCTCGCCGCTGGGTGGCGCTCTTCATGTCGAGGTAGACGTTCGTCGCGATCTTGTAGAGCCATGACCGGAACGACGAGCGGCCTTCGAACCGCTCCAGGTTGCGCCAGGCTCGGACGAACGTCTCCTGGACGGCGTCCTCGGCTTCGAAGGCCGAGCCGAGGATCCGGTAGCAGTAGCCGGTGAGCTCCGTCCGATGGGTCTCGAGGCGCGCCTCCAGATCCGCGGGGGAGGGGATGTCGGGCGCGTCAGCGCCGGTCGTCGGACGGTCGACGGTCGCTTCGGTCATCGGCGCATCCTAGCCGTCCTCGTCGATCCCGGCCGAGGGCGCCGCCGGCAGGGCCGACGGCGGATCGGTGCCCGGCCGCTGGTCGGCTGCGGCGTCGGCGAAGCCAGGATGGACGCCCAGGGTGAGATCCTGCTCCGCGGCCAGCCGCCGGAGGAGGTCCACGAGCTGGGCGCGTTCGACCGCGGAGATCCCCTGGGTGATCGCGGCCTCGTGCTCGGCGGAGACACGCCGGACCAGGTCGAGCACCGCCTGCCCGGCGGCCGTCACGTGGAGCGTCCGGGTCCGGCGGTCGGCCGTTCCGGATCGGCGCTCGATCCAGCCGCGCTCCTCCAATCGGTCGACGAGGCCCACGATCCGGCTCGCGGGCAGGCCGATCGCCCGGGCGACCTGGCGCTGGGTGTGTCCGTCGGCGAGGGCCACGAAGCGGAACAGCATCACCTCGCGCGCCTCCAGCCCGTCGCGCGCCAGGCGGCGCGACCACTCTCGCGACGAGTGGCCGCCCAGCTGCGATAGGTAGAACGCGACCCCCGGGTCCCGGAGCCGGTCGTCCGCCATGTCGGGAGCGTAGGTCCCCGCGAGCCAACCGTGTGGGGCGCTTCGGCGACCGTGGCCGGACCGGCGGACCGCCTTGCCCCGATCGTTACAGTCTGTAATGATATCCGGAACACGTCGATGTCCCGGTCGTGCGCAACCCCGCTCGCCGCGGTTTCATCCGATGAGTTCCGGGCACGACCCTCGTCTCGTCGACCGAGACCCGTTCCGACCGCAGCCCACGCCGGTCCGCCAGGAGGCACCCATGACCACGACCAGCAGCCCGATCCTCGACGCGCTCCGCTCGACCCGCGCCACCGTCATCGGGCCGGACGACCCGGGCTACGACGAGGCGCGGACGGTCCTGTACGACGACGCCGCCCGGCCCCTGGCGATCGCGCGGCCCGCGGATGCGACGGAGGTCGCGCGGGTCGTCGACGTCGCCCGCGAGACGGGCGTCGAGCTGGCCATCCGCGGTGGCGGCCACTCGGGTGCCGGCCACGGGACGAGCGACGGCGGGATCGTCCTCGACCTGGAGCGCCTCGACGGGATCGACCTGGACGTCGCCGGCCGCGCGGTCTGGGCCGGAACCGGCCTGACGGCGGGCGAGGTGGGGGCTGCAGTCACCGAGCACGGACTCGTGATCGGCTTCGGCGACACGGCCAGCGTCGGGATCGGCGGCCTGACGAGCGGCGGCGGGATCGGCTACCTCGTTCGCAAGTTCGGGATGACGATCGACAACGTCCTGGCGGCCGAGGTCGTCACGGCCGACGGCCGGGTCCGGATCGTCGACGCGGAGCACGAGCCCGACCTGTTCTGGGCGGTCCGCGGCGGCGCGGGCAACGTGGCCGTGGCCACGCGGTTCCAGTACCGGCTCCACGAGCTGCCCGAGCTCGTGGGCGGAATGCTGATCCTGCCGGCGACGGCGGAGACGATCGCCGGGTTCCTGGCCGCAGCGGAGCGCGCACCGGACGAGCTCTCGACGATCGCCAACGTCATGCCTTTGCCGCCCATGCCGTTCGTGCCGGCCGAGCACCACGGAGAGCTCGTGATCCTCGCGACGCTCGCCTATGCCGGCGGGCCGGACGCTGCGGGACCGATCCTCGCGCCGTTCCGAGCGCTGGCGACGCCCCTCGCGGACATGGTCCGCCCGATCGAGTACAAGGATCTCTTCCCGCCGGAGGACCCCGACTACCACCCGATCGCGGCCGCGCGGACGATGTTCCTCGACCATGTCGATCGGAACGTGGCCGCGCGGATCGTCGACACGCTCATGGAGCACAACCGGACCTCGAACGCCCAGATGGTCGTCACCCAGCTTCGCGCCCTCGGCGGCGCGATGGCCCGCGTGCCGGTCGATGCAACCGCGTTCGCCCATCGCCACAGCCGGATCATGGTCAGCCTCGCGGCCCTGGTCCCCAGCAAGGACGACCTCCCCGCCCACACGGCGTGGGTCGAGGCCTACGCGGACGCGCTCCGCCAGGGCGACCACGGCCGGTACGTGAACTTCCTGATGGACGAGGGCCCCGAAGCGGTAGCGGCCGCCTTCCCGGCGGAGACGGGTCGACGGCTCGCCGAGATCAAGGGCCGCTACGACCCGACGAATGTGTTCCGGCGCAACCAGAACGTGGCGCCCGCCTGACCGTCGGGACCACGTCGCGCGGCGCGGTCGCGAGCCCGGCGGAGCGGCCGCGGCCGAGCGGCTGGCCCAGGCCACGTCGACGAAGCGGCGGTGAGCCCCTGGAGCCCACCGCCGCTTCGCGTCCGCGATCAGGGTCCGCCTGGCTAGCCGAGCCGGTTGCAGAACCAGAGGTCATTACGCACGTTGTAGAGGTACTGGCTGCCGGGCTGCTGCGGGCAGGGTGGCTTCCCCGCTTCGTAGATGTCGGGCCGCAACAGGTGCTGCGTCCCCCGGAGCGCGCCCGTCTGGAAGTCGAAGACCAGGTTCTCGTACGACGGCAGCCGGTCCGCGAAGCCCGGCGTCCCCGGGAGCGGCGGCAGGCCGACGCCCGGCGAGAAGCACAGCAGCTGGGTCGGGTCCAGGCGCGGCTGGATGCAGGTCCAGCCTGCCCGCTGCAACTGGTCCGGCGACGGTCCGGCCGCGCGGGCCGGCGCAGCGGACACCGGAATGAGTGCCGCGACGGCGAGCGCGAGAACGAGGGCACGGGTACGGTGCTGCACGGTTGATCTCTCCTTGTCTTTCCTGGTGCTGGGTTGGGGATGCCCCGACGGGCCGCCACCTACCTCGACGCCGATGGGCTCGGTGACGTGCTCGAGGCCGGGGCGCTGGCAGGTTCGAGCCGGATGGTGGCGAGCCACGCCTGGGCGTCGGCCGGGCTGAGATGGCCGTCGAGCATGAACTCGTAGCCGCGCTCGCCGGCGATCGCTTCGATGTCGTAGATGCTGCCGCCGAGCTCGGCGAGCGCGGCACAGCCGTTGATGCTGATGACGGCCGCCACCTTCTGCGGACTGGCTCCCTCGCTCGCCACGGAATCGATCGTCAGCGGCCCCGGAATCGGCGCGAGTGGCGGGCACGGGTCGGGCTGGAACGGGCTGGAGTAGGGGCTCGCGAACGCGCGGAACTCCTCCATCGTGGTGCCGCTCGGCAGGGGGAGTGACGCGATCGAGATCCGCATCCGGCTTGGGCCTGACGGGGTGACGATCTCGTCGGCGATGGGGTGACCCGGCGAGAGGGTCGACCCGAACGGCCACGACCCCACCCCCGGCCGGACGGTCCAACCGGATGGATAGCGGATCTGGAAGCCATTGGAGGTGGAACGGAACGTGGCGTCGAGGGTCGGGATCGGCGGTGCCGATGGCGTGACGCTCGAGCTCAGGGAGGGACTGGGCACGAGGGATGGACTGGACGCGAGACTCGCGCTGGGTGTCCCGACCCCATCCCTGGGGCCGGCGAGGAGCGCCAGCGCGCCGATCGCGACGGCTGCGATGACCAGCACCGCGGCCGCACGGGCGAACGTGTTCATCGGGGTGAACCTCGGTGGCGCGAAGAGGCCGCGCCGGAGTTGATTGGTGTTCTGGATTTGGTCGAGGACGCCGTCGATGACTCGATCGGGGACGCCATCGCCGTCGGGCGCCAGGTAGGCGTCCAGGGCTCGCTCGACGTCGATCGATCTGGTCATGACGACCGCCCTCCGGCAGCCATGGGCGGTCGCGCGTCGGCCTCGAGGATCGCGCGCATGGCCCGATGGGCGTAGTGCAGCCTCGAGCGAGCGGTGCCGGCCGGGATGTCGAGCACCTCGCCGATCTCACCCGATTCGAGGCCGAGGTAGTGATGGAGCACGAGAATCGCGCGCTGCTCGGGCGGAAGTCGCTTGAAGGCGGATTCGATCTCGTCGCGGTCGGCGATCGCGCCGACCTCGTCGGGACCGGCCGGCCCGTCGACCGGCAGGACCCGGACGTTCACGGTCCACAGCCGCCTGCGGCGCGACTCCGCGTAGCAGGCGTGGACGAGCGTCCGCTGGAGCCAGGCGTCGAACCGGTCCGGATCGCGGAGGCGGGGCAGCTCGCGCCAGGCGATCACGAGCGCCTGCTGCACCGCGTCCTCGGCCAGGTCGACGTCGCGGAGGATGCGGCGAGCGACGCCGTACAGCCGGTCGCCGCGCGATCGAGCCAGGATGGCGAACGCCTCCCGGTCGCCGCGTTGCGACTGCTCCACGAGGTCGCGATCCACTCGCTCCGCCCTCTCGGTGGCGCGCATCGGGTGCGCCGTCCGAGCCTAAAGAGTCAGGCGCCGGGCCGCGTGTTCAAACTTCGTGCCGCGGCCGACGGATCAGGTCGCGGCTGACTCGGATGATCGCGCGTCGTCCGGCTCGATCCGCCGGCCCAGCTGCGGATAGGTCCGGACGAAGCCGTCGCGGTCGAAGCGCAGATCGCTCCGGAACGTCCCGCTCCGGTACGTCACGATCGTGTCGCCGGTCGGCTCGCGCGCGACGTGGGTGTAGCGCTGGCGCGAAGGCAGCACGCGCAGCCCGGGCACCTCGATGAAGGCCATCAGGAGCTCGTGATCGCCGGGCCCATCGAGGAGGCCATGGCGCAGGACGGGCATCGTATTCGTCAGCGGGCATTCGCCCAGGTCGCAGTCGAGCGCGCCGGCGAGGTCCGGTCGTGGCTCGCCGTCGACGCGCCACGTCCCATCGTGGTCGCGGCGCAGGTCCAGGCTCGCCCGTCCACCGGCCGACCGGGACTCGACCTCCATCCGAGCCGTCACGAACGCGGGCCCCGTCTCCAGCCGGTAGGTCGTCCAGAACGGCGCCGGCCGCTGGCCGACGGAGCGGCCTTCCGCGCGGAGCGTGTCGCGCTCGACCGTCGCCCAGGCCGCGTCGAACCCGGCCGAATCGTCGATCTGCCAGGCGAGGAAGCGCTCGATCGTCATCGGGCCATCCTAGGAGCTCGCCCCCAGGCGGGCCGGGTGCGCCGCGACCTCCCGAAGAGGTTCGGCACAGCAACGGCCCCGGGACCGACGGGTCTCGGCGGCCGTCCGGACGCTGGGGCAACTGGCTGGCGAGGAAGGATTCGAACCTTCGATCTCCCGGTCCAGAGCCGGGCGCCTTACCGCTTGGCCACTCGCCAGTGGGGATCCCGATCATAGCCCCGGGTCTTGCCGGACCCGGAGCCGCGTGGCCCCGGGGCCGCTTCGCTGGCTGCCATCGCCCGTTCATCAGGCCCGCTCGAAGGCTCGAGCGGTCAGGGCGTGACGACCTCCCAGCTGGCATAGACGCCGTTCGCGTCGCCCGAGGCGTGATCGTTCGAGAAGAAGTACAAGGGCAGGCCGTTGTCCGTGACCTGGAGCGTCTGTCGTCGCCCCGTGCGGGCAGCTGGTTCTTCGGCGCCCGTCAGTCGATGTGGTCAGCCGGTTCGGGTCATGGGTACAGGCCTCGCGCTCGCGTCGCGGCGGCGACCCGCTCGACCGCGATCGCGTTTGCGGCCAGGCGCGGCGAGATGCCGTCGGCGGCCGCTCGCTCCCATGCGGCGCCGGCCGCCTCCAGGATCTGACGCCGAAGGCGCACGTTGACCTCGTCGAGGGACCAGGCGAGTGCCGCCCGGTTCTGGGCCCACTCGAAGTAGCTGACGATCACGCCACCGGCGTTGCACAGGATGTCGGGGATGACGACCACCCCGTTGCGCTGGAGGATGGGATCGGCATCGGGCGCGATCGGTCCGTTGGCAGCCTCAGCGATGATCCGGGCCCGGACGTCACCGGCATTCCGAGCCGTGATCTGCCCTTCCAGGGCCGCGAGCACCAGCACGTCGACCTCGAGGCCGAACAGCTCCGCGTTGTCGATCGGCCTGGTCCCGGGCGCGCCGGCGATCGTTCCGTGCTCCTGCAGGTACCTCCGCAGCAGCGCCACATCGAGACCGTCCGGGTTGCTGACGCCGCCGCCGATGTCGGTGATGGCGACCACGCAGGCGCCGGCTCGGTCGAGCAGCCGGGCCGTGGCTTCGCCGACGTTCCCGAAACCCTGGATCGCGACGCGCGCGCCCTGGAGCGGGAAGCCGCCGCGCCGGACCGCGTCCTCGATCGTGTAGACGACGCCCTGGCCGGTGGCGTCGGCCCGGCCGAGGGAGCCGCCGATCGCGACCGGCTTGCCCGTGACGGCCGCCGGCGTCGAGTAGCCGCGATGCATCGAGATCGTGTCCATGATCCAGGCCATCGTCTGGGCGTTCGTGCCGACGTCCGGAGCCGGGATGTCCGATTCGGGCCCGATGATCCCTTCGAGCTCCGTCGCGAACCGCCGCGTGACCGCCTCGAGCTCCTTCTGGCTCAGCGCGCGTGGATCGAGGCTCACGCCGCCCTTCGCCCCACCGAACGGGACGTCGACCAGGGCGCACTTCCAGGTCATCCACATCGCCAGCGCCCGGACGTCGTCGAGATCCGTGGCGGGGTGGTAGCGCAGACCGCCCTTCGCGGGACCGCGAGCGACGTTGTGCTGGACGCGGTACCCGGTGAACACCTCGACGCCGCCGTCGTCGAGCTTGACGGGGAAGTTGACCGTCCACTCGCGCTTCGGAGCGCGGAGGATCGCCCGGAGGGCGGGCTCCAGCTGGAGATGGTCGGCGGTCTGGTCGAACTGCTGCTGTGCCGCCGCCAGCGCGCTGGCACCGCGCGTCTGGGCAGTCGGCAGGCTGGTCGAATGCATGGAGGGTCTCCGAACGTCGAGCCCGCGGAGGCGCGGGGATGCAGGAACGGTCGATCACCCGCGCGAACAGTCGGATGGATCAGCGTGAACGCTGCGTGAACAACGACCGGCGCGTCGTTCACGACGTGTTCATCCGCGTTTCCAAGGGTCTTCCGGGGACGGCCCTACGGTGGCTCCAGGTGGCACAGGCCACCGGCCCCCGGGCACCTTCGAGAGGCGCCTGCTCCACGAGGACGACATGCGGCCCGCGTACTCCACCCGTCGATCCCGGTGCGCCACCTGCGAGGTCGAGATCCCTGGCGCGCCGACCGCGCGCCAGGGGTCGTCGTTCTGCTGCCTCGGCTGCGCGGCCGGCGGACCCTGCAGCTGCTCCTACGACCCCGAGATTCTTGACGTTCCCCGCGTTCGGCTGTGCCTGGATCTTGCCGATCCGATCGGTCTGCCGGGACGGTCGTCGGCGCGCCCGGCCGTGGGAGCCGCGCGACGTTGAGGTCGCCGGCCGTGGGCACCGCCACCCTGCGGCGGCGACATCCACGGCCGCTGACCTGGACCTGGCCCCGCGTATGCTGGCCCGGCATGTCGGCACAAGGAGGGCCATCCCCGCTGGCGGTCGCCGCGCTCGCCTTCATCCGCGATCAGGCGAGACCGTCGGGGCTCGTCGGACGGTTCGGCCAGGCCGGGGCGGTCGTCGCCGAACCGCTCGCCGCGGCGCTCCTCGACGAGCTCACCGGCCTCGGCCTGCTCCGGGTCGTCCGAGGAGCGTCCGGAGAGGACGAGTACTTCCTGACGCCGCTCGGCGAGCGGCTCCGCGAGGCGTCCTTCGTGGGCCAACCCGAGCAGGTCGACATGTTGGCGGAGATCGAGCAGATGCGGACGGATCTGCTGGCGACGATCGCCCACGAGCTCCGGACCCCGCTGACGGCCATGCGGACGAGCGTCGGGCTCCTCGTCGACCCGGCGATCGAGCCGACATCGGAGCAGCGGGCGGCCCTCCTGGACACGTTGGACCGGAACACCACCCGGATGCAGCGTGTCGTCGGCGACATCCTCGACCTGGCCCGTTTTCGGGCCGGTCGCGTCCAACTGCAGCTCCGCCGGTTCGACGCCGCCGAGCTCGCGAAATCCGCTGTCGCATCGGTTGTCCCGATCGCCGCGGTGCGCCATCAGACGATCGAGCTGGACCTGCCGCCTGGTCCGGTCTGGGTGTTCGGCGACTACCGCCGCCTCGAACAGGCGCTCGTCAACCTCCTGTCGAACGCCGAGAAGTACTCACCGGACGGCGCGCCCATCAGCGTGTCACTGACGCAGGCGAGCTCGGACGTGGCGTGGACGGTCCGCGACGCCGGCCCGGGCATCAAGCCGGCCGACCGGGCGCGGTTGTTCGAGCGCTTCTTCGTCGGCCGCCGCGATCGCTCCGAGGCGACGCCGGGGATCGGGCTGGGTCTTCCCATCTCGCTGCTGATCGTCCAGGCGCACGACGGCCGGATCGATGTCGGGAGCCGACCCGGCCACGGCAGCTCGTTCAGCATCGTCGTGCCGATGGCCGGACCCAGGGAGGTTCCCGACGAATGAGGATCCTGGTCGTCGACGACGAGCCCGACGTCATCGAATCGGTTCGCCTGGGGTTCACCCTCCAGTGGCGCGAGATCGACGTGGTCGGCGCGGCCACCGGCGACGCCGGGCTCGCCTCGATCGAACGGGAGCGGCCGGACATCGTCCTGCTCGACATCGGCTTGCCCGACATCGACGGGTTCGAGGTCCTCCGTCAGATCCGGGCGTTCTCGGATGTGCCGGTCGTGATGCTGACCGCCCATGACGATTCGATGGACAAGGTCAAGGGCCTCGAGCTCGGCGCGGACGACTACGTCACGAAGCCGTTCAACCACCTCGAGCTCATGGCTCGGGTCAAGGCGGTCCTCCGTCGCCTCGACATGCCGGCGCCGGCCAGCCGGGCCCCGTCCTTCCGATCGGGCGACCTCGAAGTGGACTTCGCCCGTCAGGAGGCCCGCCTGAAGGGCGACCGCCTCGATCTGACGCCGACCGAGTACAAGCTCCTCTACCACCTCGTCCGCAACGCCGGCCACGTCCTCCAGCACGGCACCCTGCTCGCGAAGGTCTGGGGCCGCGAGTATGTCGACGAGGTCGACTACATCCGGGTCTACATCCGGCGACTTCGGGAGAAGCTCGGCGACAGCCCGGACCACCCGAGGTACATCCGGACCGAACGCGGCCTGGGCTACCGCTTCGTGGCCGACGAGCCGGCCTGAGGATTTCATCCACCCGCGTCGGCGACGGTCGGTCACGACCCGGCCCGCGACGGGACGGTCCTGGCGGCGACGCTGGCGCGCGTGCGTGGCCTGGTCGCCCGGTCCGACGGCCGCCCCGAGATGCGCCCGGGTGAGCGCCGTCAGCTTCCAGCGGCTGCGGCCCGCGCGTTGTCGTGAACGACGAGGATCGACGCCGCGCTGCCATGGACGACGTTGCGGGCGACGCTGCCGAGGAGCAGGCGCGTCAGACCGCTCCGACCGCGCGACCCGAGGACGATCAGGTCGGCGCCGAACGCCTCGGCGGCCGCGATCACCTCGCCGGCCGCGTCGCCGTCCCGAACGTCGGGGCTCGCGTCGCGGCCCGCGGCCCGCAACCGGTCCACGCTGTCCGTGGCGACGCGTTCGTGCTCGCGCTTGGCATCCTCGCGATCCTTCGCATAGGCCGCGACGACCTGTCGGTACATCGTTGGCGCGATCCCCGTGTGCCATGGCTGCGGGACGTCGGCGACGCTCACGACGCGGATGGGGAGACCGTCGAAGATCGACCACTCCGACAGCAGGGCCTGCGCCGACATCGCCGATGGCGAACCGTCGGTCGCGAAGACGAGCCGTGACAGCGTCGGCTTCCTGGCCACGAGGACCGGGCACGGCGCGTGGTCGACGACCTCGCCCGACACGGATCCGAGGACCAACGATGCGATCGCCCCATGACCGCGCGAGCCGACGACGACGAGATCAGCACGAAAGGAGCCGGCTTCCTCGATGACGACCGTCGCGGGACGGCCGCGAAGGACCGCCCGTTCCACGTGACGGTTCGGATCCTGCAGGCCGTCGGCCGTCCGGGCCAGCTCGCCCTCGTAGTACTCGGTGATCTGACCGTCCAGCTCGGCCGAGTAATCGGGCATCGTCCCGGTCCACGTGCTCAGGGTCGCTGGGGGCCTCTCGATCACGCTGATGACCCGCAGGGTCGACCCAGCGGGCCAGGCGATGGCTCGCACGAGCTGTGCGGCCTCGGCGGCACCGTCGGATCCGTCGTGGGCAAGCAGGATTCGCATCGGTTGAAGCCTCCATGTCCCGCCCGGCGTGAGCTTCTTGGACGAGGCTCGCCGCGGCGATCGCTCGACCGTCGCGTAGCCGGCCCTCGTCATCAGGCTACGCCTGTGGGCCTGAACGAACGCCTCGATCAAGGCGAACGTCGGGTGAAGGCGGAGGCTGCCGCGAGCCGCGGGTCCGGCAGTCCGCCCCAACCCGAGGGCCAGCGCGAGGCTCGCCCCGTGCCGGGATGTTCCTGGCTCCAGCCGGGCGAGCGGTCCGGCCGTCGGGCCGCATGGCGTCCGGCTACCGGCGCATGGCCGGTTCGGAGATGAGGCCGGGCGGCTCGTCCACGCGGTTGCGGAGGAGCGCCGCGAGTCCGCGCGATGCAGGAAATCCTTCGAGGATCGCGAGGAGACCGAGGGTCAGCGGGACGGCGAGGAACGCCCCCGGCGCGCCCAGGATCCAGGCCCAGGCGACCACGGCAACGAACACGGCGAGCGGGCTGAGGTTGAGCTCGGTTCCGAGCACGACGGGCTGGAGGACATTGTCCTGGACGAGGTTGATCGCGACATACCCGACGATGACGGTCACCGCAGCTCCCACGCCGCCGCCGAGCAATGCAAGGAGTGCGGGCGGGACGAGGGCAAGGATGATCCCGATGTTGGGAATGAAGCTCGCGGCAAAGGCGCCGAAGGCCCACAGGCCCGGCAGTGGCACGCTCGTCAGGAGCAGCAGGACGAAGACGGCCATTCCCGCGAACAGCCCGAGCGCCGCCCGAACGAGGAGATACCGCCGGAGGTCCGAGCCGAAGCGCTCCAGGCCCAGCAGGAGGGCGTGCTCTCGGCCGAGCGCGGCTTCGGCCCGGCGACGCATCGACCCGCCACCCACGAGGGCATAGGTCATCGTCAGGAACAGGACCAGGGTCGCCAGTCCCATGCCCGACACGGCCGAGGCGACCGGCCGGAGGATCGCGACGATCTGGGCCGGGGAGACGATGGCGAGGACCGCGCCCGGATCGGCGTCGACGCCGACGCGAGCCAGCTCCGCCTGGACCGATTCGATGAGTGCCGCGAGTCGGTCCTCGTACGTCGGAACCAGGACGAGGAGCTGCCCCACGGACAGGGCGAGGACGAGCGCGCCCGCAATCAGCACGACGAACACGGCGAGGACCGTCGAGGCAATCGCGATCGAATGACGGAATCCCCGCCGCTCCAGGGCGCCCACGAGCGGCCAGGCAACCAGGGCGAGGAAGGCACCGAACAGGAGCGGCGCGACGAGGCTGGCAACCTCTCGGATCAGGAGCACCGCCGCGAGGGTCAGGACGAGCCCGACGAGGGGGCGGAGCGGCGCAGACAGGACATCGCTCTCGGCGGAGGCCGCGTTGGGGTTGGGCGAGGACATGTCTTCCACTGCCGTACGGCGCTCATCGACCGGCGGGTTTCGTCGATCGCGGACCGGGCGATAGAATGCGTCCCGGCCGCTGGCGCGTGGCTCAACGGTAGAGCACCTGACTCTGGATCAGGGGGTTCCAGGTTCGAATCCTGGCGCGCCAGCCAACTCTCCATGGAGTGTGGTGCGCCCCCCGATGCCCTCGTCCCCCGATTCCCACGATCCCACCCCCGCCACCGAGCTCGAGCGCCGCGACTTCCTGCGCGAGATCGTCGCCGCCGACATCTCGGCCGGCCGGATCAACGCACCCATCACCCGCTTCCCGCCCGAGCCCAACGGCTACCTCCACATCGGCCACGCCAAATCGATCTGCCTCAACTTCGGCATCGCGGCCGAGTTCGGCGGGCACTGCAACCTGCGGTTCGACGACACGAACCCCGAGAAGGAGGACCAGGAGTACCTCGACGCCATCGAGGCCGACGTCCGCTGGCTCGGCTTCGACTGGGGCGCGAACCTCTTCCACGCGTCGGACTACTTCGAGCAGCTGTACGCCTGGGCCCTCCACCTGATCGACCGCGGGCTGGCCTACGTCGACGACCAGTCGCCCGAGCAGATCCGCGAGACGCGCGGGACGCTGACCGAGCCCGGGACGAACTCGCCCTGGCGCGACCGCTCCCCGGAGGAGAGCCGCGACCTCTTCGAGCGGATGCGGGCCGGCGAGTTCCCGAATGGCGCCCGCGTCCTCCGGGCAAAGATCGACATGGCTTCGCCGAACCCGAACCTGCGCGACCCCATCCTCTACCGGATCCTCCACGCGACGCACCCGCGGACCGGTGACGCCTGGACGATCTACCCGACGTACGACTTCGCCCATGGCCAGTCCGACGCGATCGAGGGGGTCACCCACTCGCTGTGCACGCTCGAGTTCGACGTCCACCGGCCGCTCTACGACTGGCTGATCGAGCACCTGCCGGTTCCGCACGTCCCGCACCAGTACGAGTTCGCGCGGCTGAATCTCACCTACACGGTGCTCTCGAAGCGCGTCCTCAAGCGGCTCGTCGACGAGGGCCACGTCCGCGGCTGGGACGACCCGCGGATGCCGACGATCTCGGGGCTCCGCCGGCGCGGCTTCCCGGCGGAGGGGATCCGCGACTTCGCGGCCTTGATCGGCGTCGCCCGGACCGACTCGACGATCGAGTTCGGCCAGCTCGAGTTCGCGGTCCGGGCCGTCCTGAACCGGACGGCGCCGCGCCGGTTCGGCGTGCTGGATCCGCTGAAGATCGTCATCACGAACTGGCCGGAGGGCCAGGCCGACGAGATGGACGTCGTGAACAATCCCGAGGACCCGGCGGCCGGCACGCGGCCGGTGGCGTTCGGGCGCGAGCTGTACATCGAGCGCGAGGACTTCGCCGAGGATCCGCCGCCGAAGTTCTTCCGGCTCGCCCCGGGCCGTGAGGTCCGGCTCCGGAACGCCTACTTCGTGACCTGCGACGAGGTCGTCAAGGACGCCGACGGCCGGATCATCGAGCTGCGCTGCTCCCACGATCCGGCGACGCGCGGCGGCGACGCGCCCGACGGCCGTCGCCCCAAGGCGACCCTCCACTGGGTCTCGGCGGCGGGGGCGATCCCGGCGGAGGTCCGCCTCTACGACCACCTCTTCACGCGGCCCGATCCCGGCGCGAACGGCGACCTCTTCGCGGACCTCAATCCGGCGTCGGAGACGGTCGTCCGAGGGGCGATGGTCGAGCCTTCCCTGGCGAGCGCGGTCCCCGGCCAGACCGTCCAGTTCGAGCGGCTCGGCTATTTCACGGCCGACCCGGACTCCGCGCCCGGAGCGCTGGTGTTCAACCGGACGCTGACGCTCAAGGACACCTGGGCCAAGGTCCAGGGCCGGAGCTAGGGGACCACGGGCGACTGCCCGGAATCGGCGGTCGGTCCGACCGGCATCCTCGGACCGGGCCATCCGGCCCGTGTCACGGATCGCGGCGGCGAGGGACGATCCCGGCCATGCCGATGACCTCGCGGGAACGCGTCCTGACCGCCCTGGCGCACGAGGAGCCCGATCGCGTTCCGATCGTGCTCGGCGTGAGCAACGCGACCGGCATCAAGATGGGCGCCTACCGCGCCCTGAGGACCCGGCTCGGGATGGCCTCGGGCGAAGCGGGTGCCCATCTCTACGACTGGCCCGAGCTCGGGACCGCCGCGCCGGACGAGGCGATCCTGCGCCGCCTCCACGTCGACGTCCGCGGCGTCCTCGATCTCGAGCCGGCCGCCGTGCTCGAGCGGAACCGGAACCGCCCGGCCCACAGCGACTACGTCAATTCGTGGGGTTCGGGCGCGGTGGAGATCGCGCCGGGCGAGTGGTTCCCGATGGTCGAGCCGCTTGCCGATGCCCGGACGATCGAGGCGGTCGAGACCTATCCGTGGCCCGACATGGACGACCCAAGCCGCGTCGCCCACATGGCCGCCCAGGCCGCTGCCCTCGCGGCGTCCGGCGAGCACGCGATCGTCGTGACGCCGTGGCTGCTGTTCCCGCTCGAGCGGGCGTTCGCGATGCAGGGGATGGACCGGTTCCTGATGAACGTCGCCCTCGAGCCGGAGTTCGCGGCCGCGCTCCTCCGCCGGATCACCGACCTGTGCATCCGGTTGATGGACCACGTTCTCGAAGCCGTGGGCCCGAACGTGGACATCGTGAAGATCGGCGACGACCTGGGCACGCAGCAGAGCCTCCTGATGTCGCCCGCGATGTACCGCTCGCTGCTCAAGCCACTCCACGCCGAGCTGATCGGAGCGATCCGCCGCCGGACCAGCGCCAAGGTCCTGTTCCACTCGGACGGGGACGTGTTCCCGCTGATCGACGACCTGGTCGAGATCGGCGTCGACATCCTCAACCCGATCCAGACGTCGGCCGGCCGGATGTCCGACCTCGCGACCCTGAAGGAGCGCTACGGCAAGCTCCTGGCGTTCTGCGGTGGGGTCGATACCCAGCGGATCCTGCCCCATGCCCGGCCCGCCGAGGTCGCCGCCGAGGTCCGCCGCGTGATCGACGTGCTGGGGCCGGGAGGTGGCTATCTCCTCTCGTCGGTCCATACCGTGATGAACGACGTCCCCGCCGACAACATCCTGGCGATGGTCGATGCCGCGGTGGCGCATCGCATCCGACCGGCCGCGGCCGCGTGATGGACGAGCCGCAGCCGGCCGGCGAGGCGATCCTCGACGCGCTCTACGGCCATATCCTCCACGGTGAGGCCGAGGCCGCCGTCGAGCGGCTGCGGGCCGGACTGGCCGCCGGCCTGGCGCCCGCGACGCTCCTGTTCGAGGCGATGATCCCCGCCCTCGAGGAGGTCGGGAGCCGATTCGAGAGCGGCGAGTATTTCCTGCCGGAGATGCTGATCGCGGCGCGTGCGATGCGATCCTCGATGGAGATCGTGCGGCCGCTGATGGCCGACGGCGGCGGCGCGGCGGCCGGCACCGTCGTCCTGGGGACGGTTGCCGGCGACATCCATGACATCGGCAAGGACATGGTCGGGATCATGCTCGAGGGAGCCGGCTTCCGGGTCGTCGACCTGGGCGTGAACGTGCTCCCGGCCCGCTTCGTGGAAGCGGTCCGCGAGCACGATCCGGTGGTGGTCGGGCTGAGCGCCTTCCTCACGACGACGATGCCCCAGGTCGGCCGGACGATCGACGCGCTCGTCGAGGCCGGCGTGCGTCAACGGATTCGGGTCATCGTGGGCGGTGCACCGGTCAACGAAACCTTCGCCGACGAGGTCGGCGCCGACGGCTACGCGCCCGACGCGAGTGCCGCGGTCCGCGTCACTCGTGAGCTCGCTGCACGGGCTCGCGCCGCCTGATCCGGGTCACGGCCCGGAATTCGACTGCTCGGGGGTCCCGTCGCCGCCGTACGCTGGCGCCATGAGCGCCATCCCCGCCACGTTCCGCGCGTTCGTCGCCGAGAAGGCGGAGGAGGGAACGACCGTCACGCGCGGCGTGCGCGACTTCGCCGCCGACGACCTGCCACCTGGCGAGGTCGAGGTCCGGGTCGCCTGGTCCAGCGTGAACTACAAGGACGCCCTCGCGACAATCGCGGACGGCAAGGTCGCGCGGATCAGCCCGCTGATCCCGGGGATCGACCTGGCCGGCGAGGTCATCGCCTCGGCCGATCCCGCGTTCGCCCCCGGGGACCGGGTCCTGGCCCACGGCTACGACCTGGGCGTCGCCCGCCACGGCGGGTACGGTCAGTTCACGCGCCTGCCGGCCGGGTACGTCGTCGCCTTGCCGGACGGCCTCTCGCTGCGCGAGGCGATGGCGGTCGGGACCGCCGGGTTCACCGCCGCGATGTCGGTCGCGGCGCTCGAACGGCACGGCGTCCGGCCGGGCGCCGGGCCGGTGGTCGTGACCGGGGCCAGCGGTGGGGTGGGGTCGGTCGCGGTGGCGATCCTCGGCGCGCGCGGTCATGAGGTCTGGGCGGCGACCGGCAAGCCGGACGAGGAGCCGCGGCTGCGGGCGCTGGGCGCCGTCGGGATCGTCGACCGCGACGAGTGCACCGCCGCGAGCCCGCGCCCGCTCGAGTCGGCGCGCTGGGCCGGTGCGGTCGACACCGTCGGCGCGGCGACGCTGCCGTGGGCCCTCCGGACGCTGCGGCCCGGCGGCGCCGTCGCCTCGTCCGGCAACGCCGGCGGCGCGGCGCTGTCGACCACGGTGCTGCCGTTCATCCTGCGCGGCGTCGCCCTCCTGGGGATGGACTCCGCGAACATGCCGATCGAGGCGCGCCGGGCGTTGTGGGCCCGGATCGCCACGGACCTGCGGCCGGCCGGCCTCGACGGCTCGGACGGTCTCGGTCTGGCGGAAGTGGGCCTCGATGACGTGGAGACCGCGCTCGATGGGATCCTGGCCGGCCAATCGCGCGGTCGCTGGGTCGTCCGGGTCGGAGCGGAGCCGGCGAGCTAGTCGAGCTCGCCACGGAGCTGGGCCAGCGCCCGCTCCAGCGGCTCGCGAGCCGCGTCGGCCGGATAGGCCGTCCGGAGGATCGCGTCCTCGAGCGAGATCGTGCCGCCGTGGACAAGCGTCGCCAGCTCGGCGATCCCCCGGATCTCGACCATCGAGCGGACGACGAATGCCCGATCGGCATGGTCGCCGTGGCCCGGCACGACGACGCCCGTCGCCAGGTCGACCATCCGCTCGACGGTGGCCGGCCAGTCGATCGGGTAGCCGTCGCCGAAATACGGCGGCGCGCCGTTCTCGAGGAGATCGCCGGCCAGGAGGACGTCCGCGTCGGGGATCAGGACGGCGATGTCGTTGTCGGTGTGGCCGCGGCCCAGGTAGCGCAGCTCGATCGGGCGGCCGCCGGCGTCGAAGTCGACCACGGCGGATTCGCCGTCGAACGTCCGGTCCGCCGGGTCGAGGACGACCTCGGTCAGCTCCTTGGCAAGCGCCGGGATCGCGGCCGCGACCGCCGCGAGCTGGGCCGCGCCCGTGTCGCGGACCATGGCGGCGCACCTGGCGTGACCCCAGATCGGCGCCGGGCGGAAGCGGTGGTTGCCGAATGCGTGGTCGTTGTGGCCGTGGGTGTTGACCACCGCCCGAACCGGCTCGGGGCCCAGCTCGCGGAGGTCGGCCAGGATCTCGTCGGCCTGGCGGTGGCTGACCCGCGTGTCGACGATCAGGTAGCCGTCGTCACCGCGGACCGCGACGATGTTCTGGTCGTAGAAGGCGTAGCGCCGGACGAAGACGCGGTCGCCGATCTCGGTCCACACGCTCATGCCGCGCAGCGTATCGGTCGCCATGCCTACGATGCGCGCCGTGACGTCGACGACGACGATGACCGCGGCCCGCGATGGCACTCCGATCCTCGTCCGGCACTGGGCGCCGGCCCGTGCGGCCTGGGCGACGGTCGTGCTGGTCCACGGGGTCGCCGAGCACTCCGGCCGGTACGAGCGGGTCGGCGATTGGCTGACCGCAGCGGGACTGGACGTTGTCTCCTACGACCAGCGCGGATTCGGTGCCTCGGGCGGGCGACGGGCCTACGTCGACCGTTGGGCGCAGGTCCATGACGACCTCGCCGAGCGACTGGTCGCCGCTCGCGCCGCGGCCAGGGAGCGGCCGATCGTGCTCTGGGGCCACTCGCTGGGTGGATTGATCGCCCTGGGCTACTGCGTGGCGGACCCGGCGCGACCGTTGCCGGACGCCCTCGTCCTGAGCGCGCCGGCCCTCGACGCGGCGATCGCTCCGTGGAAGCGGTCGCTCGCGCCGGTCCTGGCCGCCGTTGCCCCGCGGCTCGAGATCGCGAATGGCTTCGAGCCCGGAATCCTGGCGGCCGACCCGGCGGTCGACGAGGCGTACCTCGCGGATCCGCTCGTCCTGACCCGGACGACGACGAGGTTCGGGTTGGCCTCGTTCCGCGAGCAGGCTCGGGTGCGCTCGCTCCTCGGACGCCTGGCCGTCCCGACGTACGTCTACCACGGCGAGGACGACCGGCTCGTCCCGACGGCCTCGAGCGAGCCCTTGGGCCGCCTGCCCACCGTGACCCGCCGGACCTGGCCGGGCCTGCGCCACGAGACGCACAACGAGGCGAACGGTCGCGAAGTCATCGGCGCCGCCGTCGAGTGGCTCCGATCGGTGCTAGGCTCGGCGGACAACTGAACACCGCCTCCGGGGAGCGCGAACGCGCTGAGAGTGTGGCCCAGCCACAGACCCGCCGAACCTGATCTGGCTCGTACCAGCGAAGGAA
>DASSHB010000066.1:0-6340 GCA_035693125.1 Candidatus Limnocylindrales bacterium | reverse complement strand
AGACGACCCAGGCCGAGCGCCTCGAGGGGGCCCTCCGCGCGCGCGGGATCGCCGTCCGCGCCACGCGCGAGCCGGGCGGGACGGAGCTCGGCGAGCGGATCCGAGCGCTCCTCCTGGCGGCATCGGCGACGCCCCACGACCCCCTGGCGGACGCGCTGCTCTTCAACGCCGCGCGCCGTCAGCTCGTCGAGGAGGTCATCGAGCCCGAGCTGGCCGCTGGGACGGCCGTGATCTGCGCTCGGTTCGCCGACTCGACGAAGGCCTATCAGGGCTACGGCGGCGGCTTGGCGCTGGCCGACCTGGCGCGGCTCGAGGAGGTCGCGACCGGCGGGCTGACGCCGGACCTGACGATCCTGCTCGATCTGCCGGTCGAGCAGGGCCTCGGGCGAAAGGGTGCCGACGAGCAGACGCGATTCGAGACCACCTACGACCTGGCCTTCCACCGGCGCGTCCGGAACGGCTTCCTGGCGCTGGCCGTGGCGGAGCCGGGCCGCTTCGTCGTCGTCGACGCGACCGCGGACGAGGATCGGATCGCCGAGCGGATCCTCCGGGCGATCGAGCCGCTCGTGCGCGAGGCTGCCGCGGCCGGCGGTGAACCAAACCCGGCCGGCGTGCGCATGAGCCGATGAACGAGAGTCAGCTCGGGCCACGCGGACGCACGGCATCGCCTGTCGACGATGCCGATCGAGCAGTCCTGGCGCTCGTCACCGCCGGACAGCTCGACGCGCTCCAGGAGCTCTACGACCGCTACCGAACCATGGCCTACTCGATCGCCCTCCGCATCACGACCGACGCCTCGCTGGCCGAGGACGTCGTCCAGGACGCCTTCCTCGGCGTCTGGCGCAACGCGTCCCGCTACGTCGAGGGCCGCGGCAGCGTGAAGACGTGGGTCCTCTCGATCGTCCACCACCGCGCCGTCGATGCGGTCCGCCGCCGGCGGCCCACGACCGAGCTGCCGGATCGCGAAGACGTTCCGCCGCCGGCCCTGACCCTGCCCGACATCTGGGACGACGTTGCCGCCGGCCTGGATCGAGAGCAGATCGCGTCGGCGATGAACGAGCTCTCGGACGTCCAGCGCGAGGCGATCGAGCTGGCCTACTGGGGCGGCCTGACCCAGCAGGAGATCGCCGAACGGACCGGCGCCCCACTCGGAACCGTGAAGAGCCGTGTCCGGCTCGGGCTGCTCACGCTGCGCCGAGCCCTCGGCGGGGATGACGGCGCGCCCGACGGGCTGGCCGGGGAGGGATCGGCATGACCGAGCCCCGACTGAGCCACGAGGAGGCCATGGACCTCGCCGCCCTGTACGTCCTCGGTGCGCTGACGCCCGGCGAAGAGGCGGCCGTCCGCGACCATCTGGGGACGTGCTCGCTGTCGCATGCCGAGATCGACGAGCTGGGCGGCGTCGTACCCGCCCTGATCGAGGCGGAGCTGGCCGAGACCGACCTGGTCGAGCCGCCGGCGAGCCTCCGCGACCGGATCATGGCGGCCGCCGCGGCGGACCTCGACACGGGCCGCACGGCTCCTGCGCAGGCCACGGCACCCAGAGCGGCGCCGGTCGCGTTCCCCTCGGCCGCCGAGCGGACCGCCCGTGCGGGGCGCCGCCGGACCAGCCCATTCGACTGGGCGCTGCGGATCGCGGCCGTCCTCGCGATCGTCGTGTCCGGGGCGTATGCGCTCAACGTCCAGGCTCAGCTGGACCAGGCCCGCCAGTTCGACCAGGCGGTCGCCGCGGTCGTCCAGGCCGGCTCCCAGCCGAACGCCAAGACCGTCGTCCTCGCGACGCAGACCGGTCAGCGCGGAGCGGGCATCGGCGCCGTGCAGGCGGACGGCTCGGTCGTCCTCGCGCTCCGTGACCTGGCCGCGACGAGCGGCGAGCAGTCGTACACGGCCTGGGTGATCGTCGGCAACAACCCGGTCAACGTCGGCGACTTCCGGGTCGACGCGAGTGGCATCCGCTCGTTCACGACGAAGGCAGGCGACACGCCGGTGGGCGCCGTGATCGCCGTGACGCTCGAGGCCCAGGCCGGGAACACCGCCCCGGCGGGCCCGATCGTCGTCGCCGGCCAGGCCGCGGCGCCGCCACCCTCCAGCGGCTAGCGCTCGACCGTCCGACCGGCTCGATCGGCCTGGCCCGCGTCATCGCGTCAAGCAGGCGTCATCGCTCCGGCTGATCCGGCCGGACGCCGCTTGCCGAACGAACGGCAACCGCGACGGCGCCGAGCGGCTTGAGCGACGCTCGCCGGTCGCGCGAACGCGCCGGCGGTCAGTCCGTCGCTTCGACCCGCCCGCGGCCCGCCGTCCGGGCGCGTTCGAGGGCGGCCTCGGCGGCGGCGATCACGGACTCGGCGTCGGAGCCGTCCGTCGGGAAGCGGGCGACGCCCGCGGTGACCGACACCGGCGATCCGTCGGCCGCCCGGACGTCCGCGACTCCGTCGACCACGCGCTTGGCGACCATCGCCCCGGCCGAGCCCGGAGCCACGAGCAGGAACTCGTCGCCGCCGTAGCGCGCGACGGTATCCACGAGACGGACGGACCCGGCGAGGACCGCCGCGACCGAGCGCAGGACGTCGTCGCCCGCGTCGCGGCCGCCGGCCTCGTTGACCGCCGCGAAGCCGTCCACGTCGAACAGCGCGACCGACACCTCGCTGCCCTGGCGGCCGGCTCGGGCGAGCTCGAGCTCGAGGACCCGCGAGATCGTCCGGAGGTTCGCCAGGCCCGTCAGCGGATCGGTATGGGCGAGCCGCTCGAACCATTCCGAACGCTCCGCCACCGTCGAGGCCAGGCGGGCTCGATCGACCGCCAGCGACGCGACGTCGGCGACCAGGCGCAGGTACGCCAGGTCAGCCGCATCCGCCGAACCCGCGTCGGCGAACGACACGGCGAGGGCGCCGAGCGTCTCCTCGACGCCGGCGCGGGTGACGATCAGCGGCAGCGCGATCGTCCCGCCGCTCCGCGTCTCGGCGCGTTCCCGTCCGGCGACGGTCAGCGGATGGGCCGGCTCCCGGACCGCCTCGACCGCGGCCGCCTGGGCCGCCTCATCGAGGCCGATCGTCAGCGTCAGCTCCGGGTCGGGCCGGTCGGGATCCTGGAGGCTGACCATCGCGCTCTGGGCACCGAGGGCGGCGATCGCCGCGCCGACGAGCGTCCCGATCCCGTCGTCGAGGTCGGCCCCGCGGACGGCCGCGGCGACACCGGCGGCGAGGGCCTCGATCGGGGCGGGACGATCGAACGGGTCGGGCACGGGAGCCTCCTGGGCGAGTCGGACGGGCACGCGAACGGCCGGCTGGCGCGAGTGTCGGCGCGCCGCATCGTACACCGCACCGAACCGCACCCGGCTCCCTCGAACACGTGATCCGACGGGCGCCGAGCGCGTATCCTCGCGGCGTGAAGCTGGTCGTCGCGATCGTTCATCACGAGGACGCGGGTGCGCTCGTCGACGCGCTCCTCGACCGCGAGTTCCGGGCCACGCGACTGGCGAGCTCGGGCGGGTTCCTCAAGCAGTCCAACGCGACGGTCATCCTCGGCGTCGACGACGACGCGGTCGACGAGGTCATGGGGATCATTCGCGAGGCCTGCCATTCGCGGACGCAGGTCGTGAACCCGATGCCGCCGATCATGGAGCCGGGCGAATTCTTCATGCCCTATCCGCTCGAGGTCGAGGTCGGCGGCGCCACGGTTTTCGTCCTGCCGGTCGAGCGGTTCGAGCGGATCTGAGTCGATGGCCTGGCAGCCGCCGGCCGTCGGAACCCGGGCGACGTGGACCCGGACGATCACGGCCCACGACGTCGAGGCCTTCGCGACCTTCAGCGGCGATCGCAACCCCCTCCATTTCGATCCGGCGTTCGCGGCCGCCACGCGGGCCGGCGGCCTGATCGTCCACGGCGGGCTCACGACGGCGCTCTTCAACGCGCTCGTCGCCCAGGAGCTGCCCGGGCCGGGATCCGTGTTCCTCCACCAGGAATGGGACTATCCGGCGTCGGTCCCGATCGGCGACACCGTCACCGCCGAGGCCGAGGTGATCGAGGCCCGGGCCGACAAGCCGATCACGAAGCTGCGCTGCGTCGCCCGCCGCTCGGACGGCACCGAAGTCCTGCGCGGGGAGTGCCTGGTCTACACGATGCAGCCGGAGTGACCCGTTCGGGCGCCGAGACCGACGCGTCCGGCCGGTGGGGCCAGCTGGCCGTGATCGGTGCGGGCGTGCTCCTGGCCTTCGCGCCATGGTTCAGCGCGTCGGCTGTCGCGCCGCTGCTCGTCGCGGAGTGGCACCCGTCGGCGCTCGACCTGCCGCTCCTCACCGTCGCGGTCCAGGTCGGGTTCGCGATCGCGGCGATCGGCCTGGCGGTCAGCGGTGCCGCGGACGCGATCGTTGGACCGCGGTTGTTCCTCGCGGGATCGATCGTCGCGGCGGTCGGGAATCTCGGGTTCGCCGTCCTTGCCGGCTCGCCGGCCGCGGCCCTTCCCTGGCGATTCGCCACCGGGGCCGGGCTCGCGGCGGTGTATCCGGTGGCGGTCCGGATGCTGTCCGGCTGGTTCCGCCGCGAGCGCGGCCTCGCGATCGGCGTCCTGATCGGGGCGCTCACCGTGGGCTCGGCGTTGCCCCACCTGATCCGCGCGGTCGGCGTGCCGAACGGCCTCGACTGGCGGCCCACCGTCGTGATCGCCAGCCTGCTCGCGCTGGTCGGCGGCCTGCTCGTCGGCGTCGCCGGCCGCACCGGGCCCAACGAAGTCCTGGCGGCCCGGTTCAGCCCGGCCGCGGCCGCCCGGGCGTTCCGCCAGCCGTCGGTGCGCTTGGCGAACGTGGGCTATCTCGGCCACATGTGGGAGCTCTATGCGATGTGGACGTGGGTGCCCGCGTTCCTGGCGGCCTCGTTCAGCGCCGCCGGTGTCGCCGACCCGGCGATCGCCGCGGGTGCGTCCTTTGCCGTCGTCGCGATCGGGGGCGCCGGCTGCGTGGTCGCCGGGCTCCTCGCCGATCGCTTCGGACGGACGACCCTGACGATCGCGGCGATGGCCGGCAGCGCGGCTTCCGCGCTGACGATCGGGTTCCTGTTCGGGGCCGCACCGGCTGCCGTGCTGCTCGTCGCGCTGATCTGGGGCGTCACGGTGGTCGCGGACTCGGCCCAGTTCTCGGCCGCCGTGTCCGAGCTCGCGCCGCCCGGCACGGCAGGCTCCGCCCTGGCGCTCCAGATGGCGACCGGCTTCCTGCTGACCGGCGTGACGATCCTGGGTCTCGGCCTGGCGGCCCCGACGGACACCGCCTGGCGGATCGCCTTCTGGGTGCTGGCGGCCGGTCCGTTGGTCGGGATCGTCGCGATGTGGCGATTGCGCCACCGGCCGGATGCGATGCGGATGGCGAACGGCCATCGCTGACGACGGCGGCTCGTCAGGCCGGCCGCGTCTCGAGCATCCGAACCGCCACGACCAGGCCCGCGCCCGCTGTCAGCAGCGCGACGACGGCGATGGCGGGCGACGCACCCAGCCAGTCCGCCAGCAGACCGACGAGCAGCGCGCCCACGCCGAACCCGAGATCCCGCCATAGGCGGTACGTCCCGATCGCCGACGCCCGCCACGACGGCTCGGCCACGTCAGCGACCGCCGCCAGGAGCGTCGGGTAGACGAAGGCCGTGCCGAGACCCAGGCCCGCCGCGGCCGTGAGCCACGTCGCGAACCCCGAGCCGGCGGCGAACAGCGCGATCGCCGCGCCCTGCAGCAGCATGCCGGCGACGATCAGCGGCTTCCGACCGACGCGGTCGGACCACGCGCCGGCGGCGATCTGGCCGATCCCCCAGACCGCGGGATAGGCCGCGGCAAGGATTCCGATCTCGGCGATGCCCAGGCCCGCCGCAGCGTAGACGATCGGCAGGATGCCCCACGCCATCCCGTCGTTCAGGTTGTTGACGAAGCCTGCCAACGAGACCGCGGACAGGCTCGGATCCTGGATGGTCGTCCGCCAGAACACCGTCCGGAACGGCACCGTCTCCGCACCCGTTCGGCCGGCCGCCTCCTCCGCCGCGACGTGGTCGCGGGTCTCGCGGACGAGCGCCACGGACAGCCCCAGCCCGATCAGGGCGACCGCGAGGCCCAGCAGGAACGGCGCCGGCCGGAGCCCGGCGGACGCGGCGATCCAGCCCGTCGCCAGGGCGGTGAGCGCGACCGCGCCGTAGCCGGCGGCCTCGTTCAGGCCGGTCGCCAGTCCGCGTCGCGCCGGCCCGACCAGGTCGACCTTCATCACGATCGTCATCGACCAGGTCAGGCCCTGATTGATTCCCAGCAGGACGTTCGCGGCGATCACCCACGACCAGTCCGGCGCGACGATCAGGAGGATCGGCACCGGCAGGCC
>DASSHB010000065.1:0-58469 GCA_035693125.1 Candidatus Limnocylindrales bacterium | reverse complement strand
GCGGCTCGTTCTGGCGCGCCGGCGCCGGTCAGCCCGAGGACGGCCGCCTCGCGGGCGGCGAACTCCTCGAACGCCTCGGGGCGGAGGCGGCAGATCGTCTCACGGCCCATCCGGCGGGTCGCTACGAGCCCGGCGGCGCGGAGCCGGCCCACGTGCCACGACACGAGCGGCTGCGACAGCCCGACCTGGGCGACGAGCTCGGCGACGCTGGCCTCGGCGCTGGCCAGACGCCGGACGATCCGGAGCCGGTTGACGTCGGCCAATGCCTTGTGGACGAGGCGGAGCTCGCGGAGGTCGTCGGGCTGAAGGACCGCGTTCGCGATCGTGCTCCGGACATGGGCGCGGGATGGACTCAGGAGGATCTCCTCGGGGGACGCGGCGCGGTCGGATCAACCGCGATTTATATCAACGCGTGTTGATCCTAGGCACGGCGGGTGCGCGATGTCAACCGCGCCCGGGCCGTCCGGGGGACGTCATCTGGAGGAAGCGAGGGCCGGGCCGGGGGCCTGTACGCTCTGGCGGTGACGCGCCCTGTTCGATGGAGCCTGCTGGTCGTCTTCGGGATCGGCGTGTTCCTCGCCGGGCTCGAGCTGATGATCACCGCGACCGCGCTGCCGTCGATCCTGTTGGACCTGGCGACGGTCGATCAGCTCGGCAAGCCCGCGTTCTCCGAGCTCCGTCACGCGAGCTGGATCGTCAACGGCTACCTCCTCGCCTACGTCGTGGC
The DNA here is from genome assembly GCA_035693125.1 of Candidatus Limnocylindrales bacterium. Taxonomy (GTDB): domain Bacteria; phylum Chloroflexota; class Limnocylindria; order Limnocylindrales; family CSP1-4; genus CF-46. The sequence goes on along the minus strand of DASSHB010000065.1, from coordinate 57,742 downwards.
GATGCCGCTGGCGGGCAGGATCGCGGATGTCTGGGGCGCGCGACGGCTGTTCCTGGGCGCGCTCGTGCTGTTCGTCATCGGGTCGCTGGTCGCGGGCCGCGGCCAGACGATCGACGAGCTGATCCTGGGCCGGCTGATCCAGGGCGTGGGCGGCGGGATCCTCGTGCCGGTCGGCACGGCCGCGGCGTCGCACCTGTTCGAGGGCCAGGACCGGCCGCGGGCGCTCGGGATCATCGGCGGCCTGACCTTCCTGGGGATGGCCGCGGGGCCGTTCCTGGGCGCGGCGATCCTCGGCGGGTTCAACGTCGCGGGCGGACTCGACCGGCTCGCCGTTCCCGAGGTGAGCCCGATCCGCGACGCCCTGACCCCGCCGTGGCGGTGGGTGTTCTACGTGAACGTCCCGATCGGGATCGCCGGCCTGCTGATCGCGTGGGCCGCGTCGCACGGCTGGGAGACGCCGCGGCGCGGGGCGCGGATCGACGGCTGGGGCGCGGTCGTCTGGACCCTGGCCCTCGGCGCGGGCCTGGGCGCGACCACGCTGATCGGCGTCGCCGACCTGGGCGGGCCCGACCCCGTGGTCGTGGCGGCTGTCCTCGTCGCCCTTGCGGTGGTCGCGACGCTCCTGACCGTCGTCCGCGGCCTGCGTCTGCCCGACGCGTTCCTCGACCCGCGCCTGTTCGGGCGGGCCGCATTTTCCTCGGCCGCGGTGGTCAGCGTGCTGACCGGCTATGCCTTCGCGACGGCGATCATCGGCGGTGCCGTCTTCGTCGACCGCGTGCTGTACGGCGGCCCGGACGACCAGCGGCTGGCCCTTGGCGCGCTCGCCGCCGCGACGGCCTTGGGGGCCCTCCTCTCCGGGTTCGCGGTCCGGCTCCTGTCGCTCCGGCTCGTGACGCTCGTCGGGCTGGCCCTGTGCGCCGCCACGCTGTGGGCGATGGCCCAGTGGACGCCGGACGTGGCGATCGGGACGGTGGCGCTCGTGCTCGGTGGGTTCGGGTTCGGGTTCGGGCTGACCGTGACGCCACGCAGCACCGCGGCGGTCGAGAGCGCCGGCCGGGCCTCGTTCGGGATGGCCAGCGCGATCGTGACCGTCGCCCGGATGATCGGGATGGCGGTCGGCGTGGCGGTCCTGACCGCGTACGGCTCGACCCAGATCGACCGGCTCTACGACCGGCTGTTCGCCACCGACCCGGACGGCTGGAAGGCCGTCATCCCGGCCGAGCTGCGCGACCGGCCGCTCCGCGACGGACTCGTCGTCGACGCCCTGGAGCGCTGGGCCGCGAACGAGGCGTCGGGGATCCTCGTGGGGACGTTCCTGGCCGCCGGGATCGTCGTGATCGTCGCGATCCCACCCGGTCTCGCCCTCGGCGGGCGGACGCGTAGACTGCGGGCCGATGCGCCGCACGGCGCGCTCGCGGCTGGAGGCGACGGGCGGGATGACGAGGACGAGCTCGAGGCGCCGATCGCGCTCTGACGCCGAGCCGGGCCGGACCGCCGCCCCCGCGCCGCCCGACGCCTCCGGGCGGCCCACCGCGACGGCGCTCGGGGCCAAGGCACCGGGAACCGTCCGGATCGTGGCGTGCTCGGGCGACGAGGCGACGAAGACCGATGACCTTGCACAGCTGGCGGCGCTGATCGCCTCGCCCCAACACCGGGTCTGGGTGGACCTGGCGAGTCCCGATGACGACCAGGTCAAGGCGGCCGCGGATGCGCTCGGCCTCCATCCGCTGATCGCCGAGGACATCCGCGAGCGGAACCAGCGTTCGAAGATCGAGACGTTCGACGAGGATGTCGTCCACCTCGTCTTGTTCGCGCTGCACTACGAGGGAGAGGCCGCAGCCGACGAGATCGACTTCGTCCTGGGGAAGGGCTACCTGCTGACCGTCCACGACTCGGCGATCGGCGATTCCACGGCTGCGCCGCTCCGATTCGGCGTCGAGCACGCCCTCCGGAAGGGCCCCGACTACCTGCTCTACGCGATCGCCGACACGATCGCCGACGGCTACTTCCCGGTGCTGGACCGGATCGGTGACGATATCGACGGGCTCCAGGACCGGGTCATGCAGCAGGCCTCGGACTGGACGCTCCAGCGCCTGTTCGCCCTGAAGCGCGAGCTGATCGGCCTCCGCCGCGCGACCTCGCCGGCCCGCGAGATCTTCGCCCAGCTGACGAACCGCGAGGTCGCCGCCATCGACCCGACGCACATCGTCTACTTCCGCGACGTCTACGACCACCTGATCCGGGTGACCGACGAGCTCGACAACTACCGCGATCTGGTGTCGGGCACGCTCGACATCTACGTCTCGATCGTCAACAACGACCTGTCCCGGATCATGAAGCGGCTGACCGGCGTGACGGTCATCCTCGCCGGCATCGGCGCGGTGGCTGGCGTGTTCGGGATGAGCGAGGCGGGCGCGGCGTTCAACGGCGCGGAGGCGGGCGGATTCTGGCTCGTGACGGCCGGCGTGGTCCTGCTGGCGCTCGCGGCGGCCGCTGTCCTTCGCCGGTTCGACTGGATCTGATGCGATCGCGGGGGTTGCGACCGATCGTGGCCGCGCTCGCGCTCGGAGCCGTGGCGATGCTCAGCGGCTGCGACTCCGCCGCCCCGGGACCGGGCGGCGAACCGATCGACCTGCGCGCGCAGCAGGCCGGATGGGTGCTCGAGGTCCGCGTCCCGTCCTCGGCGCTCCTCAGCATCGACGCGATCGACCTCCGGACCACGTTGACATGGACCGGCCCGGCGGCCAAGGCGTCCATCTGGGGCTCGGGCATGGGCCCGGTCACCTTCCAATACGCCGAGGTCGGCGGCGCCGGACGGCAGATGGGCGGAGCGATGACCGCCGACTGCGCGCAGCACGAGTACGCCCAGGGCGTGCCGGTCGCCATCCCGGCCGGCAAGGGCTGGCTGACCGAGGGCAGCGACCCGAACCTGGCCTTCTACCAGGCGTGGAGCAACGACCCGGCCCTCCATCTCCCCGCCGGCACCTGGAAGCTCGTCGTCGGGACGGACGGGATGCTCGCCCCGTGCGACATCAACGCCCCGACCTTGAAGCTCTCGATCCCGTTCGTGCTCACGCTTCGATGAGCGCGTGGACCTCCGGCTGCCCGTGATCGAGTTCGCGGTGACCCCCGGCTGACGGCCCCGGCGAGAGCCTCAGCCGCAGGCGATCGGCCGAGCCTTGGGGTGGGCGTCGGCGTGGGCCGCCGGCTCGTCGAAGAACGGCTTCGCGACCACCTGGAGCTTCGGCAGCTCGCCGCCGTGGCCGGTCGAGGTCTGGAGCCAGAGCGTCTCGCTCGTCACCGCGAACGCCCGGTCGAGGAAGTGCGTGTCGGCCGGGACGCGCGGATAGACCCGCGTGACCTGGTACTCGTAGAGATGGTCGTCGCTCGTGTAGACCGCGACGACCATCCCGGTGAGCGATTTGGCGCCACCGTGACGGCCGAGGGTCACGCGCTCGTAGAGCGGCCCGAACATTCCGTCGCGGGCATGGGCGTAGAGATAGACCGATTTCCCGCTGCCCGGCTGGCCGAGGCGAGTGTCCTTCAGGTACATCGCGACGTTGCACCAGGGGTAGCCGGACGGCTGGGGGACGATCGCGAGGTCGATGTCGAGCGCCTCGATGACGACCCGCGTCGCCACCCGATGGGGATCCGGCGTCGGGGCCGGCGTCGGCGGCGGGAGGCTCGCCTGGAGCAGCGGCGGGAGGCTCGGCGGGACGAAGCCGATCGGCGCCGTCGTGGGCGCCGACGCGGGGCTCGCGGACGGCTCCGGCCGGGCGAGGGCCGGCGCGCCGTAATGGAGGAGCCCAGCCGCCAGGAGCGTGACGCCCGCGGCCGTGAGGACCGCGGGGATCACCCGCTCGCGGACGGCGCGGCCGAGCGAGCGCAGGAACGCCGGCAACCTGGCGGCAGGCCCCGATCTTCGCGTCAAGCGCAGTTGACGGGGTGCGGCTTCGGGTGGGCGGCGGCGTGATCGACCGGCTGGCTGATCAGGAGCTTCGCGAGGAGCTGCGTCTTGCCCGGGGTCCCCTTGGGGCCCTCGGACGTCTGGAGCCACAGCTCCTCGGTCGTCGCCCCGATCGCGTCGTCCAGGTTGAGCTCGTGGAGACGGACCTCGGTCACCTCGTAGGTGAACATCAGGTCGTCGCTCGTGTAGACCTGGACGAGCATGGAGATCATCGACTTCGGGCCGCCGTGCTTCTTCAGGATCGCCCGCTCGTAGATCGGGCCGAACATTCCGTCGCGGGCGTGGGCGTAGAGGTATGTCGAGCGGCCGTTGCCGGGCTGGGACAGCTCCTGGATGTAGAGGGCGACGTTGCACTGCGGATAGGTCTGCGAGTCGCCGCGCGGCTTGATGATCGGCAGGTCGATGCCCAGCTGCTCCACGACGACGCGCGTGGCGACGCGATTCGGGTTCGGGCTGGCCGACGGGGCGAGCGACGCGGGCGGCGAGCCGTCGACCGGGGGCAGGCTCGGAAGGTCGATCCCGGTCGACGGGCCCTCGCCGAGGATCGTGGGCTCGGCCGACGGGAACGGGACCGCGGCGGAGGCGTTGCCCGAGTAGTTCAGCAGGCCCACCGCGATCAGCGACACGCCGGCGGCCGTGAGGACCGCCGGCACCAGCCGATCGCGGAGCGCGCGGGCGATGGTGGCCACGGGATGGGGATCGTATCAGCGACTCGAAAACGAACCATCCGGGCCGTCCGTACTGGTACCCTCGCGCGGCATGAAGACCGCGCTGACGATCCTCGCCGGGCTTCTGACCGGCGTCCTCGTCGGGCTCGCGATCCTCGCCGTCATCCTGGTTGCGGGCCCCGGTCCGGGCGGACCCCCACCGAGCCCGTCGCCGACCGCGTCGCCGTCTCCGACGGCCGCGCCCTCGGTCGAGGTCTCTCCGTCGATCGGTCCGTCGCCGTCGCCCTCGGTGGTCGCGCCGCCCCCCACCTCGCCGTCGCCCGCGTCGTCCGACGCCGTCGCCGGGTCGCCGTCGATCGGCCCGTCCGCGCCGGTGGTCCGCTCGCCGGAGCCCAGTGCGGCCACGGCCGCGATCCGCGTCGGTGCAGCTAGACCGGTGATCGCGGCGGCCAGCGGGCCTCGCGCCGCGACCGGCTGAAGGTCAGCCGGTGATCGCCCTCGCGGCGTCGCCGACCATCCCCAGGATCAAGCCGGGGAAGAAACCGAGCAGGATCGTCAGCACGGTTGCGGCGGTCAGGCCGCTCCACAGCAGCCGGCCGTGGCGGAGCGCGGGTGCGTCCGACACCGGGTCGCGCATGAACATGTAGACGACGACCCGGAGGTAGTAGAAGGCGGCCGCGGCGGCGTTCAGGACCATCAGGACCGCCAGGACGCCGACCCAGCCGCCGACCTGGACCGCCGACTGGATGATCAGAACCTTGCCGAAGAAGCCCGCGGTCGGCGGGATCCCCACGAGCGACAACAGGAAGAGCGTCATCAGGAAGGTCAGCGCGGGTTCGCGCCGGATCAGGCCGGAGAACGTCGCCAGCTGCGAGGTCACGCCGGCCCGCTTCTGGAGCGCGGCGATCACGGCGAACGCGCCGAGGTTCATGAACGCGTACGCGGCGCCGTAGTAGAGCAGGGCCGCGATCCCGCTCGAGCGGGTCTCCGGCAGCTGCGCGCCGGCGAATGCCGCGATGCCCACGAGCATGTAGCCCGTGTGGGCGATCGAGCTGTAGGCGAGCATCCGCTTCACGTTGTCCTGGGTCAGGGCGACGAGGTTGCCCAGCGTCATCGTCAGCGCCGCCAGGACGACGACGACCGGCAGCCAGTCGGCCTTCATCGGCCCCAGTGCCTCGACGAACAGGCGCAGGATCAGCGCGAAGGCCCCCACTTTCGGGCCCACGGACAGGTAGCCCGTGACCGGGGTGGGCGAGCCCTGATAGGCGTCGGGCGTCCAGTAATGGAACGGGACCGCCGCGATCTTGAACGCGACCCCCGTCGTGAGGAATGCGAGGCCCATCGCCAGGCCCGGGCTGAACGGCGCGCCACCGGTCGCGACCTGCGTCAGCGTGCCCGCGACCTCGGCGATGTTCGTCGAGCCCGAAAGACCCCAGACGAAGGCCAGCCCGAACAGGAAGATTGCCGAGCTGAACGAGCCGAGGAGGAAGTACTTGATCGCGCCCTCCGTCGAGTAGCCGTCCGACTTGTGGTACGCGGCCAGGAGGTACCCGGGCAGGACCATGAGCTCCAGCCCGATGAACAGGAGGACGAGATCGCGCGAGGCCGCGATGACCATCGCCCCGCACATCGCGAACACGATCGTGGTGGCGAACTCGGCCAGCGGCAGGCCGCGCGGGGCGAGGTAATCCGGGGCGAACAGGATCGTCATCGCCACGATCGCGATGAACAGGAGGTCGAGGAACGTCGTCAGGGCATCGAGCCGGTACATCCCGTTGAACGCCACGGCGGCGACCCCCGAGCCGACGGAGATCGTGATCGCGGCCGTGATCGCCAGCCCTCCGAGGGCCGTCGCAACCGCGGCGGCGGTCCGGCCCGGCCAGACCAGGTCGACGACGAGGATCGCGAGCGCGGTGAGGATGGCCGCGACGATCGGGGCGGCGATGTTCAGGTCGCTCACGACGCGGCCTCCGGCGCCGGCGGGACCGGCTCCACGGCGGTCGCCGTCCCGCCGCCGCCGCCGAGGTCGATCCGGGCGACCCAGACGAGCCGGCCCAGGACGTACAGGATCGGCAGGGCGATGAGGATCAGCCCGGTCTGGGTCGCGATCTGGGCGGCCGGCTCGCGGGCGACGTCCTGGAGGACGCGGCCGACGGAGCCCTTGACGAGGTCGAGGATCAGGCCGGGGAAGAGACCGAACACGACCGTCAGGGCCGCCAGCGGGCCGAGGGTCAGGACCTCCGTGGGGGTCATGTCCGTGAGGTGGTGGCCCAGCCCCTTGAAGAACTCGCTCAGCTCGCCGAAGACGAGCCGCTGGTACATCCAGAGCAGGTAGCCCGCGGCGAGGATCATGCAGAACGTCGCGACGGCGGCCACCCATGGGCTGTACTCGAAGGCGCCCACGAGGCTCAGGAACTCGCCGACGAACCCGGACAGGCCCGGCAGCCCGCCGGATGCGAAGACGAAGAACCCGAGCGCGACGGCGTAGACCGGCATCACCGAGGCGAGGCCGCCCATCTTCGCGATCGTCCGGTCGTGGGTCCGCTCGTAGATCACCCCGACGAGCAGGAACAGCGCGCCGGTGATCAGGCCGTGGTTGACCATCTGGAGGACCGCGCCGTCGAGGCCCTGCTCGTTGAAGACGAAGATCCCGAGCGTCACGAAGCCCATGTGCGAGACGGAGCTGTAGGCGACCAGCTTCTTCAGGTCCGGCTGGACGAGGGCCACGACCGCGCCGTAGATGATCGCGATCAGGCTCAGGACGATGATCGCGGGGCCGAAGGTCTGGGCCGCGGCGGGGAACAGCGGCAGGGCGAACCGGATCAGCCCGTACGCGCCGAGCTTGAGCATGATCGCGGCCAGCATCACCGAGCCCGCCGTGGGCGCCTGGACGTGGGCGTCCGGCAGCCAGGTGTGGAACGGGAACATCGGGACCTTGATCGCGAACGCGAGGAAGAACGCGAGGAAGGCGAAGAGCTGGAACGTGGGGTCGAAGCCGAAGCTCCGGAGCTGCTCGAAGTCGAACGCGCCGGCCCACGTCCCGGGGTGCTGGGCCTGGAAGAAGAACGCGGTCGCCAAGATCGCCACGAGCATCAGCAGGGACCCGACGAGGGTGTACAGGACGAACTTGATCGTGGCGTAGATCCGATCGACCCCGCCCCAGATCCCGATGATCAGGTACATCGGGACGAGGACGATCTCCCAGAAGATGTAGAAGAGGAACGTATCCAGGGCGACGAACACGCCGATCAGCCCGACCTCCAGGATCAGGAAGCTGACCATGTACTCCTTGATCCGGTCCTTGATCGGGCTGAACGAGGCGAGGATGCTGATCCAGCTGAGGGTCGTCGTCAGCACGACGAGGATCAGGGACAGGCCGTCGACACCCAGCTTGTACTGGATCCCGAAGGCGGGGATCCAGTCGTAGGCCTCGATGAACTGGAACGCCCGCTGGGACGCCGGCTCGAAGCCGATCACGAGGAAGAGCGAGGCGATCCAGGCGATGAGGCTGGCCGCCAGGGCCAGCCCGCGGGCGTAGCGGTTGGGGGCGATCGCGACGATCAGCGCGCCGACGAGCGGCGTGAAGGTGATGACGGTCAGGAGGTTGTTCATCGGCGGGCGCTCATCAGCGGGCCGCCAGGACGAGGAACGATCCAGCCATGACGATCAGGCCGAGGGCGATTCCCAGGGCGTAGTTCTGGACCCGGCCGGTCTGGACGCGACGCAGCTCGGCACCGGCGCCGACGGTCGTCTTCGCGACGTCGTTCACCGTGTCGTCGACGACGCGCCGATCGAACCACCACAGGAACGCGGCGACGCGGCCACCGATCACCATGAACAGGAGGTGGTTCAGGTCGTCGAACCACCACTTGTTCAGCGACGCGCGGTAGAGGAAGGGGACGCGCGCGGTGAGCGTCCGGACCCGCTCGGGATCGGGCCGCCGCCGGAACGTCCAGAGGTTGACGCCGAACAGGCGCCAGGCCGCCAGCACGCCGATCACCGCGACGGCCACGCTCGCGAGGAGCAGGCCACCGTCGATCCCGAAGAGCTGGAACGCCTCCGGCTCGCGGTGGAGGAGCTCCTCGCCCTGGGCGAAGACGGGCTCGAGCCAGCCGGCGAGGAGGCCCGTCCCGCTGAACAGCGGCGGGCCGCCGATGGTCAGGACGAGGCCCAGCAGGATCGACGGAATCGCGAGGAGCCAGAGCGGCGTCGTCATCACCGGTGGCGATTCGTGGATGTGTGGCTCGACCGCCGGATCGACCCGGCTCTCGCCCCAGAACGTCAGGCCGATCAGGCGGAACATGTAGAAGGCCGTCATCAGCGCGACGACGATGCCCACGGCCCAGACCCACTGGAAGCCGAGCTTGAAGGCCTCGCCCAGGATCTCGTCCTTCGAGAAGAAGCCGGCCAGGGGCGGGATCCCGGCGATCGCGATCGAGCCGATCAGCATCGTCCGGTAGGTGTGCGGGATCTTCTTCGCCAGGCCGCCCATCTTCCGCATGTCCTGCTCCTCGTGGACCGCGTGGATCACCGAGCCGGAGCCCAGGAACAGCAGGCCCTTGAAGAAGCCGTGGGTCATCAGGTGGAAGATCGCCGCCGTGAACGCCCCCACGCCGAGGGAGGCGAACATGTAGCCGAGCTGGCTGAGCGTCGAATAGGCGAGCACCCGTTTGATGTCGGTCTGGGTCATCGCGATGCTCGCGGCGAGGATGGCGGTGAAGATCCCGATCGCGGCGACCACGACCATCGCGTCGGGCGCGCTGGCGAAGATCGGGTTCGTCCGCGCGATCAGGTAGACGCCCGCGTTGACCATCGTCGCGGCGTGGATCAGGGCACTGACCGGCGTCGGGCCCTCCATCGCGTCGGGCAGCCAGACGTGGAGCGGGAACTGGGCGCTCTTGCCCATCGCGCCGGCGAAGATCAGGAGCGCCACGACCCAGATCGGGATCGGCAGGGGCGCCAGCGTCGCGCTCGTAAGCACGTGGATCGAGTCGCGGATGTTCAGCGTGCCCGTGTTGACGAACACGGCCATGATCCCGAGCGCGAACCCGACGTCGCCGACGCGGTTGACGATGAACGCCTTCTTCGCCGCGAGCGCCGCCGAGCGCTTGTGCTTCCAGAACCCGATCAGCAGGTAGCTCGACAGGCCGACCAGCTCCCACGCGACGAAGACCGTGAGGAAGCTGTCGCCCAGGATCAGCAGGAGCATCGAGACCATGAACAGGTTCAGGTAGGCGAAGAACCGCCAGTAGCCCGGGTCATGGCTCATGTAGCCGATCGAATAGACGTGGACGAGGAGGCCGATCGTCAGGACGACGATCAGGAGGCACGCGGTCAGCCCGTCGACGAAGACGCCGGCGGTCACCTGGAACGAGCCGGCCGGGATCCACGTGTAGATCGTGGAGGCGAAGCCCGTGTCGCCGAACGGCTCGGCGCGGGTCAGCGCATTGAACGCGACCCACATGCCGATCGCCCACGCGAGCCCCACCGCCCAGACCGGGACGAGATGGGCGCGCTTGCCCAGGCGCCGGCCGGCGATCGCGGTGAACAGGAATCCGGCAAGCGGGAGGGCGATGATCGCGGGGACGAGGAGCTCGAACATCAGCGCGTCCGGCTCACTGGCGCATCGCGTCGTACTCGTCGACGAGCGGCGTCTTCTTGTTCCGGAAGATTGCGAGGATGATCGACAGGCCGACCGTCGCCTCGGCCGCCGCGACCGCCATCACGAGCAGGGCGATCACGGAGCCCGCGGATCCCAGCCGAGGATTGAACGAGGCGAAGGCGATGATCGCGAGGTTGACCGCGTTGAGCATCAGCTCGATCGCCATGACCATGCTGATCGCGTTGCGCCGGGCGAGGAACCCGAACATCCCGATCGCGAACAGCAGGCCGCTCAGCGTCAGGTAGGCGGTCAGCGATCGTGAGCCGCCGGCCGCCAGGCCGATCAGGCCCAGGCCGATGATGAACACGGACGCCAGCGCCGTGCCCAGGATCACCCGGATCATTCCAGGACGTCCTTGCCGCGCTCGCGCTTGGCGAGGAACACCCCGCCGATCACGGCGGCCAGCAGCAGCACGCCCACGATCTCGAAGGGCAGGACCCAGCCGCTGAACAGCGCGGTGGCGACGTCCTGGGTCTGGGTCGCGCCACGCTGGCCGCTGCCGCCCCAGGTCGTCGAGCCGACCGCCAGCAGGACGACGACCGTGAACACGATCGCCGCCACGGCGGCGGGGATCGCCTGGGTCTGGAAGGCGAGCCGGGTCGGGGCCGCCTTCGTCTGGGTGAGCATGATCGCGAACAGGACGAGGACGCTGATCGCGCCGATGTAGACCAGGACCTGGGCCGCGCCGACGAGCGGCGCGCCGGCCATCACGTAGATCCCGGCCAGGGCCCCGAAGCAGACCATCATCGCCAGCCCGCAGCGGATGATGTCGCGCATCACCACGACCGCCAGGCCCGACGCGAGCATCGTCCCGGCGAGGACGACGAAGAGGACGTCGTCCCAGGGGATCTCGAGGATCGGGATCGTCGAGGGGATCGGCACGGGCTAGTGGCCGTGGCCGGCGTGGTCACCCCCGGCGGTCAGGGCCGGGGCGTGTCCGTTGCCGTGACCGTTGCTCGCTCCGGGGCCGAGCGCCGGAGCCGCCGACTCGCGGGCGATCTGGGCGGCGATCGACGCGGGGAGCATCGGAAGCAGCCGGGTCGGCTCGACCGGCCGGCCGGCCGCGGCGGCCCGCTCGGCCCAGTCGCGCTCGCGCCGGATGTAGGTCATCTCGGTCTCCTGGTCGACGGCGGCCAGGGCGATCAGGTCGATCATCGGGTCGACCCGGGACGTGTGCGACAGCTCGAAGTCGCCGCCGTCGCGGAGGGCATCGTAGGGGCAGGCGTCGACGCAGATCCCGCACAGGATGCAGCGGCTCTCGTCGACCTCGTACTTCTGGAGGACTCGCGGCTTGGGCATCAGCGCACCGGTCGGGCACGTCTCCGCGCAGCGGCCGCACGAGACGCACGGGGTGTCGTTGAGGCTCATGTCGAGCGGCGTCGTGACGAGCGTGTCGAAGCCGACCCGCATGAAGTCGTAGCAGGCGGCGCCCACGACCTCGGCGCAGACATTCGCGCAGCGGCCGCAGTCGATGCAGCGCGACGGCTCGCGCAGGATGAATGCGTGGCTGTCGTCGCGGATGTAGTCGTGGTTGATCCCGGTGAACCGGTTCTCCGTGACGCTCCGGTAGCCGGCGCCCTGGTGGTACTGCGGCTCGAGCGTCTTGAGCGTCGTCCCGTACTCGATCCCGAGGCGACGCAGGTCACAGAACCCGATCGCCTCGCACGTGCACTGGAGGCAGCGGGTCGATTCGGCGACGGCCTCGGCCCGGGTGTACGGGATCTCGTACTCGATGTAGCTGTCGTTGCGCTGGGCCGCGGGCATCGCCTTGAGCCGGTAGCGCGGCTCCTTGACCTCGCTCGTGAATGGCACGATCGAGAGGAACTCGGGCTGCGGCTCAGCGAGCTGCTGGCGGGTCTTGATCTCGCTCAGGTCGAGGCCCTTCAGGAACGCATCGACCGCGTACGCGGCACGGCGGCCTTCGGCGACGGCCTGGACGACGGTGGCCGCTCCGACCCGGACGTCGCCGGTTCCGAAGACGCCGGGGCGATCGGTCAGGAACGTGACCGCGTCGGCCTTCAGGCGCTTGTTGCGGGTCGCCTGGGGACCTTCGGACCCCGGACCGATCCAGTCGAGCTCGGGTCCCTGGCCGATCGCGAGGAGGACCCGGTCGCACGGGATCGTGAACTCGGTGCCGGGGGCGGGCTCGGGCCGGCGCCGGCCGGAGGCATCGGGCTCGCCGGGGCGGTTGCGGATGAACTCGACCCCGGTGACGTTGCCCTTCTCGTCGGTGATCACCCGCGTGGGACCCGCCTGGAAGATCGTCTGGACGCCTTCCTCGATCGCCTCGTGGACCTCGTTCGCCGCGGGCATGTCCTTCATGTCGCGGCGGTAGACGAGGGTCACCTCGGCGGCGCCCTGGCGGATCGACGTCCGCGAGCAGTCCATCGAGGTGAAGCCGCCGCCGATGACGACGACGCGCTTGCCGGCGTGGCCCGGGTAGGGCAGGCCGAGGGTCGCCGTCCGGAGGTACTCGAGGCCGTCGAGGACCTCGGCGGCGTCCTCGTTGGGCACGCCGAGCTTGTTCGTGTCGTAGCAGCCGATCGCGACGAGGACCGCGTCGAAGCCCTGGTTCTGGAGGTCGTCGAGCCCGAAGTCCTTGCCGAGCTCGGCGTTGCACTCGATCCTGCCGCCCAGCCGGGTCACGGACTCGTACTCGGCCTCGAGGACCTCGACCTTTGGCAGCCGGTACTGGGGAATCCCGTAGCGGAGCATCCCGCCCGGCGCCGGATCGCGCTCGAAGACGGTGACGTCGTGGCCCGAGATCAGGAGGTAGTAGGCGGCGGCCATGCCGGCCGGCCCCGACCCGATCACCGCGGCCTTGCGGCCGCTCTTCGGCTGGAGCTCGAACGGGACCGGCGGGTCGACGCCCTCGTCGAGCATCGCCTTGAGGACCTGGTCGCCGGCGTAGCGGTGGGAATCGCGGATCGCGATCGCCTCGTCGACCTCGTCGCGCCGACAGTGCTCCTCGCACGGCGCCGGACAGACCCGGCCCAGGACGCTCGGGAACGGGATCGTCCGCTTGAAGATCCGGGTCGACTCGGTGAAGTCCGCCTCGGCGTTCGCCTTGAGGAAGCCCGGGATGTCGATGTGGCTCGGGCACTTGTTCTGGCAGGGCGGCAGGCAGTACGCGTTGTGATCGCTGAAGATCAGCTCGAGGTTCGTCCGGCGGAGGCGGCGGATCTCGTCGGTCTGGGTCTTGACGACCATCTCCGGCTCGCACGTGCGCGAGCACGAGATCGGCGGATGGTCCTCGCCCTCGACCTCCACGACACACATCCGGCAGGCGCCGAAGCCGGGCAGCTTGGGCTCGTAGCAGAGCGTCGGGATCTCGATCCCGTTGTCGCGGCAGACCTCGAGGATCGTCTGGCCTTCGAAGCCCTCGACGACCCGGCCGTCGACCTCGATCCGGATCCGCGGCGTGGACTGCGGCCGCTGCGGCGACTGCGTCGTGAGCAGGCGCTCGCCGAGCGACGGATCGAGCGGGTCGATCGTGTTCGTCTCGGCGTAGGGGCGCGGCAGGAGGTCGGTCATCGTCTCGTCAGTGGGCTCCGGCGGCGACCGCGATCGGCCGGCAGACGCCGGCCGGGCACGAGCTCCGGAGGATGTGCTCGTCGAGCTCGGAACGGAAGTATCGCATCCCGCTCGCGAACGGGAGGGTGGCGAGGCGCTCGTGATCGCACAGCGCGGAGCCCACGATGTCGCTAGACAGGTCGGCCAGGAGCTGGACGTCGGTGGGCTTGGGCAGCCCCGTCGCGACGCGGTCGCCGATCTCGCTGACGCGGCGCAGCCCGATCCGGCAGGGGATCGTCTTGCCACACGCCTCGTCGGCGCAGTAGCGCGTCAGGAGCCGGGCCAGGTCGACGATGCAGGCGCGCTGGTCGGCGGCGATGATCGAGCCCGAACCGACGTGGGCGCCGACCGCCCGGAGCGCCTCGAACTCGTAGGCGGTGTCACCGAGCTCGGCGGGCAGGATCCCGCCCGAGGGTCCACCCACGACGAACGCCTTCAGGTGCTTCGTCCCGTCCTTGCCGACGAGCCCGACGATGTCGCGGAGGGGCGTCCCGATCGGGACCTCGGCGACGCCGGCGCCGCCGGGCGCGCGGACCGAGACGAGGATCGTGCCCGGGCTGGCCTTCGACCCGACCGCCGCGAACGCCTCCGCGCCGTTCACGATGATCCAGGGCACGGCGGCGAGGGTCTGGACGTTGTGGACGATCGTCGGCTGGCCGAACAGGCCGCGGGTCGCCGGCTGCGGCGGGCGCTGCTCTGGCTGGCCGCGCTTGCCTTCGAGGGCCTTGAGGAGGACCGTCTCCTCGCCCAGCATGTAGGCGCCCTGGACCGGCCGGATCGCGATCTCGACGTCCACGCCCGAGCCCAGGACGTCCGGCCCGGCCAGGTTCGCTTCGAGCATCCGGTCGCGGGCCGTCTCCAGCGCACGGATCGCCTCCGCTGCCTCGGTCCGGACCGCGACGATCACCTCGCCGGCCCCGATCGACGCCGCGGCGATCAGGGCGCCCTCCAGGACGGCGTAGGGGTTCCGCTCGAGGAGCGTCCGGTCGGTCAGCGACGAGGGATCGGCGCCGTAGCCATTGGCGACGACGTAGCGCCGGGGCGCCGCCGTCGCGGCGGCGGTCCGCCACTTCTCGCCCGTCGGGAAGCCGGCGCCGCCACGGCCACGGAGGCCGGATGCGGCGATCGTCGCGACCGTCGCGGTCGCGCCCAGGTCGTGGAGCGCGCGACGCAGCCCCTCGAAGGCGCCGCGCTCACGGGCCGCCGCCAGGTCGAGCGGGTCGGTGACCGGCTCGCGTGGGATGAGGATCCCCGGCCACGAGGGGGGCGTTCGCAGGATCGCCGTCATCGGCCGCTCACGCGCGGGCCGGCCCGGCGCCGGGGGCGGCGCGGGTCGTGCCGGACGAGCCGGCGAGCGAGGCGTCGAGGCCGGCCAGGAACGTCGTCTCGCGCGCCGCCCGCGCGGTGGCCGTCGCGGCGGCCAGCGGCGTGGCGACGTCGGCCGGCGGCTCGAACCGGAGGTGGCGGTAGTAGGTCGCGGTGCCGTAGATCATCGCGTACCACGCCCCGGTCCTCTGGCTGATCAGCTTCAGTGCGGCGACCGGCAGGTGGCCGTACTCGGCCTGGGTCGCCTCCAGGATCGCGAGCATGTCCTTGGGGTCGTGGTCATAGCGATCGAGGATCGCCTCGAGCGCCTCGGGATGGATCGGGTCGAAGTGGGCGTACGCGGTGTCGGGGACGGGCCGGCCCGACCGCCGCAGCGCCGACTCCTCACGGCGCTCGCCGTAGGTCTCGGGCGCGCCCCAGTGGATGTGGTATCGGCCCTTCGTGTCGATCCCGCCCATGTCGATGCACTCGATCGGGCAGGCCTGCGCGCACTGGAAGCAGGTTTCGCATTTCAGCGTGCCCCACTCGTCGTAGAGCAGCTGGAGCCGGCCGCGGAACTTCGGCGGGACGTCGACGCGGACCTCGGGGTAGCGGATCGTCGCCTTCGGCTCGAAGAAGCGGCGGAGCGTCAGCCCCATCCCCTTGACGATCCCGAGGCCGGGCAGGCGACTCATCGAGTGGGTCCTCGCATCAGGCCGGCTTGATGATGCGCACGACGACGAGGGCGGCCGCCGTGACGAACAGGTTGAGGAGGGAGGCAGGCAGGAGCCACTTCCAGGCGAACCCCATCAGCTGGTCGATCCGGACGCGGGGCAGTGTGCCGCGCATCCAGACGAAGGTGAACACGAAGAGGTAGCTCTTCAGGAGGAACCAGATCAGGCCGGCCACCCAGTCCCAGCTGATGAACGCCCAGCCGACCACGGCCGCGCCGACGATCAGGTTGAACAGGATGAAGCCGATGATCAGGGCCTGCCACCACGGCAGCGAGCTGCGCCCCACGTAGAACGGCGCCGACAGGGCGAGGATCGCGATCGGCGGGACGAGCAGGATCGCGAACAGGAGGCCCAGGCCCATCGAGCCCAGGTCGATCGCGAGATGGGGCGTCCACTCGGCCGGCCACGTGAACGGGGCGTTCCAGCCGCCGAAGAAGAGGGCGACGATCAGCCCCGAGACGACGAAGACGTTGACGTACTCGGCGAAGAAGAAGAAGCCGAAGCGCATCCCCGAGTACTCGGTCGCGAAGCCGGCCACGATCTCGCTGTCGGCCTCGGTCAGGTCGAACGGCGTCCGGTTCGCCTCGGCGGTTGCGGCGATGAAGAAGATCAGGGCGCCGAGCGGCTGCTGGAACACGTACCAGTTCCAGAACCAGCCCGACTGGTTGATCGTGATCTGGTTGAGGCTCATCGTCCCGGCCAGGAGGAGCAGGCCCACGACCGACAGGGTCAGCGGGATCTCGTAGCTCACGACCTGGGCCGCCGAGCGCAGCCCGCCGATGAGTGAGTACTTGTTGAAGCTGGACCAGCCGGCCATCAGGAGGCCCACGACGGTCAGCCCGCCGACCCCGAACAGGTACAGGAGCCCGATGTTCATGTCGGCCCCGAACACGGTCGGGGCGAACGGGATGACGAGCAGGGTCATCACCGCCGACATGTAGACGACGACCGGGGCCAGGGTGAAGACGACGCGATCGGCGCCGGTCGGGCTGAAGTCCTCCTTCATGAGCACCTTCAGCCCGTGGACGACGGACAGCAGGCTCCCGAACGGACCGACCCGGTCGGGCCCGATCCGGAGGTTCATCAGGGCGATGACCTTCATCTCCATGTAGATGATCAGGAACGCGCTCGGGACGCTCATCAGGAGGACGACCGTCGCCGCGACGACGAACCGGACGAGCCACATGTTCGCGGCGAGGAAGTCGACGATCGGCTTGCCCGCGATCAGGACGACCACGAGCAGGCCGAGCCCCAGGAGCAGCAGGAGCGGGACGATCGTGAAGACGATCTTCCCGGCCAGCGTCAGCCGCCCCCAGGAGCGAGCGACCGCGGTCATTTATCGACACCGCCCATGATCGGATCGAGGCTGGCCATGACGGCCATCGCATCGGCGATCAGGTGGCCCGACATCAGGACGCCGACCGACTGGAGGTGGACGAACGAGGGGTCGTGGATCCGCATTCGGAAGGGCTGGTCCGTGCCGTCGCTGATCACGTAGGCGGCGTACTGGCCCCGCGGGCCCTCGACCGCGGCGTAGGCCCGGCCCGGTCGCGGGCGGAGCAGCCGCGGCAGCTTGGCCATGACCGGTCCGTCCGGCATCTGGTGGAGGCACTGGTCGATGATCCGAAGGCTCTGCTTGATCTCGTCGATCCGGACCAGGTAGCGGGCGAGGCAGTCGCCCTCGTCGCGGGTCGGGATGTCGAAGTCGAGCTCGGGGAAGACGCTGTAGGGGTGAGCGCGCCGGAAGTCGAGCGGCACGCCGCTCGCCCGGAGGTTCGGGCCGGTGACGGCCATCCGGAACGCGGTCTCCTTGTCGAGCGTGCCGAGGCCGCGCATCCGGCGGACGAAGATCTCGTTCTCGTTGAGGAGGCCCAGGTTCGCCTCGATCTGGGTCGTGGCCCGGCTCATCCAGTCGCCGAGGCGGCTCATGAAGTCGTGGTTCAGGTCGCCGTTGACGCCGCCGATCCGGAGGTAGTTGTAGAGGAGCCGCTGGCCGGTCAGCGAGGCCAGCATCTCGGCGATCTCGTCGCGCTCGATCAGGCCATACAGGATCGGGGTGAGCCCGCCCAGGTCGAGGGCCATCCAGCCGATGAACATCGAATGCGACAGGATCCGGT
The DNA here is from genome assembly GCA_035693125.1 of Candidatus Limnocylindrales bacterium. Lineage (GTDB taxonomy): Bacteria > Chloroflexota > Limnocylindria > Limnocylindrales > CSP1-4 > CF-46. The sequence goes on along the minus strand of DASSHB010000065.1, from coordinate 39,716 downwards.
TCAGCTCGGTCGCGAGGACCCGGATGTACTCGGCCCGCCGAGGGACCTGGACGTCGAGCAGCTTCTCGAAGGCCAGGACGCCCGGCCACTCGCAGAAGAGGGAGCTGATGTACTCGAGCGGGTCGAGATAGGCGATCGTGTGGTGGAAGTCCGCGTTCTCGCACAGCTTCTCGACGCCGCGATGGAGATAGCCCAGGACCGGGTCCAGGTCCACGACCTGCTCGCCGTCCAGCTTCAGGACGATCCGGAGCACGCCGTGGGTGGACGGATGCTGGGGCCCCATGTTGATGAACATCTCGCCGTCGCCGAGCGTGTAGAACTCGCTCTCCCGCTCGGTCCGCGGCGGGTACGGCGGGACGGGCTCGAAGACGCCGGCGGCCTCGTCGAGCTGGACCCGCGGGTCGTCGGACGGGTTCGCCTGGTGGGCGTGGCCGTGGGGCGGTGCGGCGGTCATGCGCGGACCTTGCGGAGGACGCGATCGGGCTTGGCGTTGCGCGGCGCATGGGTCTGCTCGAGGTGGCGGACGCCCGCCCCGGCCGAGCGCGCCGCGTCGTCGGGGAGGTAGAAGTCCTTGCGGAGCGGAAAGGCCTGGTAGTCGGGCGGCATGTAGATCCGGCGCAGGTCGCGGTTGCCCTCGAACGTGATCCCGAACATGTCGTAGGCCTCGCGCTCCATCCACTCGGCGCCCTGCCACAGGAAGGTCACCGACGGAACGCGCGGATCGTCGCGGGAGAGACCGTCGGCGATCACCCGGAGCCAGTCGGGGCTGGTCTCGCCCCACAGGTGGTAGACGACCTGCATCTCGGTCCCCGTGTCGACGCCCGCGAGGTCGGCCAGGAGGAGGAACCCGAACTCGGCTTCGTCGTGGAGGCTGCGGACGACGTCGATGACCGCACCCGGTCCGATCCGCATCTCGGTCTCGTCATGGCGCTGCCGGATGGGACCGGTCAGCTGGTCCCCGAACCGCGCCTCGAGGCGGCGCTTGAGGGCAGCGTCCACTCAGACGTCCTCGGGCACGGTCGGACCGATCGCGCGCTCGGGCCAGTGGCCGCGGCGGTCCTTGACGAGCTGCTGGAGCTTCATCATCCCGTAGATCAGGCCCTCGGGCCGGGGCGGGCAGCCCGGGACGTAGACGTCGACCGGCATCACCCGGTCGATCCCCTCCACGGTCGCGTAGCTCCGCTTGTACCGGCCGCCCGAGCACGTGCAGTCGCCCATCGCGACGCACCACTTGGGCTCCGGCATCTGCTCCCACAACCGGACGAGCGGGCCGGCCATCTTCGTCGTCAGCGTCCCCGCGACGATCAGGACGTCGGCCTGGCGGGGGCTGGCCCGGAACGGGAACATCCCCCAGCGATCCATGTCGTTGCGCGAGGTGGCGCTCGACATCATCTCCATCGCGCAGCAGGCCAGCCCGGACAGGAGCGGCCACAGGCTGTTTGCCCGGATCAGGTCCAGGACGTAGTCGGCCTTCGTCGGGATGACCTCGAGCGCGCCCGACCAGCGGGCGTTGTCGCGGCGGAGGTCCGGGTCGGTCTCGAGCTGGCGGAGGTGGGTGACGTCCGGCTCGGGGCTGCTCACATAGGCATTCGGGTCGACCGAGCGCCACAGTGTGTTCGGGACGACGATCGGCTCGGCGACGGCCGTCCGCGGGACGGTCAGTGCCGCCGGCTCGTTCCCCGGGGCGTCCGATCCGACGTTCGGCGCCGCTCCATCGCCCGCCTCCGGCCGGCTGCTCACTCCCATGTCAGGACTCCCTTCCGCCAGGCATAGGCGAGTCCCAGGAGCAGGATGCCGACGAAGACGAGCATGCTCAGGAACAACGACCCGATGGCGTCCGCCGAGCTGCCGTTGAAGATGATCGCCCAGAGGTAGATGAAGATCACCTCGATGTCGAACGCCACGAACAGCAACGCGTAGATGTAGAACGACAGCCCGAACCGACCGTGGGTGTCGCCGTACGTGTCGATCCCGGACTCGTACGGGAGGCCCTTGTGGACGTCGCCGCGGTTGCGGTGGGAGATCAGCCACGCCGCCCCGATCGTGAGGAACACGAACGAGACGCCCGCGAACAGGAACCCCGCGATGTACCAGATGTTGGTGAGATCCACGGTCTCTCCGGGCTCGGCTCAAGGTCGGCCGGGCCCGGCTGGAGCACCGGGAGACGGACCCACCCCTGTGCATGGACGGCGCCCTGGGCGCGCCCGCCACGCCCGGTCATTCTAGCAGGGGGACCCGTTCGGCCACGGGCAGGGCGACGCCCGGGCGGCACTCCGGGACGGACCGGAGACGGAGGGGACGAGCGCGACACCGGATGGGTGCCGCGGGGGGCCGGCGAGGTGATCGGGGAGCGGATCGTGCCGAGCGCGCGTGCCAGTTCACGATCCGCTCCCCGGCGGTGTGCCCGACCTCGCCGGACACCGCTAGGCTCGTCCTCGCGGCGTGATCGCGGCAATAGGGCGTTCGCCTTAGTGGCTCCCGGCCGTCGCCGCGAGGCCCGCCAAGGGCGGTTCCGCGGCCAGCCCACGCCCGAACGCGACGACGCGAAAGCGGCCCATCGCGCCGGGATCGATCATCCGGATCACGGCCGAGCGGGTCTCCAGGTAGGCCGGCAGCGACGCGCCCGGCCGTGTCTGCTCGGCGACCAGCTGCTCCCCGATTCCGAGCCGGGCGAGGAAGTCGGTCTGGGTCGTCGACCCGAGGAGGTCGAGGCCCGCCCCGCTCGCGGCGCGCTCGAGCGCGCTCAGGTCGACGTGGGCGGTCAGGTCCTGGCGGCCGATCGCCCGGTACGGGTCGTCGCCGACCGTGTGGCCGAGATACGTCGCCAGGGTGCCGGCCGCGCGCCGGCGGGGGTCGTACAGCTCGGCCGCGGGATAGCCGTAGTCGATGATCAGGAGGACGCCGCGCTGGAGGGCCTCGGCGGCGTCGCGGACCCAGTCGTCCAGCGCCAGGCAGATCTCCGCGCGCTGGCCGTCGGCCAGGGCCACGCCCTCGTCGTCGAGGCGGGCGGCGAGCGCCGGCGTCGTCGGCTCAGCCTCCACGTCCATGAGCTCGCCGTCGTCGTCCAGCCCCACGAGGATCTCGCGGAGCGCTCCGCCGCGACCGACGACGCACTGGGTCGGCAGCGCGTCCAGGACCTCGTTGGCGATGACGAGCCCGTCGATCGGGTCGCCGCGATCCTCCTCCACGATCACCCGTTCCGGATCGAAGCGGTCCATCGCCAGGCGGGCCGCGACCGCCTCGACGCGACGCGGCTCGACCTCCGCGACGAGATAGCGGATCGTCCGCGGTCCGCCGTCCCGAGCCAGCAGCTCACCGACGAGCGGGGACGCGAGCGCGCCGGTGCCCGCGCCGTGCTCACGAATCGTCAGGGTCGGCGGCCGGCCCAGCCGGTCGTGGACGGCCGCGGCAAAGGCGGCGACCGTCCGGCCGAAGACCGGGCTGGCCTCCGGCGCCGTCAGGAAGTCGCCGCCCCGTCCGGGTCGCGGCACGGGGCCCCGGTAGTAGCCACGCTCGGGGTCGTACAGGGCGATCGTCATGAACCGGGCGAAGGTCATCGGCCCGTCGCGCTCGATCTCGGCCCGGATCGCGGCGAGGAGCTGGGGATCCGAGGGGACGTCGCCCGGGAGCGGTGGCAGGCGCTTCAGGTCCATCGGCTGTCGTCGAGGACGAGCCGCAGGCCGGGCCCGACGAGCGTGTGACCGCCGAGCCCGACGGGGATCGCGGCGTCCGCGGCGGACCGGGTCAGGGCTCGCAGCCAGGGATCGGCGATCCGGTCCGGCTGGGCCAGGTCGGACGCGAAGCGATCCTCCGGTGATGGCCAGCCCGCCTCATCCGCCCCGAACCGGTGCGCGATCAGGACGCGGCTGTCGACGATCGCGGCGTCGCCCAGCTCCGCCAGCCGTGGTCCGAGCGCCTCGGGCCCATCGCGATCGAGGACCAGGCCGAGGGCCGAGCGAACCGGCCGCTGGCCGGGCGGCCTCGTCCGGAATCCGCGCTCTTCGACGAGCGCCCGGGTCCTCGAGCGGGTGGCTCGTTCCAGCCAGGCCAGGCCCGCCGCGGAGGCGCGACCGGCCACGACGAGCTCCCGCGCCGGATCGCGCGTGACGGCGCCGATCGCCCGGATCATGTCGACGACCGGGCGGCTGTCCACGCCCGCCCCCGCCAGGCTCGCCGCAACCGGGCCGGGCTCGATCAGGAGCGCGTCCAGCGGCGAGTCCAGGTCCAGCTGGAGCCGCCAGCGGGTTCGCAGGTCGTCCACCGCGAACCCGGCCTCGGTCGCGAGCCAGCGCGGCAGGGCGTTGTCGGAGGCCACGTCCGGGAGCCGGTCCAGGACCGCCGCGCCCGCGACCGCGACGACGTCCGCCGAGTAGCGGTTGTTCGCGAGGGCCCGGCCCGCGGGCCCGCCGGCGACCCGCACGAAGAGGCGCCGCTCGGGGGTTCCGGCGATCGGGACGGCACCCGATCCGAGGACGATCAATCCGTCGGGTCGCTCGCGCGTGACGACGGCCCGGACGCGCGCGCCGAACGACGCGCCGCCCGGCCCGTCATCCACGATCGCGCGCGCGCCGAGCGCGGCGAACCCCGCCGCGTGACGGGTCGCGTGCTCGCGCCGGATCGCCTCGAAGATCCGTGTCAGCGGGCCGGCGCCCGGCGCGAGCGGAGCGTGGAGAATCAGGGCAACGACACTGGGCACTCGGCGAGTCTAGCGACGGAGGTCCGACGAACCGTGCGGCGGGTCAGGACGTACATCGGCCTCGGGGCCAACCTCGGCGACGCCGGCCGCACGGTGGCCGCCGGGGTCCAGGCCCTGGCCGCGCTCCCGGGAGCGCATCTCCGTGGCGTCTCGCGGCTGTATGCGACCGCCCCCGTCGGCGTCACGGACCAGCCCGAGTTCCGGAACGCCGTCGCGGCCCTCGACGTTCCGGCCGGGCCGAATCCCGCGACGGGCGCGACGGCCCTCGTCATCGCCCTGAAGGGGCTCGAGCGCGCGTTCGGTCGGCGCGATCGGGAGCGCTGGGGCCCGCGCGAGCTCGACCTCGACCTGGTCGTCTTCGGCCGCGCGAGGCTCTCGCTCGAGCGGCCCCCGGCCGGCCTGTCGCTCGATCCGGGCAAGGCGGACCGTCTGCTCGTCGTGCCCCATCGCGATGCCGCCGAGCGGCTCTTCGTCCTGGCGCCGCTGGCCGACCTGGCGCCCGGTCTGGTGCCGCCGGGCTGGCCGGAGACAGTCGCGACCGCCGCGGCTCGGCGGCGCCGGATCGAGGGGCCCGATGCCGTCCGCGCCGTCGCGCGCTGGGACCCCGCGGGCGGGGGGTGGCTCGCGCTGGACTGAGCGGCCGGCCTCAGCCGTCGGCGGTCGCCAGGGCCTGGCTGGCGCCAGCCACGATGGCCCGGGCCGCGATCTCGCCGACGAGGATCGCGGCGAGGTTCGTGTTCGCGTGCGGGATGACGGGCAGGACGGAGGCATCCGCGATCCGGAGCCCGTCGAGTCCGTGGACGCGGAGCTCCGGATCGACGACCGCGAGCGGGTCCCCGGCCGGTCCGATCCGGCACGTTCCCACGGCATGGTGGTACGTGTCGTAAGCGGTCAGGATGTGTTCGCGCCAGTCCGCGCGGGACGCCGGCGTGACCATCTCGCCGTAGAACCGGGCGAGCGCGGGGTGCTTCGTGAGCCGATCGACGAAGTCCATCCCGTCGAGCATCGCCTCGACGTCGCGCGCGTCCTCGAGGAGCCCCGTCTGGACCCGCGGCGGATCCGCCGGGTCCGCGGATGCGAGGCTGACGCGCCCGCGCGAGCGTTGCTGGAGGAGATGGAGCGACACCGGCAGCATCGGCGCGACTCCGGGCATCCGGATCGACGGGCGCATGAAGACATGGAGGTCCGGCGTCGTGAGCTCGGGCCGGCTCTTCGCGATCAGGCGGACCTTCGGGATCACGAAGTCCTCGTGGAGATCGACCGTCCCCTCGAACGTGATGTACACGACGGCGTGGTCCTGGTAGTTCGCCCCCACGCCGTCGAGCCGGTGACGGACCGCGATCCCGTGCGGCTCGAGCGCCTCCGCCGCGCCGATCCCGGACAGCAGGAGGAGATGCGGCGTCTCGAACGCCCCGGCCGCGACGACGACCTCGGCCGCCTCGATGACCTCGGCCCCGCCGGCGCCGTCGTCGACCTCGACGCCGATGACCCGCGACCCGTCGAGGATGAGTCGCGTGACCGTCGTGTCGGCGCGGATCTCGAGGTTGGGCCGGTCGCGTGCCGGATCCAGCCAGGCGGCGACGGTCGACTGGCGCCGTCCGTCGACCTGGTTGTAGGGCGAGGCACAGATCCCGAACGGCTCCGGGACGTTGAGGTCCGGGCAGCTCGGCAACCCGAAGGCATGGGCCGCCTCGATCAGCGCGACGACCGGCGGATCCGCCTCGTCCTCCAACCGATAGCCGCGGTGGAGCCGGAGCGGACCGTGGTCGCCGTGGATCGGGCTGTCGGCGAAGTCGGGATCGGTCTCGATCGCGCGCATGAGCGGCAGGAGCGCCTCATACGACCAGGTCTCGCCGCCGAAGCCCGTCCACGCGTCGAAATCGGCCCGCATCGGCCGGACGACGACGAGGTTGTTGACCGACGAGCCGCCGCCCATGATCCGGCCGCCCAGGAGCGGGAAGGTGGAGCCGTCGGCCCGTTCGGCGTCGTACATCCGGACGTAGTCCGTCTCCAGGACCAGCTCGGTCTGGCGCTTGGGGTCCGCGACGACGTCGGGGATCGGCCGCGGATCCGGACCGGCCTCGATCAGCAGGACCCGCCGGGCCGGATCCTCGCTGGCCCGCGCCGCCACGACGCAGCCGGCGCTCCCACCGCCGACGACGATCAGGTCGTAGCGGGCCGGGCTCACTCGATCCCCGGCCGGGCCGCGTCCATCTCCACGGTTCCGCCTCCCTCGTCCGCTCCCGAGGCGCCGCCCTCCAGCTGCGACCGGAGGCACTTCGTGACCTCGCCGATCATCATCCCGGCCGTCGCCCGGAGGACCATCTCGCCGAGGATCGCGAGCCGCCCTCGGACCTTGACCTCGGCCTGGTAGGCAAGATCCGTCATTCCCGCCGCCGGCTCGGTCAGGCCGGCCCGGACGGTCATCTCCAGGCGGCTCTTCGTCACCGAGTCCGTGCCGGCCACCTCCACGACGAGCGCGCTCGGGAACTCGGCGGTGGTCATCACCGAGCGGAACGCGAACGAGCCGTCGACCGGGCCGACGGAGGCGAGGATCGTGCCCTCGAACGTGCGCTCGTCGACCTGGCGGATGTCCCCGACCCCGGGCACGCAGCGGGCGAGCCCGATCGGGTTCGTGACCAGGGCCCAGACAGCGCCTGGCGGAGCGGCGATCGAGATCGTCCCGGCGAGCTTCACGTGTCCCGATCCAGGCCGGCCTCGGCTGCCGCCGCGGCGTCGCGCTCCTGGAGGGCTCGCCACACGCGCTCGGGTGTGAACGGTGCCTCGCGCAGGCGGATCCCGGCGGCCCGCTCGACCGCGTTCGCGATCGCCGCCGCGACCGGGTTCAGCGCGCCCTCACCGCCGCCCTTGGCCCCATACACGCCCACGCCGTCGCCGCGCTCGACGAGGACGGTCCGGAGCTCGGGCAGGTTCGTCGTCCGCGGCACTCGGTAGTCGAACAGGTTGCCGTTCATCAGGTTGCCGTCCTGGTAGACGAGCTCCTCGCGGGTGGCCATCCCGAGGCCCATCATCGCGGCGCCCACGTCCTGGGCCTCGGCGGTCTGCGGATTGATCGCACAGCCGATGTCGCCGACGGTCACGAGGGTCTCGACGGTGATCTCGCCGGTCGCTTCATCGACGCTGACCTCGACCCCGACGCAGCCGATCTCCCAGAACGGCGGCATCTCCTCGGTCGCGCCGGCCCGGCGCAGGTAGCCCCGGCCCACGGCCTCGCCCGCGGCGCCCCCGAACCAAGCCCGGACGATCGCGCCCCAGTCGTGGTCGGTCTCGCCGATCCGGACGCCGTTGCGGCCCTCCACGACGGCCGGTCCGTCCGGGGCCAGCGAGCTCGTCGCCCAGTGCACGAGCTGGGCCCGGACCTCGCGGGCGGCGGCCTGGATCGCGAGCCCCATCAGGGTCGTCGTCCGGGACGCGCCGGTCGAGCGGTCGTAGGAGACGACGGCGGTGTCGCTCTGGACGAGGTGGACGCGCTCCAGCTCGACCCCCATCTCGGCGGCGGCGATCTGGGCGAGGACCGTCGAGCTCCCCTGGCCGATCTCCGTGCTGCCGCACATCACGACGACCGAGCCGTCCGAGAGCACCCGCAGGATCGCCGTCGTGATCGGCTCGGATCCCGCGTCGGAGGCCGACAGGGCGATCGCCTTGCCGTGGCCCGGACCGGCCGGCTCGGACCAGCGCAGCTCCTCCTTGGCGAGCTCGAGGTCGGCGGCCAGGTTCGCGTCGATCCCGCGCGCCTTCGGCCACGGCCGCTCACCCGGGTCCAGGACGTTCCGCCGGCGAAGCTCCACCGGGTCGAGCCCCAGGCGAGCCGCCGCCTCGTCCAGCTGCGATTCGCCGGCGAGCGTCACCTGCGGCGCACCGAAGCCCCGGAACGAGCTGGCCGGGGCGGTGTTCGTGTAGACGACGTCGCACGTCACTTCGAGGGCGGGGATGCGGTACGGACCCCCGAGCCGGTTGGCCGCCTTCCGGCCCACGAGCGGCGAGTTCTCGGCGTAGGCGCCGGTGTCGAGGTGGATCGTCGCCTGGCGGCCCAGGATCCGGCCGTCGCGATCGAGCGCGGTCCGGAGCCGGATCCGGGCCGCATCGCCGCGCGTCGTGAGGATCGCCTCCTCGACGCTGAGGGCCAGCTTCACCGGCCGTCCCGCGCGCAGGGCGAGGGCGGCGGTCAGGGGCTCGATCTTCGTGTACGACTTGCTGCCATAGCCGCCGCCGACATACGGGACGATGACGCGGACCTTGGCCAGCGGCAGGTCGAAGCAGTGGGCGAGGTCGTCACGGACCATGTACGGGTGCTGACCCGACGTCCAGACCGTCAGGCCGCCGTCCGCCCACGACGCGACGGCCGTGTACGGCTCCATGGCGTACGCGTAGCACATGGGATAGCGGTATTCGCCTTCGACGACGAGGTGGGCGTCGGCGAACGCCGGCTCCAGGTCGCCCCAGGCCTGGCGCGACGACGAGCAGACGTTGGGGTGGGTGCGGACGATGTCCTCGTCGAAGCCGCGGTGGGCCCGCTGCTCGCCCGGCTTCGGGTGGAGGATCGGTGCATCGTCCGCCAGGGCCTCCTCGGTCGAGCGGACGAACGGCAACGGCTCGTAGTCGACGCTGACGAGCCGGAGCGCCTCCTCGGCGCTGACCGAGTCCTCCGCGACGACCCCCACGACCGGCTCGCCGGCGAAGCGGACGACGTCGACGGCGATCAGGGGGTGGTCGGCGACCGCGTGGCCATAGACGAGATGGACGTCGCCGAGGTCCTCGGCCGAGACGACCGCGAGGACGCCTGGATGGGCGCGCGCCGCCGTCGCGTCGATCGAGCGGATCCGCGCGTGGGGGTAGGGGCTGCGGAGGATCCGAGCGTGGGCCATGCCCGGCACGGTGACGTCGACCGCGTAGGTCGCGGCGCCCGTGACCTTGGCGAGGCCGTCGCGGCGGGGCACGGCCTCGCCGATCGGCGAGGGAACCTCAGCGCGGGTGACGACGCGCTTCACGGCTGCGCCTCGGCGGCCTGGAGGACCGCGGTGATGATCGGCTCGTAGCCGGTGCAGCGGCAGAGGTTGCCCTCGAGCCCGTGGATCACGTCCGCCCGGCTCGGCGACGGCGTCTCCTCGAGGAGCGCGGTCGCGGCCATCAGCATCCCGGGGGTGCAGAAGCCGCACTGGAAGGCGGCCTGGTCGATGAACGCCGCCTGGAGCGGGCTGAGCTGCCCATCGACCGCCAGGCCTTCCACGGTCCGGACGCGACGGCCGTCCGCGTCGACCGCCAGGAACGTGCAGCCGCTGACGGGCATCCCGTCGACCAGCACCGTGCATGCGCCGCACACCTGGGCGTCGCACGAGATCTTCGCGCCGGTCAGCCCGAGCCGCTCGCGGAGGACCTCGGCCAGCGTCTCGCGCGGCTCGATCGTCAGGGGCCGGGTCGTCCCGTTGACCGTCAGCACGACCTCGAGTCGGGCCTGTGCCACCGCTGCCGCGCCCGGCGCGTTCCCGGCGTCAGCCATCGATCCGGGCCTCGGCGAGGGCCGCCCGGGCCGCCTTCGCGAGGAGCACGCCGGCGAGGTGGCGCTTGTAGTCGGCCGACCCGTTGAGGTCCTCGATCAGGTCGAGCGCGTCGAATGCGCCGGCCGCGGCGGCCGCGGCAGGCTCGACGGCGTCCCCGTCGGCGGCCGCCCCGACGAGCGCCGCCCCGGCCCCGGCGACGATCTCGGGCGCTTCCGTCATCGATCCGACCGCCACGGTGGCCTCGGCGATCGCCCCGTCGGCGACGCGGACGCGGACGGCCACGGAGGCGGCCGGACGCTCGAAGAAGGCAACCTTCTCGTAGGCACGGCCCTCGCCGGCCGCTCGCGGCGGGATCCGGATCGCGGTCAGGATCTCGTCGGCCTCGCGGCTCGTCGCCAGCGGGCCCACGACGAAGTCGCCGATCGACACCTCGCGCCGGCCCGTCGGCCCGGCCAGCTCGACCGTCCCACCACAGGCGAGCAGGAACGTGGCCGGATCGCTGTGCGGCTCGGCGAAGGCGAGGTTCCCGCCCAGCGTGCCCGTGGACCGGACCCGTCCGTTCGCGACGCCCCGTTCGAGGGCCACGAGCCCGGGGATCTCCGCCGCCACGATCGGCGATCGCTCGATCTCACGATGGGTGGTCGCCGCGCCGATCCGGAGTCGCCCGTCCGCCTCGACGGCGACCCCGCGGAGCTCGTCGATCCGCTTCAGGTCGACGAGCGTCCCGAACTGGGCGAAGCCCATCTTCATCACCTGGAGGAGCTCGGTCCCGCCGGCGATGTACGCCCCGTCGCCGCCGGTCGCCGCGAACGCCGCGAAGGCGTCCGCGAGGGACGCCGGCCGGGCGAGGGCGAAGCGGGGGATCATCGGACGCAGCTTTGGCTGCCGGCCGCGCGGGTCAGAAGCATGTCATCAGCCGGCCCATCCCGGCGATCGGCTCGCGGACGCCGGCCATCGTCAGCGCGTTCCACAGGTTCGCCTGGTTGTTCGCGATCACGGGCACCGCCAGGTCGGTCTCGAGCGGCTGGAGGATGGCCTGGAGGGGCGTGCCACCGCCGAGCAGGACGATTCCATCGGCCGGCTGCTCGCGGAACGCCCGCTTCGCCCGCCGGTACGTCAGCTCGGCTGCCTGGTCCTTGTGGCTCCCGAACGGGACCTGGCCAGGCGGCACGATGATCGTCGCGATCCCGTTCGCCGTGAGGTGCTCCTCGAACCGATCCACGAGGTGGGCGGGATAGTACGGGGCGAGGACGACGACGCGGGCGAGGTCCAGGCGCTGGATGGCCCGGACGATTCCCTGGACGTTCGTCGTCGCCGGGACGCCGCTCGCCTCCGACATGATCCGGATCACCTCGTCGGGCCCGTTGCCCAGGACGATCGGGGCGCCGGCCATCAGGACGAGGTCCAGCTCCGTCTGGGCGGCCAGCGAGGCCGCCGCCGGCCCGATCTGGGGCGCCATCGCCACCAGGTCGGCCAGCTCGAGCGAGCGTGGGCCATCCAGCATCCGGGCCAGGAACACCACCCCGTCCGGCGCGGCGGCCTGCATCTCGAGGAGCGAGGTCGGCGGACCGCCCGGGGCCGGGCTGATGAAGCCGATCTGTGCTCGCCACCCAAACATCGCCACCTCGCGCGTTCCCTGGCCGGCCGTGACGGCGGGCGCGTCGAAGATGGTAACAAAGCGTTTGACTTTGTATCCATCCCGACGGGAAACTGTGGGCGCCCCTCGGCCCCTTCGTCGACGCCTCACAGGAGCCTCAGATGTCAGCCGACAAGGACCTCGTCGCGACCACCGCCCAACCGCTCAGCGGGACGGCGATCACCGAGATGACCCAGCGGGAGCAGTGGAACAAGAAGAATCCGCCGACCGAGGCGACGATCGTCAAGGATCTCAAGACGACGGAGCTCGTAGCGCGCGAGTACCGCGGCACGAAGGCCCGCTTCTACCGGCTCTCGGGCGCGATCCGGCTCCAGCCGCACCTGTCGGAGCTGCCGCCGAGCCACGCCTCGGTGAAGCACCGCCACACGACCGAGGCCGTCCTGTACATCGTCAAGGGCAAGGGCCATACGGTCATGCACTACGACGGTGAGCCCGAGGAGCGCGTCGACTGGGAGGAGGGCGACCTCATCGGGATCCCGCTCTGGGCCTGGCACCAGCATTTCAACGACTCGGCGGATGACACGGCCCGCTACCTGGCGATCCAGGACACCTTCACGGTCAAGCAGATGGGCCTGCACCAGATCGAGCGACACCCGGACAGCCCCGCCGGCGAGGAATAGCCGGGCCACCGAAGCACGGAGCCCCCGATGACGGACCGCTGGCGAACGGTCCAGCGCCTGGAGCGCGCGGACTTCTACGCGGACTGGCTCGGAGCCAGCGAGCGCAACGCGTCGATCGTCGAGCGATCGCCGATCCTGGCCCGCGGCCGCGACCTGGTCTGGATCGAGACGCCCAACGAGGATCGGCTCGCGATGCTGATCGGGGAGGCCGTGGGCTTCCCCACGAACGGCACGAACCTGTGCAAGGTCGTCGTCCCGGCCGGACGGCACACGGGTCGCCACCGCCACGGCGAAGAGGCGATCCACGTCACGGCCGGCGGCGGCGCGATCCTCGTCGACGGCCGCCGCTATGACCTGCGGACCGGCACGACCGTCCACGTCCCGTACATGGCGGACCACCAGGTCGTGAACCTCGGGGACGAGGCGCTCGAGTACGTGTCGGCGTCGACGATCGATCTCGACCTGTTCGTCCGGCTCGGCCGCCTCGAGCAGCTCGAGCCGGCCGGGGACAACACCGCTGCCTGGCTGGCCGGCCTGCCGGCCGAGGCGGGCCAGTTCGACGCGCTGGGCCGACGGATCGCCCTCCATCTCGAGGATGCGCCGCTGGAAGGCGAACGGCACCGGGCCAACCAGGCGGCGCACGAGGCGAGCCGGGCGTCCCGCCACGGCGAGGGGCAGGGCGAAGGCCCGACCCCCCCGGCTCGGCTGATCAAGAGCTCCGCCGGCCACCGCCACGGCGCGATCTACAACCTCATGGGCGGCGGCGAGAGCGCGAGCGAGAACCGCAACGGGTTCACGGCCGTGTCCGCGGCGATGACCCAGATCTTCGAGGAGGTCCCGCACACGTCGAGCCACGACCACAGCCATACGGAGGCCGTCCTGTACGTGCTCGAAGGCGTGGGCTTCTCCGAGATCGACGGCGTCCACTACGACTGGGAGGCGGGTGACGCGGTCCAGATTCCGCCGAAGATGACCCGGCACGAGCACTTCAACCCGTCCGACGGCCGGACGCGGACGCTCCGGATCGAGTACGGGATCCGCTATTTCTACGAGGCGCTGTGGCCCGGTTACTACAAGATCGAGCATCGCGAGCAGGCCGTGGAACGGCCGTAGCGACGAGACGACCCGACCCGCCGTGCGCTGCGTTCTCGAGCCCTCCTTCAGCGTCGCCAAGGCGCGCGCCTGGCGGAGCGCCATCGACGACGACCCGCCCTACCAGCGACCCGGCGACCGCTGGGATGTCGCCCGCCGCCAGCGGTTCATCGACTCGCTGCTGAACGGGTACGACGTCCCGAAGATCTACCTCCACGACCTGCGCGGCCGGGAGCCCACGAAGGTGTATGCCGTCGTCGACGGCAAGCAGCGGCTCCACGCCCTGTGGGCGTTCCTCGACGGCAGCTTCCCCCTCGCCGCGGACTTCGAGCTGCGTGGCGACCCGCACCCGGCCGCGGCGGGATCGGCGCCGCCCAGGGCGGGCATGCGCTTCGGCGATCTCGATCCGGCCTGGCGGCGGGCCCTCCTCGCGACCCGGCTCTCCGTCGTACTGATCCAGGACGCCGGGGTCGACGAGATCGACGAGCTGTTCCTCCGCCTGAACGAGGGCGTGCCGCTGACCCCCGACGAGCTCCGGGCCGCCCGCGGCCGGCGGGTCGTCGCGACGATGCGCGGCCGGCGGGCCGGGTGAGCCCGATCGCCGACACGCCGGCGGGGCCGCTCGCCTGGGCCGAGCGTGGTGACGGCGACCCGATCCTCCTGATCGCGGGCACCGGCTATCCGGGCGCGACCTGGTCGCCGGCCCTCGTCGAGCCGCTGGCGGCGCGCCACCGCGTGATCACCTACGACCACCCGGGCACCGGCCGCACGCCCGCTCGCCCCGGGCGCTACTCGACCCGCGGGTTCGCGGCGGACGCGGTCGCCGTCCTCGACGCGGCCGGCGTCGACGCCGCCCACGTCGTCGGTCACTCGATGGGCGGTCGCGTCGCCCAATGGGTCGCCCTCGATCGTCCCGAACGGGTCCGCTCGCTCATCCTCGCGGCGTCCGGACCCGGCGAGTTCCGCGCGGACCGGCCCGTGACGAGGGGGATCCCGATCCACACGGCGCGCGACATGATCGGCCTGGGCTACGAGGGCTACATGCGCGACCACATCGCGCGGACCTTCTTCACCCCCGAGTTCGTCGCGGCCCGCCCGGCCGAGGTCGACTGGCTCGTCCGAGCGTTCTGGGACGCACGGCCGACCCTCGAGGAATACCTCCGCCACATCGTCGCGCGCCAGGAGCACCAGACGGCCGATCGGCTCGCGGACATCGACCGGCCCACCCTGGTCCTCGTCGGCGACCGCGACACGCACGCCGGCGGGACCGGGGTCCACTGGGAGCAGTCCGCCTACCTGCTCGAGCACATCCGGGGCGCCGAGCGCGCGGTCATCGAGGGCGCGGCCCATGGCTACTTCTGGCAATGCCCGGAGGAGAGCGTCCGGATCCTGCTCGACTGGGCCGCCCGGCACTGACCGCCGGCGCCGATCGGGCGAAGCGGCGCGTCAGGCGGTCGTCGCGGCACCCGTCCGGGCGAATCGAACGGGGTAGCGGCGCCAGCGCGTGAAGCGCTCGGTCCGGGTGTCGCGTTCGGGCTGGCGCTCAGGGTCCGGCCCGATGCCCCGGGCGGCCATCGCCCCGACCATGAGCGCCACCAGTCCGAAGACATGCTCGTCGTCGGCATCGAAGCTGGCCGGCACCGGGAACCCGCCCGCGACCGAGCGGCCGGGGCACTGATGCGGGCCGGCGCCGAACGAGAGACCCCAGCGCGGGATCCCGTCGGCGACCTGCCGGTCGGGATCGAACGTCTCCGGGCTCGGCCCGAACAGGGCCTCGTCCAGGTTGGCGGTCGCGGCGTCGAGGACCACCTGGGCATCCTTGGGGATCGTCCGCCCGGCGATCGTCGTCTCGGCCTCGGCGCGGCGCTTGATCTTCGGCGTTGTCGGCCGCAGCCGGAGGGTCTCGTGGACGGCGCGCTGGGCGTAGAGGCGATCGGTCGACAGGCGCTCGACGATGAGCGACGGCTCCGGCCGGGAGAAGACGAGGTCGAACGTGTTGACGAGGGTCTGGCCGCTCGTGTGCGTCCCGCCCTGGAGATAGGTCGCGACCTCGCGCACGACGCGGCCGTCGTCCTCGAGGGCGAGCTGACCGTCGGCCCGATGGAGGAGGAGCACGGTGAGGATGTCGTGGGGCAACGATTCCTCGCCCCGATCGCCACGCGCCACGGCCGCGATCGCCGCGGCCCGGCGATCCCAGGCCGGCCGGACGAAGTCGCGCTCGAACTCGACGTAGACGGCCCGGACGAGGTCGCGGACCGCGTCCGGGTCCTTCGCGTCGAGGATCGCCGAGCCCTGCGAGAACACGTCGACGAAGTGGACGAGCCGGCGGAGCTGGTCGAGGTCGTCCGGGTCGTGCTCGATCCCGGCCCGGCGGCTCGCGAGCACGACGCTCAGGAGCTCGCCGACGGCGTAGAGGTCGACCTGGGCGACGTCGATCAGCCGGTCGAGCATCCGGCCCATGACGTCCGGGAAGAGGTCCCGTTCGTAGAGTCGCAGGACGTCGGGCCGGAACTGCGAGTTCTCGACCCGGCGCCGGGCGCGATGGGTCGGGCCGTGGCTGATGCTGACGACGCCGTCGCGGATGTTGCCCTCGGCGTACGAGCGCTTGTCGAAGCTGCGCGAGAGGTTCGGGTCGAAGAGCGCCGCGCGGATGTCGTCGTAGCGGTCGAACGTGACCACGGCAGGGAACTGGGTGAGCACGTCTCCGGCCATCGATCCTCCGTTGCCTCCCCGTTCAGTTGGATTCGTGGATGACCGTGCCATCGGCCGCGACGAGCCGGATCGATTGGGTCGGGCAGTTGAAGGCGGCCTGGCGGAGCCGCTCCGGATCGGAATCGCCCGCGCCCGGCAGCGGGACGGAGACCCCGCGCTCCTCGTCGATCCGGAACGCCTCGGGCAGGAGCCGGACGCAGTCGCCGGAGCCGATGCACAGGTCCGGATCGACGGTCACCTCGATCGTCATCGTGCCACCTCGCGTGTCGGACGCCGAGCGACGGGACTCGGCCGGGGGCGTCTCGGGTGATGCCACGGATTGTACACATTCAGTCTCGACATGGAGACAATCCTTGGGAGCGCTCGGCGTCGCCGCCGGCCGGCCATCAGTCGAACCCGCCGGCGGTCTGCGCGCCGGTCCGCGCCTCGATCGCGCCGAGCGTCGCGCCGGCCTCGGCATCGAGCGCGCGCCAGGCGCGGGCGGCGGCCGCGATCCCGAACGGGATCAGGGCGAGGCCGATCGCCACCGCCGGCTGCCCGCCGACGACCGTCGCGGCCATTCCGGCGGCCAGGGCCGCGAACGGCCGGTTGCCCAGGTGCGACATCTGGTGGAACGCCATCACCCGGCCGCGGACGGCGTCCGGGACCTGGGCCTGGAGGCCGCTCGTCAGGACCGGGAAGCAGAGCGAGAAGCCGAAGCCGATCAGGCCGCCGAACACGGCCGCCATCCAGAACTGGCCGGCCAGCACCGCCCCGAGCAGCCCGACCCCTTCGAACGCGAGCCCGGCTCGGGCGAGGTCGCGCGAGCGACCGGACCGACGGAGCGGGACGAACGCGAACAGGGCGATCGCGGAGCCGAGGCTCATCGCCGCGACGAGGAACCCGGCATCGCTCTCGGGCCGACCGAGACCCTCGGCGATCGCTGGCGACAGCGTCCGCACCACCTCGAGCGGTGCGCTGCACGCGATCACGCCGACGAGGAGGTCCAGGACCCAGCGATGGTCGCGGACATAGGCGACCGCGCCCGGAGCGCCGGAGCCGCTGGCCCCGGCCCCGCCCGAGGCGCTGCCGGCGGCCGTTCGAGCGCGCGAATCGATGGCGGCTCCGGCCGCCAGGTGGTTCCGCCAGAGGAAGACCATCGCGCCGATCGGCGCGAGATAGCTGAGGGCATTCAACGCGAACGCCCAGGCCACGCCGGCCGTCGCGATGACGACCGCGGCCAGGACGGGGCCGGCCATCTGGGCGATGACGAACTGGAGGGTGTTGACCCCGACCGAGTCCGTCAGCTCGTCCCGCGGGACGATCGCGGGCAAGATCGAGACGAGCGCCGGCTTGGCCACCGCGTACGAGGTGTTCAGGAGGAACGCGATCACGATCACGGTCAGCTCCGAGGCGTCCCCGGCGAACGCGACGGCGGCCAGCACGCAGGCGAACACGCCCGAGACGGCGTGGGTCACGACGACGACGATCCGCCGATCGAAGCGGTCGCCGATCAGCCCGCCGATCACCGAGAACAGGAAGATCGGCAGGAACGAGGCGAAGTTCAGGATCCCGACGGCCAGGGCAGACCCGGTCCGCTCGTAGACGTAGACCGACGCCGCGACGGTCTGGAGCCAGGTCCCGACATTGGACAGGAAGCCGCCGGTCCAGTAGACGAGGAAGGGCCGCCGGCGGAACGGCCCGAGCCGGCGCAGCCGACCGGGCGGCGGGCTCGGCGCGACCGCGGGCGTCGGGTGGCGCTCGGCCGGGGCGTCGTGGGGATTCGCCATCGACCGTCTCCAGCGCGAGCGAGATGATGACAATCCAATCTGGATTGCATACATTCTACGGGTGTCGGAGCGCGCCGCACGGGTCGCCCAGCTCGTCCTCCGGAACGGCCGGATCCACGCTTCCGTGCGCCCCGTCGCGGACGCCACGGCGATCGCGTTCGGCGGCGACCGCGTCATCGCCGTCGGCGACGATTCGGAGATCGAGGCGCTCGTCGGACCCGACACCGACGTTCGGGACCTGCGGGGCGGCGCCGTCCTGCCCGGCCTGATCGACAGCCACACGCACTTCCACCGAACGGCGATGGTCCGCCGCTTCTCGCTCGATTTCGAGCGCCTCCGTCCGCGGGCCCTCGCGGACGTTGCGGCGCACGTCCGCGCCCGTGCCGCGACCCTTCCCCCCGACGCCTGGATCCAGGGCGACTCGCTCAGCGCGAGCCGGCTTGCCGAACGGCGCTGGCCGGATCGGACCCTGCTCGACGAGGCGGGCGGCGGGCGGCCCGTCGTCCTGCGCGGGATCGGCAAGCACGTGATCGCCGCCAGCTCGGCGGCCCTCGCCATTGCCGGCATCGAGGCGGCCACGGCGGATCCGCCGGGCGGCCGGATCGAGCGAGAACCCGATGGGCGGCCCAGCGGCGTCCTCCATGAGCGGGCGAAGCTCCGCCTCGACGCCGCGGACCCGGCAACGGTCCTGCCGGTCCCATCCCGGGCCGAGCGGCTGGCGGCCCTGCGGGCGGAGATCGGGGAGCTCCACCGCCTCGGGATCACGACGATCCACGAGATGATCCGGCTGCCCGAGGAGGTCGATGACATCGCGGCCCTCCACGCCGCCGGCGACCTGCCGGTCCGCGTCCGCCTCTACTACCGGGTCCACGAGACGGTCATCCGGCTCGACGATCTCGAGCGGCTGGGGATCCGGAGCGGGCTGGGCGACGACCGGCTGCGCATCGCCGGCGTGAAGATCAGCGTCGACGGCTGGTGCATCTTCCGGAACGCCGCCGTGGAGCGCCCGTACCTGTGCGAGCCCGATCAGCGCGGCCTCCTCCGGATCGAGCCCGCCGAGCTGACCGAGCTGACCCGCCGGGCGAACGCCCACGGCCTTGCCATCGCCCTCCACGCGGTCGGCCCGCGGGCCGTCGACGCGGCCCTCGACGCGTTCGAGGCGGCCGGTCCGGCCAGCGTGCCGCCGTACCGCCTCGAGCACGGCCATCTCGACCTGGACCGGGCGCGGCTCGAGCGGATGCGCGCCCTGGACGTCGCGTGGTCCGTGCAGCCCGCCCTCCTGTCGGCCTATCGCGACGACTGGGCCGCGATCCTCGAGCCCGAGCGGGTCGCCGCGATCATGCCGCTGGGGATCGCCGATGAGCTGGCGATCCCGACGCTCCACAACTCGGATGTGCCGAGCGGGCCGCAGGAGCCGTTCGTCGCGATCCGTGACGCGACCGCCCGTCCGGGCGTCGGGTCGACGTCGGTCGAGCGGGCCTGGCTGGGCTGGACGTCCACCGCTGCATGGGCCGCCCGCGACGGCGCCCTCGGTCACCTCCGGCCGGGAGCCCGCGCCGACGCGATCGTCGTCGCGGGCGAACCCTTCGCCGCGGGTCCCGAGGGCTGGCGCGCCCCGCGGCTCCAGATGACGATCGGGGCGGGGCGGATCGTCCACTTCGCCGATGGCGAACCGCCGCCCATCCTGGGCGACGACCCACCCGGCGAGGTGGCGGGACGCGCAATACTGGGGCGCACGCAGAGGGAGCAGAGCGGATGGCCATGACCTCGAACTCGCGCAGCTCGTCGAGCCGCGGCGTCTCGACCCGCGAGGCCGAGCACGTCCGGGCCTTCATCGAGGTCGCGCGCGAGACGAACATCACGGCCCAGGAGGTCGTCCTCTCGGCGCTGCGTGACTCGGTCCTGGCCGGCGTGTTCGAGCCCGGCGCCCGGCTTCGCCAGGAGGAGCTGGCCGACATCTTCCAGACGAGCCGGATCCCGGTCCGCGAAGCGCTCCGAGCGCTCGAGTACGAGGGCCTCGTCCGCTCCGAGCCGCATCGCGGGTTCACGGTCACGCGGATGGACGCGGACGAGGTCGAGGAGATCTACGACCTGCGGATCCTGCTGGAGGCGCACGCCCTGCGACTCGCCCTGCCGCTCCTGACCGACGAGGATCTCGACGAGCTCGAGGCGCTGTTCTCCCGGGTTCGCAACGCCGCCTCGCCCGACGAGGGCCTCGCCGCTCGCGAGGCGTTCTACACCCGGCTCTACTCGGTGACCGGCCGGCCGCGCCTGGTGGGGCTGATCATCCGGCTCCGCCAGGAGGTCGCCCGGGCCCTGCGCTGGCCCACGATCCAGCACTCCCCGTCGATCCACGAGCAGTTCTTCGAAGCGGTCACGACCGGCGACGCCGAGCGGGCCGTCGCCCAGCTGTCGGGTCACTACCGGCGCGTTGCCGCGCTGATCCGGCGCCATCTGCGCGAGAGCGAGGCGCGCGACCGGGCAGCCAACGACCGGCGCTCGAGTCGGGGCTGAGGCTCAGGCCCGGCTCAGGCCCGGCTCCGACCGGGCGGTGCCGGCGTCGCGGACGGTGCGGTATGCCGCCGCCGGCGCGGATCGATCAGCGGATCGCGGGACGCCAGCGGTCGAAGTAGCGCTGGATCCGCCCGATCACCACGCCGATGAACACCCCGAACGCGCCGATGAGCAGGACGCCGAGCATGACCCGTGACGCGTTCAGCAGGTTGCCGTTCAGGCTGATGTAGAAGCCGATCCCGACGTTCGCGGCGATGAACTCGGCCACGATCACGCCGACGATCGCCCGGCCGGCACCGATCCGCAGGCCGGTCACGATGAACGGCACGCTGCTCGGCAGCGTGACCGACAGGAACGTGTACCACTTCGAGGCGCCGAAGCTCCGGGCCGTGTCGAGGTGACGCCGGTCCGGTGACCGGGCACCGGTCATCGTGCTGACGGTCAGGGTGACGAAGGCCTCGAGGAACACCACGACGAACTTCGCGTTGATCCCGATCCCGAACAACAGGATGATCAGCGGCACGAGGGCGACGGTCGGGGTGGCGTACAGGCCCGAGAGGATCGGGTCGACGACCATCCCGAGCCGGCGGAAGACGCCCAGGAGCAGCCCGAGCGGGATGCCGACGACGATCGCCACGGCGAATCCCACCGCCCACTCGAGCAGGCTGACGCCGATGTGGGGCCAGATCGAGCCATTCCCGAAATCGGTGCTGGCCGCGGTCAGGATCCGCGACGGCGAGCTCAACAGGGAGGCCTTGGCGAGCCCGACGTCGACGACCGCCTCCCACAGGATCAGGATGAGGATGAAGCCGATGATCCCGAAGACGAGCGGCTCGTTGCGGATCGGCAGGCGGGGTCGTCCGCCGGAGCGCGGATGGCGCCGCCGAAGGGCGCCGTCATCCCGTACGAGGCCGGTGGGCTGGGCCGCCATGTCAGGCCGTGACCGCCGTTTCGGGGGTCAGCTGCTTGGCGATGAGCCGCCAGATCTGGTCCTCGTACGCCACGAACTCGGGGGTCCGCTTCAGGTCGAGGTCGCGCGGCCGCGGCAGCTGGATCGGGATGTCGGCCAGGATCCGGCCCGGCCGAGCGCTCATGACCACCACCCGATCGGACAGGAAGATCGCTTCGTCGATCTGGTGGGTGATGAACACGACCGTCTTGCGCGCCTGCGACCAGATCCGGATCAGCTCGACCTGCATCAGCTCGCGCGTCTGGGCGTCGAGGGCCGCGAAGGGTTCGTCCATGAGCAGCAGCTCGGGGTCGACGGTGAGGGCCCGGGCGAGGTTGGCCCGCTGCTGCATGCCGCCCGACAGCTGGTAGGGGTATTTCTGCTCGAACCCCTCCAGGCCGACGAGCCGGATCATCGGCATCGCCCGGTCGAACGCCTCCTTGCGCGGGACGCCTCGGCAGGCCAGGCCGTAGGCCACGTTCCGGATGACCGAGTACCACGGGAACAGCGACGAGTCCTGGAAGACCATCGCGTGGTCGTTGCCTTTGCCGGTCCGGCGGATCTCGATCTCGCCATCCGTCGCGGGCAGCAGCCCGTTCACGATCTTCAGGAAGGTCGACTTGCCGCAACCGCTCGGCCCGACGATCGACACGAACTCGCCTTCGTGCACATCGAGGTCCATCCGCTCGATCGCCGTCAGCCGCTCGCGGGTCGCCGGATCGCGGTACTCCATCCGGATCCCGGTCGCACGGAGGGCCAGGGCCTGCTCGGTCATCATCGCTCCTCGGTCGCTGGTCGCCATTTGTCGAAGGACCGCTCGATCCTGCGCAGGCCGACGACCGCGAGGATTCCGGCGAAGGTGAAGATCAGGACGCCGAAGAACATCCGGTCGGGCTGGATGTTCTCGTTGGCCCGGACGATCATCACGCCGAGCCCGCTGGTCTGGGAGTAGATCTCGCCGACGATCACGCCGATCAGGGCGCGGCCGACCGCCAGGCGCAGCCCGGTCGCGATGAACGGGACCGTGGCCGGCCCCACGACCGACGTGAACAGCCGGAGCTGCGACGCCTGGAAGCTGTGGGCGACGTCGAGGAAGCGCCGATCGACGGTCCGCACGCCCTGGACGGTCGGGATGATCACCGAGAAGAAGGCGCCCAGGAAGACGACCGCGATCTTCGACTCGGTCCCGAGGCCCAGCCACAGGACGAGGAGCGGGATCAGGGCGATCCGCGGCAGGGAGTTGAAGAGGTTCAGCCACGGGTCGGCCATGTACGAGAGCCGCTTGTACCAGCCGAAGATCAGCCCGAGCGGGATGGCCAGGGCGATCGCGATCAGGTAGCCGACGACGAACTCGGTGACGCTGACCCGGACGTCGTTCCAGAAGCGCGGGATCTGCACCTCGCGGATCGCGGCCGCCACGATGTCGGTCGGCTTGCTGAAGAAGAAGTGGTCGATGAAGCCGATCCGGCTGCCCACCTCCCAGACCGTGAAGAACACGACGATCCCGACGAGAGCCAGGACGACGGCCTCGTGGCGGCGGACCCAGCGCGAGAACGGAGACCGGCGCTGACGATCGCGCGGATTGCGGACGGGGCGAAGAGCGGACGTGGCCGAGGTCATCAGCGCGCGTGGACTCCAGTCCTGGGGGACGTGCCGCTCCATCGGCAGGGATTGGCCATGAAGCGTGGCGGATTGGATGAAGTCTCCGCGAAGATTGTAGACAATGTCAATGCCTTCGGTTACATTCCGCCCGGGGTTTCCCACTGGATCCGCCGCCGT
Source organism: Candidatus Limnocylindrales bacterium (assembly GCA_035693125.1). Classification (GTDB taxonomy): domain Bacteria; phylum Chloroflexota; class Limnocylindria; order Limnocylindrales; family CSP1-4; genus CF-46. The sequence continues at coordinate 16,409 of DASSHB010000065.1, read as the reverse complement.
GCGGGCGGCCCTGGAGGAGGCAATGGAGACTACCGCGTCCCGGCGTTCGCGACGGCCTATGGTGGCCCTCGTCGCGAGCGCAGCGCTCATCATCGCCGCCTGTAGCAGCTCGCCCAGCTCGACGCCGAGCGCCTCCACCGGTGGCGGCACAACGCCGTCGTCCGGGGCCGGCGCCTCCGGTGGCGCGTCGGGCGGGCCGATCAGCTTCGCGGCGCCCGAGAAGAAGACCCTGAAGATCGGCCTGAGCACCGGCGGCGAGGCCAGCCAGTACGCCGAGTTCCTCGCCAGCCAGCTCGACTACTACAAGTCGATCGGCGGCTTCGACAGCGTCGAGGTCTCCAGCCTCCAGGGCGACGCCAAGGTCGTCCAGGCCATCGTGGCCGGCGGTCTCGACTTCGGCGTCCTGGGCGTCTCCGGCGCCATCAACTCGCAGGCCACCGACACGCCGATCAAGATCGTGTCGATCAACGGCGTGACCCTGACCGACATGCTCGTGTGCGGGGCCGACATCAAGACCGCGGCCGACGTCAAGGGCAAGCAGATCGCGATCAGCTCGTTCGGCAGCACGGCCCACGGCTCGACGCTCCTGCTGCTCCAGGGCATCGGCCTGACCGACAAGGACGTCACCCTGACCCAGGTCGGCAACCAGGACGCCCGCCTCGCCGCCGTCAAGGCCGGCTCGGTGGCGTGCGCTCCGATCGACCTCGCCCAGAAGGACGCGATCACGGCCGCCGGCCTGAACGCGGTCACCGACAACAAGACGAGCGGCAAGCAGTGGGGCCGGAGCGGCCTCGGGGCCACGGACGCCTTCATCCAGGCCAACCCGAACACCGTCCTCGCCGTCGTCGCCTCGGTCCTCGCGGCGCAGAACTATGCGTTCACGAACCCGGACGACACGGCGGCGAAGTTCGCCGAGTACTCGCAGCAGGATCCCGCCAACGCGAAGAAGGTCATCGACGACTTCCTGACCTGGGGCAACCGCTCCATGGGCTGGAGCGACGAGGCCTTCCTCAATCCGCGGACCGTTCTGGCCGCGGTGAACCCGGCATTCGCCGACGCGGACGTCACCAAGGCCTATGACAAGAGCTTCCTCCAGAAGCTCGTCGACATGGGCTTCTACACCCAGATCAACGATCCGGAGCTGCCGTTCAAGTAGGTCCGAATCACCGCACTCGGGCCCGCCCGTCACCCCCAGCGGGCGGGCCCGATCACGTCCCGGCCGGCGCGGTCCGATGATCGCCGGCGGCGGGGCTCTCCCGAAGAGCTGGGCGCGTCGCGGCGTGGGCTGGCGGCGGCCCGGATCCCCCACCACCAGGACCGTCCCGCGCGCAGGCCGGGCGACGGTCGGAGGATTGGATGAGCACCTCGGAGGTCGTCCGGTTTCATAGTCAGGGTTCGGCCATCGCCGCCACCCTGATGCTGCCGGACGGCGCGGCCGACGGTCCCGTTCCGGGCATCGTCCAGGGCCCGGGCTGGCTGGGTCTCCGCGACGCCAAGCTGTATGCGCCGTACCACGAGGCGCTGCTCGCGGCCGGGATGGCGATCCTCGTCTTCGACTATCGCGGGTTCGGCGACTCCGAGGGCGACGCGTCCTACCTGGACCCGATGGTCCAGGTCGCGGACTGGCGGAACGCCGTGACGTACCTCGAGACGCGCTCCGAGATCGACCCGGGTCGCATCGGCACCTTCGGCTCCGGCGGGACGGGCGGCGGCAACGCGGTGATGGCCGCGGGAGTGGACGCCCGGATCGCGGCCACGGTCAGCCAGGTCCCGATCGCCGACGGCCGCGACTGGCTGAAGCGGATGCGTCGCGAGCACGAATGGCTCGAGTTCCTGGAGCGTCTCCGGGCCGACCGCGTCCAGCGCGTCCTGACCGGCCGCGGCGAGCTCGTCGCGCCACGCGACGGGATCATGGTCCCGACGCCCGAGCGGAAGACGACCACGGTCAAGAGCGACGTCGACGGCCGGATCCCGGCCGAGGTCCAGCTCGCCAGCGCCGAGGCGATCTTCGCCTACCGCCCGATCGACGTCGTCGATCGGATCGCGCCGAGGGCACTGATGCTGATCTGCGTCGAGGGCGACGCGGTGACCCCCGAGGACCACGCCTTCGCCCTGTACGAGCGGGCGAAGGGACCGAAGCGCCTCGTCGTCCAGACCGGGACGACCCACTACGCGGCGTACGCCCAGTACCGCGACGTCGTGAACCCCCTGATCGTCGAGTGGTTCCAGCGCCACCTGGTGGGCGGCGAGGTCCACGTCCACGAGACCGCGCCGGCTGCGGAGATCCTCCACCTGAGCCGGCCGGCCAGCGAGCCCGCCTGAAGGAGCCCGGAGCCCGACCGATGCGACCCTACGACACGCTGATCCGCGGCGGCACGCTCGTCACCGCGACGAGCCGAACCCGGGCCGACCTGGCGATCCACGACGGACAGATCGCGCTGATCGCCGCGCCCGGCACCGAGCTCGAGGCGGCGGAGGTCATCGACGCGACCGGCCGCTACGTCCTGCCCGGCGCGATCGACGTCCACTCCCACCACCGGGAGCCCGGCTTCACCCACAAGGAGGACATCGTCTCGGCCACGAGCGCCGCCGCCGCCGGCGGGGTGACGACATCCTTCGCGATGCCCAACGTCGACCCGCCGCCGAACACGCTCGAACGGCTCGACGCGATCCTCGAGCTCTACCGGCAGAAGGCGCTGATCGACTGGAACGTCAACGCGGCCGGCACCGTCCTCGACGAGATCCCCGGCCTCGCCACCCGAGGAATCGCGGCGTTCAAGGTGTTCATGGTCGTCGACACGGGACGCGACTACCCGCACATGCCGGGGATCGGGGTCCACGATCATGGCGACCTGATGGCGATCTTCGAGCGGGTCGCCGAGACGGGCCTGCCGCTGATGGTCCATCCGCACGATCAGGCCCTGATGCGCCACATCGAGGAGGGCTTCTGGGCCCGTGGCGAGCACGACGCGCAGGCCTATGCCAAGGCCTACAGCGCCCACGACGGGATCATCTGGGACACCGCCGCGGCGTTGCTCCTCCGGATCCAGCGCTCGGTCGGCACGCGTCTCCACCTGCTCCACACGCAGACCCGGGGCGTCGTCGACCAGCTGCGGCGCGCCAAGGACGGCGGCCAGGACGTGTCGGCCGAGCTCAATCCGTGGGCGCTGTTCCTCGGCAACGACTGGCCGACGATCGTCCGGCTCGGCTCGTACGCCCTCTCGTACTACGTCCCCGAGGCGAACACCGAACCGCTCTGGGAGGCGCTCCGGGACGGGACGATCGACCTCATCTCGACCGACCACGCGCCCCACACGCGCGAGGAGAAGGAGCCCGGCTGGACCGACGGCTGGAAGGCCCACACGGGCACGCCGTCGACGCAGTTCTACGTCTCCCTGTTCCTCGACGCGGCCTGGCGCGGGGTCATCGACCTGGAGCGCGTCGTCGAGCTCGTGGCGACCGCGCCCGCTCGCCGGTTCGGGCTGGAGCGGAAAGGCCGCCTCGAGGTGGGCTGCGACGCCGACCTCGCGATCGTCGACCTCGAGGACACGTTCGAGATCCGCGACGACATCGTCCTGAGCAAGATCGGCTACACGCCGTACGCGGGCCGCCGCGTCCACGGCGTCATCGACACGACCCTGGTCCGTGGCCGCGCCGTCTACCGCGACGGCCGGATCGTCGGCGAGCCCGGCTGGGGCCGCCAGGCAAGTCCCGGTCCGGCCACCGGCCAGAGCGTTCCCGAGAAGGAGATGACCCACCGATGAGCACGCGCTTCGGCCTCCTCGTCCCGCACTTCGGCGTCGAAGCCGACCAGGACCTCCTCGTCGAGGGCGCCCGCCTCGCCGACCGCCTGGGCTTCGACTCGCTCTGGGTCCGCGACCATCTCGTCTTCCACCCCCACGGCATGGAGGGGACGGACCGGACGTTCATCGAGCCGTTCGTCACGCTGACCTACCTGGCCGGCGTGACGGAGCGGATCGGCCTCGGCGCGGCGACGATCATCCCCTTCCGGCACCCGATCAACATGGCCTACAGCGTCGCCTCGATGTCGTGGCTGACCCGCCGTCCGTTCGACCTCGGGATCGGCGCTGGCAACTTCCAGCACGAGTTCGACGTGATCAACCAGGGCGACCTCAAACGGCCCGAGCTGATGAAGGAGCAGACGCTCATCGCCCGGAAGCTGTGGGCCGGCGAGACGGTCGAGTGGCACAGCGAGCTCTACGACTTCGAGGATGTCGACCTCAAGCCGCAGCCCGTCCATCCCGTCCCGGTCTGGTGGGGCGGCGCCACCCCGGCCTCGGCTCGCCTGGCGGTCGACTTCTGCGACGGCTGGCTGCCCGGCCGGATCACGTTCCCGACGTTCGAGAAGCGCGTCGCGGACATCCGCCGGATGACCGACGAGCAGGGCAAGCCGATGATCCTCACGGGCGCGGTGCCCGTGACCAGCATCGACGACTCCTTCGCGGCGGCCACCGGTCGGATGAACGTGCCGGGCCTGATCAAGAACGCGAACGCCCAGAAGTTCTGGCTCAAGCCCGAGTCCGGCGAGTTCACGACGATCGAGGAGCTCGACGGCTCGATCCTGGCCGGCTCGCCCGACGACATCGTCCACGGCGTCCAGCGCTACCAGGAGCTCGGCGCCGACCTCGTCATCTTCGACTTCCGCATGCGCTTCCCGGACTGGCTCGAGCAGATCGAGATGCTGGCCCGTGAGGTCCTTCCCCGCGTCAGCGAGCCGGCGTCCGCCGGCGTCTGACGGTCCTGGCCCGTCGAGGGTCGCCGTGCCCTCCTCCACGGCGGCCCTCGGCGGCCGGCCGCGCTCTCGTCGCGACGGGCTGAGCGCGGTCCTTGCCCGCGGCCGGATCCGCGGTCCGCTCGGCCTCCTCGGCCCCGGCTTCGTCGCGGCGATCGCCTACGTCGATCCCGGCAACTTCGCGACGAACATCTCCGCGGGCGCCCGCTACGGCTACCTGCTCCTGTGGGTGATCGTCGCCGCGAACCTGATGGCGGTCCTCGTCCAGTACCTGTCGAGCAAGCTCGGCCTCGTGACCGGCCGGAGCCTGCCCGAGCTGTGCCGGGACCGTTACCCGCGCCCGATCCGCTTCTTCCTGTGGGGCCAGGCCGAGGTCGTGGCGATGGCCACCGACCTGGCCGAGTTCATCGGTGCCGCGATCGCGCTCCAGCTGCTGTTCGGCCTCGGCCCGCTGCCGTCCGGCCTGGTCACCGCGGCGATCACCCTGATCCTCCTCGCCGTCCAGCGTCGCGGCTTCCGACCGTACGAGCTCGCGATCGCCGCCTGTCTGGCGACGATCGTCATCGCGTTCGCCGCGAGCCTCGCCGTCGTCCCGCTCGACCCGGTCGGCATCCTCTCGGGGCTGCGGCCGCGTCTCGCCGACGCCGACAGCGTCCTCCTGGCGGTCGGGATCATCGGGGCGACGGTCATGCCCCACGTCGTGTATCTCCACTCGGCCCTCGTGACCGATCGGGTGCCACATCGTGACGACGCCGAGCTCCGGGTCCTGCTCGGCTACACCCGGATCGACGTCGTCCTGGCGATGTGTCTGGCCGGCGCGGCGAACCTCGCGATGCTCGTGCTCGCCGCGGCCGCCCTCGGTCCCGGCTCGGCAGGCGCAGCCGAGGCTCCCGGAGGACTCGCCGTTGACACGCTCGCCGGCGCGCGCGACGCGCTCGCGGCGACGATCGGTGCGCTGCCCGCCCTCCTGTTCGTCCTGGCCCTCCTGGCGTCGGGCCTGTCGAGCTCGAGCGTCGGGACGATGGCCGGCCAGGTCGTCATGCAGGGCTTCATCCGGCGGGCGATCCCGATCTGGATCCGGCGCCTCGTCACGATCGCGCCGGCGATGGTCGTCCTGGCGTTGGGCCTCGAGCCGACGATGGTCCTCATCCTGTCCCAGGTGATCCTGTCGCTCGGGATCCCGTTCGCGCTGATCCCGCTCGTCCACCTGACCGGCTCGCGGGCGGTGATGGGATCGCTCACGAACCGCCGGGCGCTGACCGTGACGGCAGCCGTCGTCGCCGCGACGGTCGTCACGATGAACGGCCTCCTGCTGGTGATCCTCGCCCTGGGCGGCTGACGGCGGTTCGAGCCGGCCGGCCGCCGCGCCGGGCCGCCGCGCTGAGCGCCGCGCTGGGCGCCGCCGGAATGTGTACATTCCAGGCCGGATTGCATACACTCGGGGGCGCGTCCGAGACCCCCACGGAGACCCGACCGATGTCCATCGCCGAGCTCGCCGCAGCCCCCGCCGAAGCCGACGTCCGGACCTACACGTCGTGGATCGGCGGCCGGTTCGATGATCCCGACGGGGACCTGCTCGAGGTCCGCGACCCCGCGACCTGGGCCCTGATCGGGCGGATCGCCGACGCTGGTGAAGCCGGCGTCGACCGGGCCGTGCGGGCGGCGCAGGCCGCGTGGCCGGCCTGGCGGGCGACCCCGGCCCGCGACCGCGCCGCACTCGTCGGCAAGCTCGCCGACCGGCTCGCGGAGCACCAGGACCAGATCGCGACGCTCGACGCGCTGGACACCGGCAATCCGCTCGTCGCGATGCGGGCCGACATCGCGAAGGGCATCCACCAGATGCACGAGGCGGCCGGTCTCGCGTTCGAGACGAAGGGCGAGACGATCCCCCTGCCGGGTCTGCACTACACCGCGCGCGAGCCATGGGGCGTCGTCGCCCGGATGGTCACGTTCAACCACCCGGCCATGTTCACGGCCTCGCGGATCGCGACCGCCCTCGTCACGGGCAACTGCGTGATCATCAAGCCGTCCGAGCTGGCCCCGCTCAGCCCGTTGGCCATCGCCGAGATCACCGCAGGGATCGTCCCGGACGGCGTGATCAACGTCGTGGCCGGCGGTCCTGCGACCGGCGCGGCGATCGCCGCCCACCGCGACATCCTCCGGATCACGTTCACGGGCAGCACGCCGACCGCCCTGAAGATCCAGGCCGCCGCGGCGGCGAGCGGTCGGGTCAAGGCGATGACGTTCGAGCTGGGCGGCAAGAACCCGATCGTCGTCTTCCCCGACGTCGACCTCGACGAGGTCGCCGCGAACATCGTCCGGGGCATGAACTACGCCCGCGTCCAGGGCCAGAGCTGCGGGGCGACGAGCCGGCTGATCATCCATCGCTCGATCGCCGACGACGTCCTCGAGCGGGTGGTCGAGCGGACCCGGCGAATCCGGATCGGGATGCCGACGGACCCGGGGACGGAGATGGGGGCGATGATCACGAAGTCGGCCCGGGCGCGGGTCGTCGACATGGTCGACCGGGCGGCGTCCGATGGGGCCCGCGTCCTGACCGGCGGCCGCGCGATCGAGGACGGGCCACTCGGCGCCGGTGCCTTCCTCGAGCCGACGGTCGTCGACCAGGTGGCCCGTGGCAGCGAGCTCGCTGACGTCGAGGTCTTCGGGCCCGTCCTCGCCGCCCTCACCTTCGATTCCGAGGACGAGGCCCTGGCAATGGCCAACGACGGGCCGTTCGGGCTGACGGCCGCGATCTGGACCCAGGACATCGACCGCGCCTTCCGGATGGCCAACGCGATCGAGACCGGCTACGTCTGGATCAACGACGTCGAGACCCGCTTCCCGGCCGTGCCGTTCGGGGGCTGGGGCGACTCGGGGGTCGGTCTCGAGCACGGCCTCGAGGAGGTCCTGTCGATGACCCGGATCAAGGCGGTCAACGTCCGCCTGCGCTGATCGCGCGCCGGCCCGGCCGGCCCCTGCTCAGTTCGGCGACGTCCGCACGTCGAGGACGATCGGCTCGCCGGACCGGACGACCTCGACGGCACGGCGGAGGGCCGGCTCGAGCTCGGCGTAGTCGCCGATCGGTCCGATCGCCTCCAGGCCGAGGCTGCGGGCCAGGCCCGCGTGGTCGATCGCCGGATCGTCGATCGCGATCCCGACCCCGACGCGCTCCGCCGGCCGCTCGCGGTTGCGGGCCATCGCCCGCTGGTGGCGCTCGTCCTGGAAGTAGCTCCGGTTCGAGTCGAGGACGACGAGGAGCGGGATGCCGTGGTGGGCGGCCGTCCACAGCGCCTGCGGCGTGTACAGGAAGTCACCGTCACCCTGGAGGTCGACGACGACCCGCCCGCTGCCGCGCCAGGCCAGAGCTGCACCCAGCGAAGCGCCCGTGCCGTAGCCCAGGCCGCCCGCGAAGGAGCGGCCGAGGAACTGGCTCGTGTCCTGGAACCGCAGGGTCCGCCGCGCCCAGTTGCCGATGACGCCATTGGCGACCGACCACTCGACGCCGTCCAGGGCGGCCGCGATCGCGCGGCCCAGGTGACCGCGATGGATCCCGCGGACGTCGCTCGGAGCGTCGGGCAATGCCGGCGGCGGCGTCGCGGCCGCCGCCGCGAAGGCCGGTGCGAGCGGGCGGACGTCGTCGCCCCAGGCATCGAGCACTGCCGCGAGCGCGAGCTCGGGCTCAGCGGTCAGCTCCAGGCGATCCGGGCCGGGCGACTCGACGACCATCCACGACTTGTCCGAGGCGCCGACCAGGCCGATGCTCGCGGCCGGACCGCCGCGCCATCCGGTCAGGCTCTTGCGCGTGTGCAGATCGACCGCGCCCAACGCCCAGGTGGGGTCGCGAGCCTCGACGAGGACGAGGTAGTCGGCGGCCGACATCGCGGCCTCGACCCCCTCGGTGACGTCGTTCGGCAGCCCGACCGGGAACGAGGCGCCGCCGCCGACCTCGTGGAGACCACCGCCCGTCCGCCGCGCAAGCTCCACGAGGGCCCGCGAGGCGGCCGCGCTGAGTGGGCGGTCCGTGACGAAGAGCGGTGCCGTCGCCGCGCGGAGCCCGCGGGCGATCTCCTCGACGACGGTCGGATCGGGCGCAAAGCGCGCGACAGCCGGTGCCGGCCGGGCGAGTCGAGCGGCGAAGGCGGCCGCGTCGACCTCGACCTCCTGGAGATCGACGTCGAGGCTGATCACGGCCGGCCCCACGGGCGGCCGGTGGATCTCGGCCCAGGCCCGATCGGTGCTGGCGAGGAGCGCCTCCGGGCTCGTCGGCTGGTCGTTCCAGACCGTGAAGTCCCGGACGAGGGCGCCCTGGTCGTTCACGGTGTGGATCCAGTCGATCCAGGGTCGCCGCCGAGCGGCGTCGAGCGGCCCCGTCCCGACATACAGGAGGAGCGACGCGCGATCCGCCCAGGCGTTGAAGATCGCCATGCTCGCGTGAAGGAGCCCGACGGTGTCGTGGACCGCGACGGCCATCGTGCCGCCGCCGGCCTTCGAGAAGCCGTGGGCCATCGCGACGGCGATCTCCTCGTGGAGGGCCAGCAAGGGCTCCGGGGCCCGCCCGGGCGGATTGACGAGCGAGTCGTGGATCCCGCGGATCGACGCGCCGGGGTTCAGCGCGACGTAGCGGACGCCCAGTCCGGCGAGCCGGTCGACGAGGAGATCCGAACCGAACCAACGCTGCATCTCGACCTCGTGGGCGGCGGCCCGGGCACGATCGCGATGGACGGCTCCGGCGATCGGGATGGGCCTGGGGAGAGGGGTCTGGGCGGTCGTCGCATTGGACCACGAGACCCCATGGATTGTCCACATCCAGAGGCTTCTCGTGTACAATCCGGTTCCCGTTCGAGGCTCCGGCCGCCGCCGCCGAGGAGGAGCGCGAGTCCATGCCCGAGGTCTACGCCGGCCGCGTCGAGGACTACACGGACGGGCGCCGGGCATTGGTCCGCGTCGACGACCGGGACGTGTTCGTGTTCGAGCGGGCCGGCCGCTTCTATGCCTTCGAGAACGTCTGCCGCCACATGGGCGGGCCGGTCGGCGAGGGCATGCTGATCGGCAAGGTCGAGGCGATCCTCGACGATCAGCAGCGCCACGTCGGTGACCGATTCTCCGAGACCGAGATCCACCTGGTCTGCCCCTGGCACGGCTGGGAGTACGACATCGAGACCGGCATCTGCGCCGCGGACCGGCGGATCCGGTTGCGCCGCTACGAGGCCGAAGCACGGGAGGGCGCCGTCTATGTCCGGGCCTGAGCTCCAGACCACCGACGTCGATACCGCGGGCGCGGCCGTTGCGGCCGAGGCGCCCCGGATCCTCGCCCTCGCGGAGGCGCTCCTCGCCGCCGATCGCAGCGCGGACGTGCCGCCCGAGGCCGTCCAGGACCTGCTGCTTGCGGCGGTTCGGCTCTACGCGGCGAAGCGCGACCGCGGCGAGGCGTTCCCGGCCTTCGGGGCCGAGCGCGTCACCGCGACCGACGTGGCCGTGACCTGCGTCGCGCTGACCGAGGTCGTCAACCTGGAGCTGTTCGAGCTCGCGCTGTGGCGCGGCTGGAGCAACATCGGATGACGATCACGAGCGACCCCGTGGAGCCGGTCATCTTCAACACCGGCGAGCGGGCCGGCTACGACACGACCTTCCATCTCGCGAACGCGACCCGCCAGGCGGAGGAGCGCGGCTTCAAGGACGTCCTGATCGTCGACGCGGACGCCCATCACCTCAACGAGATGACCCACTACCACGAGATCATCAAGTACATCCCCGACGAGGTCCTCCGGAACGAGGCCCGGATGGGCGAGCGGAGCGGGCTGATGTACCCCGGATTCCGCAGCCCGCAGCGACACAGCCTGTCGGGCCGGATCCTGCGCTACCGGAACGAGAACCACGAGTCGTTCGAGGACCGGACCGTCCACCCCGAGGCCGAGTTCTCGCGGAAGGAGATGGCGGCGATCGGGATCGACTACCAGGTCGTCTTCCCGACCGCGCTCCTCGCGCTCGGGATGCATCCGGACCCGTTCATCGAGACCCAGCTCGCGTGGGCCTACAGCCGCTGGCTGACCGAGGAGGTCCTGCCGGGGTCGCCGTGGATCAAGACGATGGTCTACTTGCCGATGAACCAGCCGGAGGCGTGCGTCCGGTTCGTCGAGCAGTTCGGCGACAACCCGGGTGTCGTGGGGTTCATGGTCACCTCGGCCCGCTACAAGGCGGTCCACGCCAACGACTACATGCCGGTCTACCGCGCGATCGAGGAGCGCGGCCTGCCGCTCTCGTTCCACGCGATCTACCACCAGCAGGAGCGGATGTTCGAGGGGATGAACAAGTTCCTCTCGGTCCACGCCCTGGGCTTCATCTTCTACAACCTCGTCCACATGACGAACATGGTCATGAACGGCATCCCCGAGCGGTTCCCCAACCTGAAGCTCCTCTGGATCGAGAGCGGGCTCGCCTGGATCCCGTTCCTGATGCAACGGCTCGACAACGAGTACCTGATGCGCTCGTCGGAGGCGCCGCTCCTGAAGAAGCTCCCGAGCGACTACATGCGCGAGATGTTCTACACGACGCAGCCGATCGAGAACCACGACTACGGGTTGCTCGAGACGACGCTGAAGGCGATCAACGCCGAGACCCAGCTGCTGTTCTCCTCCGACTACCCGCACTGGGACTTCAACCTGCCCAGCACGATCTGGGACCTGCCCTTCCTCTCGGAGGCCGCCAAGCGACGGATCCTCGGCCAGAACGCCCGGGACCTCTTCCGGCTCGAGCGCTGACGCGCGGCGCCGCCCGGGGCCCACGAATCTTGCACACAAACCCGCGCCGTTTGGCTACAATCCCCGCGAGGCCCGAGGGTCACGCCGGCGGCCCCGCACCGGCCGCGGCCGCGTCCCGGAGAGGGAGACGATGAAGACCACGACCCACACCCAGGTCACCCACTACGAGGTCCAGAAGAAGCGGCGCGAGGCGCTCCTCGAGGAGTGGAAGGGCTACCACAAGAAGGTCATCCGGCGCGCCGACGTCACGATGGTCGACGTGCCCAGCCGCCGGATGCGGCGCGGCGTCTACGCCGGCTGGGACGGCGACCGGCCCACGAAGAACCTGGACGCCACGGTCCACGAGATCGCGCCCGGAACGACCACGACGATCCACCGCCATTCGTGGGACGCCATCATGTTCGTCGAGTCCGGCGCGGGCTGGACCGAGATCGACGGGCAGCGGATCGAGTGGCGGCCGTGGGACACCCTCCATCTCCCGAGCTGGGCCTGGCATCGCCACGGCAACGACGGGGACAAGCCGGCGGTGTTCCAGACGTGGAGCGTCCAGCCGATGCTCGAGCAGTTCGGCGTCGCCCTGCTCGAGGATGGCGGCGACACGCCGGTCAAGGATCTCCCGCCGCGGCCACGCCAGATCGAGCCGATCGCCGGCGACGACCCGTACGCGAGACGCACCCAGCGGCTCGCCCGCCAGTTCGAGGGCACGGATTCGGCCCGGCTCGTCACCCGCTTCGAGGACGTCCGCGGGCTCGTCACGAAGCGCGGCGCGCGGAGCCTGTTCCTCGTCGACAAGTCGATCGGCTACCACACCGCCGGCCTGAGCGCCGTGATGCACGAGCTCGCCCCGGGCCTCTACCAGTCGCGCCATCGGCACGGCGGCGAGGCCTGGCTGTACGGCGTGTCGGGGCGCGGCTACAGCATCGTCGACGACGAGCGCCACGACTGGGAAGCCGGCGACCTGGTCGTCGTCGACCATTGGCAGATGCACCAGCACTTCAACGCGTCGAAGACCGAGACGGCGCGCCTGGTCCGGGTCCACAACTTCGACGCGCTGTACGACATGATGCGGATCCTGCTCGATCCGCTGAACCTGTTCGAGGAGCTGCCGACGCTCGATGCGCCCGACCTGAGCGGCGTCGTCTGGCCGGACCACCTCGACGGCCGGCCGGAGGGCTGATCGGTGCCCAGCGTCCAGGTCCCGCCCGGCGTCGAGGGCATCGTCCGTCTCACCGAGCTCCCCGACGACGATTGGCGCGGCCGCTGGGAGCGGATCATCGTCGCCGAGGGCGTCAAGGACCGTCTCCTGAACTACGTCCTGTTCTGCCTCCGACAGCGCGGCCGGACGAGCGACATCGGCCTGGGACTCCATGGGCTGCTCGTCCTGTCCGGGCCGCCGGGGACCGGCAAGACGACGCTCGCCGGCGGCCTCGCCGATGAGGCGGCGCGCGTCCTGGGCGAGACGATCCTGTTCGTGGACATCGACCCGCACGCCTTCCCGAGCCAGCTCCTCGGCGAGAGCCAGCGGGCCGTCAGCCGGCTGTTCGAGCGGACGATCCCGGACCTCGCCCGGCGCGCCAAGCCGGTGATCGTCCTCGTCGACGAGGTCGAGTCGCTCGTCGTGAACCGGACCGGTGCTTCGCTCGAGACGAACCCCGTCGACGTCCACCGCGCGACGGACGCGGTCCTGGCCGGCGTGGACCAGGTGGCCCGAACCTGCCCGAACGTCCTGTTCCTGGCGACGACGAACTTCCGCTCCGGCGTGGATCCGGCGTTCCTGTCGCGGGCCGACCTCATGGAGGAGATCGGCCTGCCCCCCGCCGCGGCGATCGCGACGATCCTGGCGGACACGCTGCGCGAGGTCGGGGCAGCCGCCGACGGCGACCTGTCGGCCATCGCCGCCTCGTGCGCGGCGGCCGGTCTCGACGCTCGCCAGGTCCGGAAGCTCGTGGTCCGAACGGCGGCCTCGCGGCGCGACCTCGCGCTCGCGCCCGAGACGATCACCCCGGCCGATCTCGAGGCGACCCTTGCGACCGGTGCGACCGAGCTCGCGCCCCTTGCCGCCGACGGTCCCGGCCGCAACGCCGACCGGAACGGCTCCGGCCCGCGCTCCGGCGGCTGACGCGCGGTGCGGATCGGCCGCCGCCCCTCCGCACCGTCCGCGGACGGCGGAATGTTGGCGGCGATCCCGCCCGACGCCCGCCGTCTCGGGATCGCGCTGTTCTTCGCGATCGCCGCGACGAACATCCTCACCCCGCTCCTGCCGAACGTCCAGGGCGAGTTCGGGATCTCGATCGCGACGGCCGGCCTCGTCGTCTCCACGTACGGGTTCGCCCGGCTCCTGACCGATCTCCCGTCCGGGGTGATCCTCGACCGGATCGGCGAGCGCCGGCTCGCCTTCGCCGGCGTCGTCCTCCTCGCGGCAGGCTCCGCCGTCGGCGCGTTGGCGCCGTCGGTCGAGTGGCTGATCCTCGCCCGGGTGACCTCCGGCCTGGGCAGCGGCCTGATCACGACGGTGACGCTGACCGCGCTGAGCTGGACGGCGGGACCAGCCAACCGCGGCCAGGTGATGAGCGTCTTCCAGCTCGCGAACAACACGGGGATCGCGACATATCCGCTGCTGGGCGGGCTGATCGGGTCCGTCCTGTCGTGGCGGGTCACGTTCGTCGTGGCGGCCGTCGGCGCGATCGTCGCCGGGGCGATCCTCGTGCCGCTCCTGGGCCGGATCGAAGGCGGCCAGAAACGCGATGCGGTGAGCGGCCGGACGGAGGCCCGCGCGTTCGAGCTCTCGACGGGCCGCCGGCGCCTGGCGATCGGCTCCGTCTACGCGACGGTCATGTGCAACATGATCAACCGGCACGGCTTCCGGAACACCCTGCTGCCGCTCTTCGCCGCGTCCGTGCTCCTCCTGGGCCCCTTCGAGATCGCGGCCGGAATCGCGGTCATGGCGATCGTGGGCATCCTGGTGGTCACCCCCGGCGCCCGGCTCGGTGACCGGATCGGGCGGCGCCGGATCGTCGTCGTGGGCCTGATCGTCCTCGCGATCGGTGATCTGACGTTCCTCGGCGCCGGCAGCTGGTGGACGTACCTGCTCGCGGCGGCGATCGTCGGCTCGGGCGACTTCTTCGGCAGCTCCCAGACCGCCCTTCTGTCCGAGCTCGTCGCACCCCGCCAGCGGGCCCAGGTCCTGGCCGGCTACCGGTTCTTCGTCGACATCGGCGCCCTCGTGGGCCCGCTGCTCCTCGCCTCCCTGATGGAGGTCTTCGGGCCATCGGCGGCGATCGTCGTCTGCGCCGCGATCGTCGCGTCCGGCGGACTGATCGCGTGGCTCGGCGTTCCGGCCGAGGTCGCCACCGCCGAGGCTGCGGCCGTCGAGCCTGCTGGTGGGCCGGCATGAGCGCGCCGCGGGCCGCGCGCCTTCGGCTGCCCGGTGCATCGCTCCCCCGAGACGCGATCCTCCTCGGCGCGGCGATGCTCTGCACCGTCTCCGCGACGAACATCATGACCCCGCTCCTGCCCGAGATCCGTGACGACTTCGGCGTCAGCATCTCCACGGCAGGGCTGATCGTCGGGGCGTTCGGGCTTGCCCGGCTGATCGTCGACCTGCCGGCGGGCTTCCTCGCGACCCGGGTTCCACCGTTCCGGCTTAGCCTGATCGCGGCCGTGCTCCTCGTCGTCGCCTCGATCGTGGGGCTCGGCGCGAGCTCGGTGGAGATCCTGATCGCCGCCCGGATCGGCAGCGGCGTGGGCGTCGCGATCCTCGCCACCGTGATCCTCGCGGCGCTCAGCGGAACGGCCACCGACGCCGACCGCGGCAAGGTGATGAGTCTCTACCCGATGGCGAACAACGTCGGGATCGCGCTCTTCCCGTTGCTGGGCGGCGCGCTCGGAGCGATCGCCGGCTGGCGTGCGACGTTCGCCGTCACGGCGGTCCTCGCGGTGGCGGCGGCGGCCATCCTCCTGCCGATGATCGGGCGGGTGGAGCTCCGCCGCCGGCCGGCTCCGGCCGGAACCGCTCCGGACCCGCGCGTCCTCCATGGCCGGCCGCGGACGGTGGCTCTGCTCGTGACGAACGGCGGCGTCGTGGCCAACATGATCCACCGCCACGGCGTGCGCAACACCATCCTGCCGCTCTACGCTGCGTCGGTGCTGGGGCTGGGTGGCTTCTCGATCGCCACGGCCATCGCGGCGATGGCGCTCAGCGGCTTCATCGTCATGGCCCCGGGCGGCATGCTCGGGGATCGGATCGGCCGGCGGCGGGTCATCGCGATCGGCCTCGCCGCGGTCGCGATCGGGGACCTCGTGTTCCTCCTGACCGGCGACTACCTGTCGTTCCTGCTCGTCGCCGCGGCGATCGGCTGCGGCGACTTCTTCTCGAGCTCGCAGACGGCCCTGCTCTCCGAGATCGTCCCGCCCCAGCAGCGGACGATGGCCCTGAGCGGCTATCGGTTCTCGTCCGACCTCGGGGCGCTGATCGGCCCGGTCCTGCTGGCGTTCGTCATGGACCATCTCGGCGTCCAGGCCGCGATCGTCGTCGCCGCCGGCGTCCTGTTCATCGCGTCGGCCGCCGCCAGGATCGGCGTCCCGGCCAGGATCGACGCGGTCGTGCCCGCGCGGCTCGCCGAGCCCGCGCGGCTCGCCGAGCCCGCGCCGGCCACCCACCCAGCGGCACGCGGAGGACCCGCGTCTCAGAAGGAGGCCCCGTGACCCCCGACGACGTCGTCGCCCGGATCGATCCGCAAGAGGTCGTGGACCTGGCCCTGGCCCTCGGCAACATCGACAGCCCGACCGGGAGCGAGGGTCCGGCCGGCCAGTTCGTGTTCGACTGGCTGACCGAGCACGGGTTCCGGCCGCGCCGGTTCGCCCTGACCGAGGACCGCTTCAACGTGGCGGCCTGG